>CAZJFT010000001.1:0-75518 GCA_964545585.1 uncultured Methanosarcinales archaeon
ATACCTGTAAAAATAATATTTATAGTTAAACAAACCCATGCAACAACAGAAATTTTTGAGTCCAAATCCATATAATTCTATCTGCCAACCAATATTTATAAATTTTGTCAATCAAAGAATAATAGTTCTTTAATACTTAATATTTTCTAATGTTTCAACAGCACAACATTAGTCATTCCGCGTCTTTTTCGCTCAATAAGACCTTTGCCTTCTAGCCTATCAAGAATCCTTGTCACTTTGACTTTTGTATGCTTCTCATCTACTAAGTCTGATTGGAACAATGATCCTTGAGCATCAATCAATCTATTCATTACATGTCTCTCTTCATTGCTCAAATCAGCCAATATCTTAGAATAAACCCTTTTATCTATCTTCTTCGGCTTAATCTCCTTCCTCACTTCAGATTCATCTTTTGCAAAGAATATGAAATATAATCCTACAATAACTACTGCACCAATCACTGCTAGGCTTATGTTCGTCTGGAATCCTATAGAATCCCACATAGGACATGTCGGGCCATGAGAACATGATTCATTCACTATCTCATTCAATGCACGGTTATACAACCATGCCATGAACCCTAAAAGGAGTGCGAATCCAGTTATAATAAAACCTACAATACGATTCTTCATGAAACCAGTTACATGAACAGGTTATTTAAAGGTTATGGAAGTGTGGTTTTCATGTAATACTTATTTGCCACCAGCTGAACTATCCTTTTGCTTTCTCCGATATATTTCAAAGGGTCAGAGATGTCTCGTATCACATCTTCAGGCAACCTGCTTGTTATTTCAGGAGCATCTAACAATACATCAACAAATTGCCGTTTATTTTTCCAAGCATCTGTTGCCAATTTGCCCAACAAGTCATGCGCTTCGCTTCTTGACAAGGGATTATTCACTTTTCTATAATCTGTCAAGTAATTCATGACAAGTTGACTAGTGACGACGCCAAAACTTCTCAGCACTCTCTCCTTTGATCTCTCCTCGTTCAAATTAAGCCAATACATCACTTCAGCCATCCTTCTTATATTGTGATCTAAGAACTTGAAACCGTGCTCGAGATTTATACGCATATTAGAGGATGCTTCAAGATTCCGCGCATATGGCATCTCACAATTCATCATTGAAGTAACGAGGTTACCGATAAGGTAGTTCCTTGCAGACATTGCCTGTTCTTCCTTGTCCGGATTTCCGTTCTTTGCATCCTTGTGAGGCATTGCCGATGACCCTTTCTGTTTCTTCGGACTTCCATTGACAAATATATTGACGTCATCACTTCTTCCCCAAGCGACATAATTTGCCAAATTGTTTATTGTTTCGAACAATCTTGTTATTCCATACATTATGTCTGCTTGAAATTCAAGGCCTGGGACTTGCGCTGGCGCAATCATGAAACCTATCCCTAAATCTTTACAATACTCCTCTTGAAGTTTTATTCCATCAATGCCTAAAGACTTTGCCGAGTGATGGTTTCCTGTAGCATCAGCCCATTTTCCGATTATTGAATTGTTATAGAAATATCTCAGATTATTCAATCCGGATTCTAGCATCTCTACATAATGTGCAAATGGTCTGGCTGAAACAGTAGGCAACGCATCATACCCGTGTGTATTATCCATATGCGGGACATTTATCCAATCGAGCATTTTTTCTATCAATATATCCCTGAGATTCTCTGTAGAATCAATAATGATTTCTAAAGATTTTTTTATTTGAATTGCCTTTGCAGGCTCAGTCGTGTCTGCGCTCGTCTTTGCCTTATTGACATGCTCTTTCGCATGAGGACTCAACACCTCTTCCAGTGCAGTGTTTATTGCAATAACATCATGTCCTTTTTTTTCTTCAATATCTCTTATCCTATTTATATCAACATACTTCAGAAATGCTTTTTCATAGATTTCATTGGCTTGTTCTTCAGGGACAACATCTGGATGCAGGTATGAAAGTGTTTTTGCTGCCTGCGCTTGAATCCTTAAACTGAACTCGCATGTCTTGTCATAACCCCATATCCCTATCATGTCTGCAGTCCCATATTTTCCAGCAGTAAGCAAAGACTTATCAACATCATAATTTTTAGGAAATCTTGGTTTTGGTAATGTTTTTCCTAGCACAGGTCCACCCATAATTATCGCCCCCTATTGATTTAGAAGATTCGCACTTATTTAATTATAAAACTTACTATTTCAATACAAAACAGAAGACCATTCTGTCGTCATAAGTTTGGGACAAAAACGAGAATTAGAAAAATAAATAAAATAAAAAAATGATTATCCTGTCGTTTCTGTCTCGACTTCCAATTCTGTCTCGACTTCTGTCTCTGCAGAACCGTCTCTTGTTGACATCCACTGCCACCATGGACCATTGTCATCTATCTTGTTCCCATCATCTGCATCAATCTCTGCCTCTCTCTCTGCTTTAGCCTTGAACAATCCCAATATCTTTCTCTGCTCTTCATACTTCACCTTATAGACAAGCTTGTTCTCCTCTTGTTCAAGCCTCATCTCCTTTACCTTAAGCTTATATCTTACCAATGCATCTGATGGAAGGGTCTTTATCGCTACGCCATTATAGAACAATGTGTCATTCTCGATAGTTATTGCACCGGTGTCTACCTCAACACCTTCAACTTCTATCTTGACCTGGCCCTCGACTACTTTTATCTCGACTTCTTTTCCATTTATCTCAGTCAATATAGATCTGTCCTTTGAATCTACTTCAACATCATCAGCCTTTATCTTATCAGCCCTCACCTCTATCTTTTCAACCAATTCATCCATGTCATCGCTTCTTATCTGTCTCTTTGATTCCATTATTGTTTTTATCTCTGTGTCTATCTCAGACCTTAAAGCCCTCAACAATTCAAGTCTTTGCGCTTCATCTTCCTCTAATGATATCTCTGAAAGCTTTGCCTTATAATAATCAACTATCCCTGCTGCACTTCCATCCTTTAATTTAGCGGCTTCACTTATGAATGCTCCTTGATTAAGTGTCCTTAACCTCTTGCACTCTTCTGTCCTTTCTCTTATCCTGAGCGCAAGCTCTTCCATCTTGATTTTCAATTCATCAACTTTTCCGGAATCTCCTGCCTGCTCCGCCCTGCGAATCTTCAATTCTATCTCATTCATGTTCCTCAACATTGAATCGTCTAAGCAATCCTTTATCCATCGTGTCCTGTTGCTTGAATCATCATCAGAGTCATCATCAGAATCATCATTAACATCCTCACAATCACCATCAATACAGAACCTTCCATCAGTACAGTCTGCATCTGAAGAACACTCATCATCATCGCTTCCAGAATCATCTAAATCCTCGCAATCACCATCAATACAGAACCTTCCCTCTGCACAGTCTGCATCGACAACACATTCATCATCGTCGTTGCCTGAGTCATCAGAGTCCTCGCATTCTCCAGCAACACACAATTCATCAGCATCACAATCTGTGTCTACTGTACACTCATCATCGTTTCCAGAACCGTTTTCATCCTCACATTCACCAGCGATACAGACCTCATCTGCATCACAATCAGAATCTACAGTGCATTCATTTGTTTCATTGCCCTTAGCATAAACGAAGCTTGCAACAAACAACACCAACAAAAACAGAATAAATATTTTCTTCATTTTTACACCTCGAATAAAGTATATTAGAAGTGAGTATATTTAAAAGTTTCTATATAATAATATAATATGAGAAAAAAAATTTAATCGTTCTCTATCCTTGGAGCCAGGATGAACATCATCTGTACCTTGTCGACTTCCTTGTATTCAAGCTTCAATGGATAATCCTTGTTGAACGACACCTCTACATGAGCGCTTATCTTAGATGCCTGCATCATCTTCTTCAAATATTCAATAGAATATTTAGACTTGACCTTCTCATCAGTCTTTATTGATATGGATTCGTCACCTTTTATCTCTACACTTGCTTTCTTGGAATCGCCCGCAGCAGCGACTATAAATTTCTTGTCCTCCGCCTGGAAGCTCACTGATTCAGCGATTATCTCAACATCCTCAATGGCATCGTTTATCATGCCAGACGGACACTTTATGACTGTCTTGAATTTCAAGTCTGGAATCTTCTGCTCCTTCTCGTCAAGCTCTATCAAAGGAAGGAAGAATGTCCTCACACTATTGCCCTGCAATGTTATCTTCAGCTTATTATCAGACAATTCAAGCATCAAGTTGTCATTAGTCTTCACTCTCCTAAGGACTTGCTTGAAATCATTAAGGTTTATGCCGATAGAAGTCTCTTCCTTGACAGTGTATTCGACGAATGAGCTGCTCAACAGCCTGAAAACGACCATCGCGACGTTTGCAGGATCCATAGCTATCATCTCTATAGAATCCTTCTTTATCTTGAACCTTGCCTCATTGACAAGGTCGTTTATTATCGTTATAGGTTCCTTGATAAGTTTCGTTTCAGCCAATACTAGTTTCATATTAATACACCCCAACCATAGTTTATGTATATATACGTGAAAGCTTAAGAGTTTAAAAATTTAATCAAACAAACTCAGCATGCCCTTGCTTTTCATCGGATCGACATCCAATATCCTTTTTATGAATTCCCTGTTCTTAGGATTCTTCTGGTCATCGAATGGCAACGAATACACATTGTTGAGCCATTCAGTCCTATTTATAGTATTGCCACTCAAAAAAGTGTGTACGAGCCCCGCCATCATGGCTTCTGCCTGATTCTTCTTTTCCTTATACTTCTTAACATTAAGATATATCTCCTCATCACCTATCTTCCCGACTACCCAATCATTCTTCAGGTTTATGTAACGCATGTTGCCCAAGAAATATCCGGGATATTCTCCTTCAGGTATGGTGCTTATAACATAGCTCTTTGATCGTGCATCAAACTTGTATTTAGAGAATTTCTCTAAGAGTTCAGCATATGTGTTGTTTATCTGGAGTATGGATTCATCATATATCAGATTATTAACATATCGCCAAGTGACTCTCCCTAGATATTCTTGGTTGAATATGAAACTGGTATTAGAGACATCTCTCTCTGACTTTCCTTCACGCAATACCTTGCTGAAATACATTCTTCTTTGATCGGAAGGATATGGCTCCAATAAACTCTGGTACATATCTGCGAGAAGGTATCTTTTTCCGAATTCCAACCCTGCCATCTCCATGCAATCCTTTGCCTTATCTATAGGCACTAATAGTGCAGACGCGAGCTTCCATATCAGATCAGTCTTCAATACAATATTCTTCTCAGCCATCATCCTGTCATAGATGAACCTTAGTACCGGATCAGAATTTATTATGGGCTTGAAAGATTCTATGAATATGTTAGGATAATATAATGCGCCCTCTCCTTTGCCGAATTTCTGCTCGATATCTACTATCTTCTCCTTCAATACTTCATCTGGCCTAAGCCTTGACTTCAATTTCTTCAGATGTCTCTTAGGACTCATCTCATGCCTGTCTCTCAATGTGTTCATCTTCATGAAATATCTTCTTTTTCCGGCATCATAGAAGTTCTTTATGGGATCTGAATTGAACACAGAATCCAGGGGCTTGTTCACTGCAAAACTTTCGACAATCGAGTTCTCTATCATCCTGAGCGCGAATTCCCAATTCTTGACTCCGTCATTGACTGTGTAATCGACAACTTTTTCTAATCCGTCATATGTTCCTGATTTTATCAATTCACGCATCTCATCATAATCTATGCTCTTCGTGAATCCAGCAAATGTGGCAAGCTTATGGTCTGACAATATATCAACTCTTCGTCTCACATATTCTTTCGTGTCAAGTATATCTTCAAGAGAGCGATCCCATAGCTTCTTCAACCCATACTTCTTCCGCACTTCCTTGACTCTTGACAGCTCCTTCTCAGATATGAGACCAGCAGCATATGATTGTGATGGTGAATTGTATTTCTTCAGATGTGTATGATCGAATTCCCTGAAATTATGGCCTATTATCTTATAGTATTTTGATGCATCTATATTGAGCTTGGCTATCAGCTCTATCTCGTCATCTACAAGCTCAAAATTCACGTTAGAGAACCTATCTTTTATCTTATCCGCATATTCTTTATTATTCCATGCTTCTTTTGTTATATAGATTTTGTCTTCAGTCTGCGATTTCAATGTTGCCATGAACACTCTTCCTGAAGGTATCTCTCCTTTTACGAAATCGACGACCTCTAAGTCTATGACTGCAGAATTCTGCTCATAGAATTTCTTGCAATGCATCAATGCAGTATCTATATTGACGCCATAATTCACGTTTTTCAGGTAAAGGAATGGGAATATCCTATAGTTCGGCTGCATCTTAAGTTTAAAATTCGGATTGAAAGTTGAATGTATGGGGAAAAAATCCCTCAACTGCTGCGAAGCCCTATTCAGGAGCAAAGGATCGTACAATAATTTTGTGGCATCCACCTCTTGAGTTTTTCCTCGAGCATCTTTTTCGATCTTAGGATATAACGAAAGTGATTTAAGTTGTGCATCCACTTGATCATCTAGTGTCGAAGTCACTTTCATGTAGAACTGTTTCCTGCCTTTCTTGTCGGCGAACTCTATCTTTGTTTTTATGTCTATATTGTTCTTGAGCAGGGCGTCACGGCTTATTTTGCCTCTAGTCATATAATAGAATTTGTCGAACTCTTTTTCAGAAGAGAAAACCTTAGAAGTGTATACATTTATACGGAATTTTTTCCTGTCGAGCTTCTTCAACACGTCATTAGTGCACAATAATTCTAAATTCGTGAAGTTGAAAGTCACATCTTCATAGTCTATTTCAGGAATATTCGACAAGTCATCTTGTATCTTGCATAGTTCTTCTAATTGAAAGGACTCATAAGTTCTTGCTTTGTATTTTTTTTCAGGATTCCTGAAGAATATCTGTTTGTTTTTGACGAAGAATTCTAGGTTTTTTGCATCTTCTCTGTTGCCCCTATGCCACACTATGAATGAACTGTTGGAATCTTCAGGAAGATCAAATGATTCATTCGCAGAATTATTTTTTAGTTTGCCGTACGGCAATGCCTGGAATGAATTATCAGGATATTTTTTTCTGAGTTTAGAAACTAATTCTTGAGGAGCGATATTATGTTTTGATGGGATCAATTCCCTGGTTACGGTTATCCTCCAGAAATCATCAATCTTAGTCTTCAGTTCATATGTGTCTGTATCAAAATACTCAACTAAGACCTTTTGGCCTTCATGACCGACAGGTTTTATGTCTAATATATATGAATCCATTAAACCCCCCATATGCATGAATATGAATACTATTTAAAAAATTAACTAAAGTATCTACTATAAAGTAAATAATATTTAATTGCAGGAGAAGAGACTGGCTTTAACAAATTTTTTAAACAAAAACATAAAACAAAAATATATGAAAGACATCTGGAACCTCAAGGACATAATAGGGAAAGAAAACATCAACAATATAATAACTACCATAAAATCTGACGTAGAAAAGTTCAAGAGATACAAGGGGCAACTAGACTCATTAGACGAAAACAAGTTGCTTGAAATTATTCTTCTTAAGGAAAAAATCACAGAGGACATGATGCGTGTGGAATCATATTACTCGTTGAGGTTCTATGAGAACACCAAAGACAATGAGGCGACAGCAAAACTGTCAATGCTCAAGCAGCTCGGAACAGAATTAGGCAATGAGACGATGTTTTTTTCTTTATGGTTCATGAAATTGGATGATAAAAGAGCGAACACATTCATCAACTCAAAAAAACTCGTGACATTCAAGCATTACCTTGAGAGGATAAGGGTATTGAAAGACCATACATTATCAGAAGACACTGAGAGGATAATAAACCTGAAGAACATCGCATCCTCAGGATTCTTCGACATATACGAGCATATAACGAGCAGTTTTGAATATGAGTTCGACGGCAAGAAGATAGGTGAAGAAGAGCTACGTGCAAAGTGTAGGGATCCTGATGCGAAGACGAGAGAAAAAGCATATAGGATGCTTCTTGAAAGGTATGCGGACCACAAGTCAGAATTGTCAGAGATATACAGGAATATCGTTCTGGATTGGTATAATGAGGACGTAAACATAAGGAAGTATTCATCATCAATAAGCTCAAGGAACCTTAGCAATGACTTAGATGATAAAACCATAGAAGCACTGCTCAATGTCATAAGGAAAAACAATAAGGTGTTCCAGGAATATTTCAAGCTCAAGCATTCAATGATAAACAAGAATCTGAAGAAGGGTGAACAATTCAAGCTCTCAAGATACCACCTCTATGCACCTTACACCATGAAACTCAAGAAGTATGATTATGAGTATAGCAAAAAATATGTCCTGGAAACATTAAAACAATTTGATAAGCGATTCTATGATGCAGCAAAATCCATATTTGACACTAAACACGTCCATAGCCATCCGCAGAAGAACAAGCGTGGAGGGGCATTCTGCAGCATGATAACAAACAAGCATCTGCCATACATACTGTTGAACCATACCGATGACATGCGCGACATGTTCACGCTAGCACACGAGTTCGGCCACGGGATACATGACGTGTTGAGCATGAAACAACCAAATCTTATACAACATGCACCTCTTCCATTATGCGAGACCGCATCAATATTTTCAGAGATGATACTTGCAGACAGGATACTGAAAGAATCAAAAAACAATGAAGAGAAGAAATACATACTCATGAATCTCCTAGACAACCAATATGCATCCATAAACAGGCAGGCATACTTCGTGATATTTGAGATGTTCGCACATGATAACATAATAAAAGGCATACAATTAGAGAATCTTGATAAAGAATATCTAGAACTGCTGAAGGAGCAATTCGGCACCATGAAAATACCGGAACCATTCAAGAACGAATGGAACTATATACCACACATACACGAGTATCCATTCTATTGCTATTCATATGCATTCGGCAACCTACTTGTCCTAGCATTATATGATATATACAAGAGAGCGCAGAAGACAGGCAATGGGAAAGAATTCATAGACAAATACGTGAGAATTCTTGAAAGCGGTGGATCAAGAAGTCCTAAGGAAATGCTTGCAGAGATAGGTATAGACATAACTTCTGAACAATTCTGGCAGAGAGGATTCAGGATAATAGAAGAAGAAGTCAAAGAATTGAAGAGATTGAAATGATTGCTAAATCAAGCATATCGTTTTGACAAGGCAAAATATTTATTGTAATCCATCAACCATTGCATGAAATTCCGTTCTTTGGTCATCCTATAATCGACATCTGACTTAACTTTTGATAATGATCTGGTGCAAAGTTCGACATTGTTCTGCAACGCATTTTTTATGTCCAATATAGGCGTATCACCTCTGAACGAATCGCCTCTGATTATGTACTTATCTGCATCTTCTCCAAAGAAATTATTAAGCATATACCCGTGCCATTGCTCCTTAATAATCCGTTTTGCAGCAGGATCTAATAACTCGCCATCATTATATAGCTTAAGATTTGTCCGTATTGCACATTTCAGCATCTCCCTAAAATCTTGCTTATCCATCTTTTCAGACATGGCCTTCATCACTTTCGGAAAATCATTCACAAAGACAAAATCAGTCTTATAACTATCTAAGTATTGTATGTACGGAACATCAGGGTACTGTATTATTTTATCATAAAGAAGTATTTTTTCTAACGTTCTAGGCTTCTTTTCCGTTGTAATGTCTGACATCACGAATGTATCGGTCACCATGTCATTTCCAGTTATGGAAGTATATTGTAATTCCTAGTATCAACTAACGGCAGAAATCATTTATAAAATTTATGCAAAAAAATGTAAAAATATGTAAAAAAAATATGTAAAAACATCATTTCAACTGTATCCTATGGCCATTCTTCAATAGGAATACGTTCTTGTTCTCCCTATAGCCTAATTCTTCTGCAAGCTCCAGGAATTGCTCTGCAGTCGCTATCTCAGAATGTGTGGGGATTAGATTTTTCGGATTGATGATATTTATCAGATCCCTTGCATCCTCTCTAGCGCCATGTCCTGACACATGGATGTCACGGAATATCCTAACTTTTTTCTTCTTCAACTCTGCTTCCATCTTTTCCCTGTTCTTTATGTTTTCCTCTCCAGGGATTATCGTGCATGAGAATATGACTATGTCTTCCTTCCTGAACTTGAAATAATTGTTGAATATCATCCTTGCAAGCACGGATTTAGGCTCTCCTTGATGTCCTGTGACTATGAAAACATAATCTTCTGGCTTCTTGCACTTCTTAAGGAAATCTTGCACTTGCTGCCTATATTTTATTATCTTCCCAGTTTTTGAAAACTCTATCACTTTTATGTTCTCTCCTGCGCGCACATACTTCTCAAGACTTCTCCCTAAGAAGACGACTTTCCTGTTCAATTGTTTCGCAAATTCCATTATACTTTTCAACCTTGCAAGATGGCTTGAAAATGTACTTACAATCATGGCTTTTCCCTTACTGTTGGTGGATATCATCACTTCCCTGAGAAGCTCCTTCGCCACAGATTCAGAAGGAGTCTTTATTGGCTTCCCGGCATACAATGAATCCATTATCATGACTTTCACATCCTTCAACTGTGACATCCTTCCAAGATTCGACTTGCTACCTAAAGTTGGTTGGTTGTCAAGCTTGAAATCATTCGCATACACGACTTTCCCATACTTTGTATGTATCACGACCATCGCCGTATGTATCACTGAATGCGTGATGCTTATGAATTCTATCTTGATATTTTCAGATACCTTGAATATGCTATTCACATCATGTGCGATAAGCTTGTTAGGGACTCGTATCTCCTTGTCCTCAAGCAAGACCTTCAACACCTCTATTGTGTAAGGTGTCCCATGTATCGGACAATCGAATTCTGGCGCAAGGAACGGCGCTGCTCCAACGTGATCAAGATGTGCATGACTTATGCATATCGCTTTCACCTTAGGAACCCAATCCTTCATGACACGTATGTCTGGCACCGCCTCCAATTCCGTCAATGTCTTCAAAGAAAGATCGACATCATCGTCGTCTTGCGTATAATTTATGTAATTCTGCAGGTGCAATCCCATATCGAGAATTATCACTTCATCATCAACCTTGACTGCTGTGCAGTTCTTTCCTACTTCTCTATAGCCCCCTACGGGCATTATTTCTATCATTTTTTCCTCTCAATTACTATATCGTAATTACTTTGTATTTTATATTTTTTTTATTTATTTATTATGTTGCTTTTACCTAATCCTATTTAACAACTTTCCTAATTCATAAAAGAATAAGAAAAAGGTTTAAAAATTTATCCTAGTTTTTGTTGAAAGGCGACATAACAAGATCATAACTATCTTTGTTCGGTTTTGCATAATTATGCTCGTTGACCTTGAATTTCACCTGTTCTCTTGGACCGAATATGTCATTGTCTGAAATATTGGTATTATTCAATAGATCTGCACTTGAAACAACATTGCTCAATGCATACGGGACTGAATCATGATTTTTTGGCACAAGCTTTATCCCATAACCTATATCGTTGTCTTTGAAGATTTTGTCTAATTTTGTTAATCTCCTTTTAGGTAAACCTACACCCATACTCAAATCTACAAATAATTCTGACCCAGCATAGTTTAACATTAAATAATCCTTTCCACGTATATCTGCTAATCCGGCAATATATCCCGGATTTCCTACTGTGATTCTGTTAAATGATTCATCCATAATCATAGTCAGATTTTCTTTCAAAAAAGGAAACTTATTTAGTGAAATTCTCGTTTTATCAGCTAATATCACTCCAGCTATAGAATTTACTATTTCTGTCGATTCTCTTGCAAATCCATTGTTATTCATTATAATCCCTCCAATAAGCACAAGTGTGCTATAAGTATCGTTTAGGATACCCGTCTCTTTAAAAAGTTTGTGATTATTGAAGAGTAGTTACAAATAAGCCGTATTAAGAAAAATGCGGGGGGTAGGACATTCGCCGTCTATTACGGATTCGAACCCACGAAGGCACTAAGCCAACAGATATCTCAACTATCCATATGCGAATAGCGGATAGGCATTTGCCTCAGAGTGCTTGAGTCTGTCCCATTTGGCCACTCTGGAACCCCCGCATGAACAGAAGAATTAAACAAGGATTTATAAAACTTATCCTGACGCAATTATACTACGCGCTCAACCTAGAGCGATCAATATCGCGCCAGCAGTAATCAATGCTGCGCCGATACCTACTTTTAGAGAGATATGCTCGCCTAGAAATATAAGCGCGAGTATGAGCGCAAAAACAACACTGAGCCTATCAATAGGAACAACCTTTGACACTTCACCCATCTTTATAGCGACGAAATAAAACAACCAAGACAACGCGCCTGCAATACCGCTCAAAACAATGAACAACAATGCTTTGCTGTTCTGCAATATCGGAGAGATATCCTTGAATTTACCCTGGACCAAAATCACACCAATCAAGAAAAGTGCCATTATTACTGCGCGGATAGCAGTGGCCGTATTAGTATCTATCCCTTGCAATCCTATTTTACCAAACAATGCAACTAATGCTGCGAAAACTGCTGACAATAATGCAAACAATAACCACATGTAATCCATAAAACAAAAAAGAACGACTTACTTAAAATATTTTTCGGAAACAGTCTTTAAGAGATTATTCCAGTCCACGCAGCTTTGACTCTATTGCTGCAAGCGATGCTTCAAGCTTATGAAGTTCTGAATGCTGCTCGTGTTTGCCTTCATGGTCTGGCGCGTGTTTCTCTGCCTGTTTAACGGCCTTCTTAGGAACCTTCTTCTCGACCTGCTTGTTTCTCTTGAAAGAGCTCATTATTTCTGTATTATAGTCAGGCAATTTTTGGGATAGCCTATTGTTCAAATAAGAAAGCTCTTTTATTGATTGCTTAAGACCTTCTAGATGCTTCAGCTTCTCCTGCCTTATCAGCAACAACTTATGATAGTTCTGAAGACTGACCAAGCTCTTCTTAGTGGATTCTAGAAGATGTCTTCTTGTATCTAAAGGACTCTTTACAGAGACATAATAAGACTCTTCATCCCTTGAAACTTTCTTTTTTGCCGCCATCTTCAAACAACACCTAGTCATTATCGAAGAATGCACTGTCTATGAATGCAAGCCTCTTCGATATCTCATTGACGTTCTTCTCCCATTCCTGCAATTCCTGGTCCTCTTGTGTCTTCAACTCTTTTATCCTTGCCAATTCCTGCTTCGTCTCCTTCAATTTCTTCTTCATGACATCTATTATATCAAGGACTTCCTTATAATTGTCAATCTTCACGAATACGGGTACGTTTTGCATAATATCACCTTTAAGCGAACACCTTTTTGTCTATCATAAGCATCTTCTTGTAAAGAAATTCCATATTATCTTTACATGAATTGATAGTTAAATCCTCTTGCTTGAACGTCTCAAGAACCTGGAGCATCTTCTCATCCTGCATGACAAGTATCTTCTTCACATCCTCCATTTCCGAGAATACCTTGCTATAATCCGTGCCCTTGACGAAAACATCATAAGGGACATCGTCAGGAACATGATGCTCAGGCAATTCTACATCATCAAATTCGGGCACATCAAATGATTTTCCAGAATAATTTCCCGATGGGGCTTCTGGCAAAGTTATCGGCCCGGCCATAACTGCTGGCCGCGGGGGAGTTATACCGAAATCTTCCATTGTCGGAGGCTCAATCTCCTCCTCATAGTATGGCTCGTAATGCTCCCAGTCCGGCTCCTTCCATTCAGGGTCGGATAAGAATAATTGGTTTATATCTGTTGAAAGGTCTTCTGGCATAGAATGTAATGCATGATCATGATATCCTCCTGCTTGAGGTGCATTGTCAGAAGGCAACGAATAATCTTCAACAGGTGAAGGGACAGCGACAGGCTCTCGTGAAGAAGAATCTTGTGGATAATCATCCAACGAAGGAAGCGTCAACTCATTTAAATTCGAACCATCTACGTTCGGCAGATCAGTGTTCAAACTACTCAGATCCGGAGACTGCACAGTAGGGACAGATGAATCTTTCTTCTTCAAGAAACTAAATAATCCCATAAACACCCCTTTTTTACGACTTTAATATGAACTACCTCAGAGAATAATACTTTTAAAGACTATTAAAAGTTTTCTTATTATTGTATAATAGTGAAGATTTCTGTCCGAATGTTTTCTGACGGAAAATTTTTATTCAAGAAAAACATACATCAATGATGCACGAAGTTAAAGAATTCTTCAGAAAAACTGGAAAAAACAATATCGTTCAATGCAAATTATGCCCGCATAACTGCAATATAGGAATAGATAAAAAAGGTCTATGCGGGACTAGAACAAATAATGGCGGGAAACTCTACAGCACGGTATATGGAAGGCCATGCGCGATACACATAGATCCTGTGGAAAAGAAGCCATTATACCATTTCTATCCGGGATCCGACATACTGTCCGTTGGAACATTAGGATGCAACCTATTTTGTAAAGGATGTCAAAACTATGACATCAGCAAAGGACCTATGAGAGACTTCCCATATGTCGAACCTGAAAAGATTGTTGAAGAAGCAGAAAATAATGATACAAATATGATAGCATATACATACAATGAGCCTACAATATTCTACGAATACATGATAGACATTGCAAAGCTTGCAAAGAAAAGAAAGATGAAGAATGTCATCGTGAGCAACGGATTCATAAATGACGCGCCTCTGAAAAAACTCTCGAGATACGTCGATGCTGCAAACATAGACTTGAAAGGGTTTAATGAAAAATTCTACAAAGAGTATGCGAATGCAAAACTTGAGCCCATACTGAAGAACCTCAAGACTATAAAGAGAAGCGGGACATGGCTGGAAGTTACGAATCTAATAATACCTGGATTGAACGATGAAGAATCAGACATACAAGAGATGTGTCTTTGGATTAATAAAAACTTAAAGGACACCCCATTACACCTCTCAAGATTTTTCCCATATTATAAAGCCTCAGAAAAAGAGATCACGCCTGAAAAAACACTATATAACGCAAAAAAGGTCGCGATGAAGAGCGGGATAGGCCATGTCTATATAGGTAATATCGGCAACTATGACAACACATATTGTAATAATTGCGACAATCTTCTCATAATCAGGGATCGTCAAGTGAGAGTTATAGGCATAATTGACGGCAAGTGTATTTCCTGTCGGAAAAAAATACCTGGCGTTTTTAATTGAAGGACACGAATTTCGACTTCTCCGCAGGATTTCCGAAATCTGCATAGATATCAATTTTAATTCCTTCTGAATAATCCATCCATGAAAAAGACATTTAGCATAAAATCAAGAAATAAAATCAAAAAGACATTAAAGAAAATACTCTGGGGCATAATCTTCTTGACAACGATATATGCGGCCAATTCATTGCAATTCACAGAAATAATGTACAATCCCCAAGGCAGTGATACAGGCAGGGAGTGGATCGAGCTTTCAAATCCTGGATGCGAGAACTTAGAAGAGTATAAGCTTCTGGAGAATAACATAAATCACAATATAATACGTTATTCTGAAGGCATATGCAATAATACGATAATATGTGACGATTGCGGCCTGTTCTTGGATGATTATAATGTTAGCTCCTTAATTTATGAAAGCTCGTTCACTCTCAGCAACACAGGTGAATTCATTGCAATCACATATAATAACACAATCGTAGATTACGTGAATTACACAAATATGGAAAACATAGAAGGCATGTCCATAACAATGCAGGACGAATGGGTGCATATGGTGCCGACTCCAGGATACCATATAATTTTGAACATGAGCATCAATCAGACAAACAATCAAACAGATAACCAGACAATAAACATCACAATTAACCAGACAGTCGATCAGACGATGAACGACACCATAAACCTGACAATTAACATTACGACAAATGAAACCATAAACAGTAGCACAAATAACGATACAGGCAACATGATAATAACTAATTCTACAGGTAAAGAAGAGAAATGCAATGTAACAATAGGGTTGAAGATAAAGGAGGAAAAAGGAATATATTATAATAAGGACACTATAAAGTTCTATAACACTCTGAACGTGACACCTGCACAAAAAAAGGAATTCTATATAGAATACTGGATTGAAGACGTATACGGGAACATATTGAAGAACAAAGTCCAGACGAACAACTTAAATGAGAAGACATACACTCCGAACACGAATGAGAGGACGATTGCGGCAGTATTCAAGAATCGAATAATAAACATCACTTGTGATTATGGGGAGGCAAACATCCTGAATGAAACTGCAGAGGATATGATAGTTATAAAGAATCTGGAATATAAAGAAAAAGAGTGCGAAAAATGCGAAAAATACTATTCTGATAAAGATGCAGAAAAGGAATCGCAATTGAAGACAAATATAGATGAAGATATCCTGAAAATTGAAGCATATCGCGGAAACGACAGGAAATATATCATAAATACAGCAATAAAAAATGGGAAAGACAGGAACGCAATAACGCCGATTAAGATAAGTTTAGAAAAATATTCCGGAATGACCATCGACATCCCTATATTAATAGGAGATTGCGGACAATATAGGATAATCACTGAAGGATTAGGCTTCATAGAGGAGAAAGGATATGTGATTGAATGCAAAGATACGGATTATGACGGATTACAAAATGAAAAGACAGAAAAGATAGTTGCAATTGAACCTATAGAAAAAGGACAAACAGGACAAATAGAACAACAAGAAGCAGGAAACGCGACAACAAATATTTCGCAGTTCTTCCACAACAGCATCACAGGAAAAGTCATGTATGAATCAAGGAATGAAGAAACAAAAAAGTATAGTCTTATAGGCACAATATTTCTGATTTCTGGTTCTGCGATATATGCAGCATATAAGCTATTTATAGCGAAGAAAACCACACCAAAAGATTTATAAAAAACATCACTCTCTTTCAGAGTATGAAAGACAAGGAAATAAAGGAATTTATAGCAAAAGGACATATATTATGCAAAGTAATATTTGAGATGGCCGGGAACCCTAAAGAGCACGTTGAATCTTCATTGAAAAAATACATTTCTGCAATAAAAGAAGATCCTAATTATATATTCATGAACGAATATTTCGCTCCTGCAGAAGAGAATGAAGGAATATGGAGCACTTTCTTCGAATCGGACGTGCTTGTATCAAATTTCGAGAAGTTGAACTTGCTTTGTTTCAACCTGACTCCTGCAAGCATAGAGATAATAGAGCCAGAAAATTTTACATTGACACAAAAAGAGCTGACATATTGGTATAATGACCTGCTGTCCAAGCTACATGAAGTATCTATCACATTGAAAAACTTCACTTCTGAGAATGAGATGCTGAAAGTAAACCTAAATAGGGCCATAAGGAACAGCATAGTTCTATCATTAACAGAACCTAAGTCGGTTGAAGAGATATCTGCAAAAGTAGGGATAGACAAGGAGCATATACAACCATTCATAGATGCGTTAGTTAAAGAGAAGAGCATAATTGTCGACGGTAATAAATATATGAAAAAATGAAGAGTTCTAAGAAAAATAAAAGTAAGAATCTATCGATAAAGAAAAAAAATTCTAAGAAGATAGTTGAAAATCCGAAAATTAAACAAAAAAGGGAAATTAAGAAACCTGAGATAGAAGAAATAAAGCAAGAAACACTCCCTATAAAAGAAAAGATAATTGAAACCCTTATAGAGGATAAAATAGAAGAAGAACCTCTTGTTGAAGATGTTGAAAAAATATCGCCTGAGCCAGTAAAAGCAAAATCAGGAAAAAAAACAATTATAAAAACTGAAGAGGATATAAATGATGAAAAAAATAAGGTCGAAGCGCTCCTTTTTGCACACGGAAAATATATTGATGAATCGATGATATCTGAACTCTGCGGCGTAGACAAAAGACGACTGAAGAGAGTGTTGGAGAACTTAAGAGAAGATTATGAAAAAAAAGATTCTGCGCTTGCAATATTCCAAGAAGGAAACAGCTGGAAGATAAATGTGAGGGAGAAATATCTTTCAATAGTAAGAAAAATAGTCGCTGACACTGAATTGCCTAAATCAGTCATGGAAACATTGGCAGTCATAGCATGGAAGTCGCCTATATATCAATCCGAGATCGTCAGGATAAGAGGAAACAAATGCTATGACCATATAGATGTATTGGAAGAAGCGGGATTTGTCACCAAAGACAAGAAAGGGAGAAGCTATGTACTGAAAACGACAGACAAGTTCTACAATTACTTCGAGATAGATCATGGGAATCTCAAGAGCATATTCGAAGAGGTCAAGGTGCCCATAAAAGAGGAGCAGAAGACGCTTGAAGAAGACATCAAAGTCCCTGAGAATATTGATATTGAGAAGAAGATAGAGCATATAGAAGTTAAGAAATGGACAGAGACAGATGAAGAAAAAGAGCAGCAAAGACAATTTCTTGATATGATGGAAGGAAAAATACAGGAAGTCAAGCAGAAGACTGCGATTTTTGAGGAAGAGATGCCAAGTCCTAAGAGGGAAGTCACGATAATAGAGGAGACAATAATAGCGGTTCCTAAAAATGAAGAGGTACCAGAATCTTCGGAAAAGGAGAATCCCAAAAATTACGCGGAAGCAACCCAAGAAGACAATAAAAGACCTAAATCATTGACAAAGAAGCAGCTTGAAAAGAAATTCCGTGATGAACTTCTCAGAGTAAGAGAAAAGATGGAGAAGAAATGATATCTGTAGATATCGAATCCAGTGGAGGAGATTTTCTCAAGCACGGCATATTCCAGATAGGTGCGATAGACACTGATAACCCTAATAATTATTTCTTGGAGACATGCAGGATTGACGACGATGATGAGATAGATCCACAAGCGATAATTATAACGGGCGCGAACGAAGAATCATTGAGGGATGAATCATTGCAGAGCCAGAAAGAGATGATCGAGAAATTCATCAAATGGATGGAAACAGTACAGATAAAGAATTTCTTGTGCCATAATCCGCAATTTGACCATGCATTCATAAGATGTAAATTAAGCAAATATAATCTTCCAGATATCCTTGCATGGAGGGCCTTCGACATACACAGCATCGCGAGCTTGAAGTTTCTCGAGACAACAGGAAGCCTTTTTATAAAAGACAATGAAAGCGCCATAACCCTATCTGCAATCATAAAATTCTGCGGCATCGATTATGAACGTGGAGAGCATAATGCTCTTGAGGATGCTGAACTGACAGCAGAATGCTACGCGCGGATAATGTATGGACGAAATCTCTTGAAGAAATATTCTGGACACCCTATACCGGAGCATTTGAGAAACAATCATTAAATTAATAAAACATTCATCATTTCTCAAACAATGAAATTCTGCCCGAAATGCAAATCATTATTGAAGCCGAAAAATGGAACTTTATCATGCAGTTGCGGATATTCTCAAAGCGGAACAACAACATTAAAGATAGAGCATGAACAGGAGCATACAATTATTGATGTCAAAGAGACAGATGGCCTTGAAAGTCTTCCAAGAACAGAAGAAGAATGCCCAAAATGCGGCAACAGCGAAGCATATTTTGGGACACAGCAAACAGGACCGTCCGACGAACCTGAAATAATAATATACAAATGCACAAAATGCAAACATACTTGGAGAAGCACAAACCATCCATACTAATCATTTATTAACTTAAAATAACTTAAAAAAAATGATAATCGTAAAATGTCCCAAATGTAAACACGACATGAAATACGATCCCAAAAGCGGAGCCATAACTTCTAAATCCAAACGCTGCGTCTATTGCGGATATACTTTCAAGATACATTCTAACATAGAAAAGAGCAGGATTGTTAAAATAGAAAAATAAACTAGAAAAATCATGAATAACTATTTTCTCGTCTATAAATCCCTGAAAATCCAACCGTAACACTTATAAATATGCGTTATTTCTGCGGATGAGAGGGAAGAGGTAAAAATAGCATAATAAAATAAAATGTCCGACGATAACATAGTGCAGGATCCTAACGTAAACAATGGAAATAATGGCAATTCTAAGATAATAGCTCAGCCTATTGAAGATGAGATGAAGAAATCATATTTAGATTATGCCATGTCTGTAATAGTCGGAAGAGCACTCCCTGACGTAAAAGACGGCCTTAAGCCGGTGCATAGAAGAATACTTTATGCGATGAATGAGTTGAGCAACACGTACAATAAACCATTCAAGAAGTGTGCAAGAATCGTTGGAGAGGTCCTCGGTAAGTATCATCCTCATGGAGACAGTGCAGTATATGACTCTCTTGTAAGGATGGCACAGGATTTCTCATTAAGATATCCTCTTGTCCAGGGACAAGGTAACTTTGGCTCCATAGATGGAGATAATGCTGCAGCGATGAGATATACTGAAGCGAGGCTTTCACGAATAAGCGATGAGATGCTTCAGGACATAGATAAAGATACCGTAGAATTCACGCCGAATTTCGATGGCACACTGAAAGAGCCTATAGTTTTACCGAGCAAATTTCCTAATCTATTGGTGAATGGTAGTTCGGGCATTGCGGTAGGCATGGCGACAAATATCCCGCCGCACAATCTGAGGGAATCATGTGAGGCAGTAATTGCATTGATAGACAATCCTGAGATAACGATTGAAGAGATATCGCAGATTGTAAAGGGACCGGATTTCCCCACAGGCGCAGAGATTGTGGGAAGAAAAGGGATAATCGATGCATACAAGAACGGCAAAGGCATAATACGAATAAGGTCTATAATAGATATAGAGAAAAAGAAAGAGAAGAATAGGCTCGTTGTAAAGGAAATACCTTACCAAGTCAATAAAGCAACGCTCGTAGAGGACATAGCGAATCTTGTCAGGGACAAGAAGATAACAGAGATATCTGACTTGAGGGATGAATCGGACAGGGACGGGGTAAGGATAGTCATTGAGTTGAAGAAGGATGCAAATCCAGAGATAGTCAAGAACTTATTGTATAATCATTCAAGATTGCAGGACACATTTGGGATAAACTTCGTCGCGCTAGTGAACAATGAACCGCGGCTTTTGAGCATAAAATCTTATTTGAGCAATTATCTCGATCATAGGATAACAATAGTACGCAAGAGGACAGCATATGACCTCAAGAAGGCAGAGGAGAGAGCACACATACTTGAGGGGTTAAGGATAGCTCTCAAGAATATCGATCCCATAGTCGCACTCATAAAGAAGAGCAAGTCTGCAGATGACGCAAAGAAAGGACTCATAGAAGGATATGCGCTCACTGAAGTGCAGGCGGCAGCAATACTTGACATGAAGCTCCAGAGGATTGCTGTACTTGAGCAGGAAAAGATAAACAATGAATTCAATGATCTGATGGTTAAGATAAAGGAATACAAAGAGATACTTGATTCAGAAGTAAGAATAAGAGACATAATAAAATCAGAGATGAGCGAGATAATAAGTACATATTCAAAGAATGATTCAAGAAAGACAAAGATAATCGATGTGGCAGATGAAGAATTAGACTTTGAAGTAGAGGACTTGATACCTGATGAGCCGGTAGTCATAACGCTCACGCATTCAGGATATGTAAAGAGGGTCCCTACAGAGTATTATAAGGTACAGAACAGGGGTGGACGAGGGATAATAGCATCAGATTTGAAAGAAGGAGACTACATTGAAGACGTGTTCGTCGCAAAGACACACTCATATTTATTGATAATAACGAACAAAGGAACATTACATTGGATGAAAGTATACAAGATACCTGACGCATCAAGACAATCCATGGGCAAGGCAATAGTCAACCTGCTAGAGCTTGATGCCGATGAAAAAGTGAATGCGATAATCCCTGTAAGGGAATTCGATGATAAGCATTATCTAGTCATGGCCACGAAGAACGGGACAATAAAGAAGACAAACTTGATAGAATTCAGCAATCCCCGAAAAGGCGGCATAATGGCCATAAATATAGATTCAGAGAATAATGACAGACTAATAAATGTAAGGATGACAGATGGAACGAAGAATATCATGATCGCTACAAAGGGTGGTCAGGCAGCATTATTTGATGAACAGGACGTAAGGCCTACAGGAAGACAATCACAGGGAGTCAGAGGAATAAAGCTTGAGAAAGATGACGAAGTCATAGGAATGATAATAGCCGATCCTGACAAGCAAGTCCTTACATTGACAGAGAACGGTTATGGAAAGAGGACACCAACAGCGGAGTACAGGCTTATATCAAGAGGCGGAAAAGGCGTCAGGAACATATTATGCTCAGAAAGGAATGGAAAAGTGGTTGCAGTTGTTGCTGTGAAAGATGAAGATGAAGTGATGTTGATAAGCAGGAAAGGAATACTCATAAGGACAGAATGCTCACAGATATCACAAGTCGGCAGAAGCACGCAAGGCGTAAGGTTGATGAAATTATCGGCCGGTGACAAGGCCACAAGCATGACTAAAATCATGAAAGAATAGGTTAGATAATAAATCGTTTTCTAATTTTCAAGAATTAAAAAAAAATACAATGCAATTACCGATAGACCTTTGAGGTCGAACCATTAATGTCCTGCTCTTCTGATTGCTCCTTTAAGCCGTTGCCCTCGTAAATACTGTGGAGAGACGATTATTGGAATTGTTGTAGGCTATTGATTATGAGTTAACAATTATACGTTTACCGTTCATTCTTAATTTCAATAACACTCTTTTTCCCAAGTCTGCCTAGGCCAATTCCAGGCCCCAATCTCTTTTTTTGTCCATTATCCAAGCGAGTCACTTGCTTATTTTTCCTGCTTGACACTGTTAGATGTTTCTGCAGGCGGTTTACTCTTCTGAACTAACTTTATCCTTTCCTTTTGCACTTTTGTGCGGATCGGATTATGGTCCATCTCTAAGTCTTCTCTTTCCTCCTTCGGCAATTGCATTGTCTTTTCAAGAACTTTGAATGCCATCTTTTCATATAATCCTTATTCAAGATGATAATTCATTTTGGCGTTCTTGTTCTTGATTATGTAATTTCTTTGCCGCTGCTTTTATGTCGCTTTTGTCACTTCTCCCAACATTTTTTTTGCTCAACAATTGCTTGTATATTGCTACATGGTTTTTTCTGTCGTCGCTTTAAGTCGTCGCTGTCAATTCTTGTGACTATGAGGGTCCCTCCAAACATCCTCTGCCTGGAGGGGTGGATTGCGTGAATACTTTAGCGCGAAGCGATAAAGTTCTGAACGTATAGTGAACGAACTTTAGCATGATTCACATGATTTTGAATATTCTGCCATCTATCTCATGTTTTTTTGGCTAAATCAAAGGTGTTGTTGAATTGTTAGTCTCTTCGCTAAATTCAAAACGACTGTAAATAAGGGTGTAGCTAAGCTTCTGCATAACTGCTTTTCCTTTTTTTGCATAGGCCTCCTGTTTTTGTCCAAAAGCATTTGGACTTTGAAGGTGCGAAATCAACCGCCAATACATTCAATCATTTTTGAATTGATTTCTGCAGTTCTGCTATGGCCTTATTCAAGTCTTCCAACTTCTCTCCAACAATCTTGCTTATCTGCTCGTCAGATTTCAGTCTCTCAAAGCTCTGCATTAAAATCTCTTTCATCCGAGTAGTTTCTGCTAGTGCTGTTGTTGTTGACTCTTTGTTCCAGCCTATTTTTCTTTTGTTGAATTCTTCTAACAATTCAACAAGCCTTGATAGTGAATGGTTGATGCTGTTAGTCATTAATGACATGTGCATCATTGATTTGTGGGGGTCATGGATCATGATTCTTGATTCATTGAATGTCTGCAATGCATCGATCAGTGTCAGGTTCAGAACGTCAAGCTCCTTTGCAAGCGCCTTGTCTGTTTTTGCTGCTTTCGTTTTCGAAAGCTTTTCTTGCAGTTCTTTTGACTGATTCCTGAACAAGTACAATTCTGTTATTACTTTGTGCGTCGCTTCCTCAAAGGACAGTTCTTTTATCTCTTCAAGGATCTGCTCTTGCTTCATCGAAACGAGCTTTCCGATGAACAGCCCTATTAGGCTTACGCTTCCTATCGCTTCAAGCACGGCGAGTGCCTTTGCGATTCCGATGGGGGCGATGTTTCCATATCCTAATGTCAATGCTGTAGTGAAACTGAAATATATCGAGTTGCCGAGCCCTTCGATGCTTGTGGTCAATGCCTGACCATTGTGCATTATTGTTGCGCCTGCAAACGATAGCCCATAATAGAGGGCGCTGAACAATGCGACGTTGGAAATCCAATATGTCGCTATCTGTCTGACTGTGATTCTTTCAAATACTTCGGTCTTCATTTTTGTTATGGATGTCTGTTTTTTCTAATGTTCAGGCCCCGTTACTGACCATCATCACATTTGGAGTGTATCTAGGTATACGCTTTTGTATACCAATATCTATTTTAATGTCATAGCTTATATTTAAATGTTTTGTTTTGTGCGTATTTGTGCGGAAAAAATGGTCAAAAAATAGCGATTTTTGCATAGTATAAAAAAATAAATAAAAATAAAGACAATTATTTTCAATATAGAAAATAAATAATTGAGTATTACTTTTTGAGCACAAAATTTAAAATCAAACAACAATTTCATCAAATAATGCTAAACAAATATGCTAAGGAAGAACTTGAAAGACAACAATATAGGATAATAGGAGAACATTCTGCAGTAAAGGTATGCGGCTGGACAAAGAACATGATCAAAGGACAGGGTGGATGTTACAAGCTAAAATTCTATGGCATAATGAGCAATCAATGCATGCAGATGACGACAAGCATGAGCTGCGCAAATAGATGTACATTCTGCTGGAGAGGATACAAAGCCCCCGTAAGTAAGGACTGGAAATGGGGAGTTGATGAACCTGAAATGATACTCAAAGAGAGCATAAAAGCACATCATAAACTCCTTGAAGGATATGGAGGGATGCAGCATGCAAAAGCGGCATACCAAAAATCAAAGACAGTCAAACATGTGGCATTATCACTCACTGGTGAGCCGATAATATATCCAAAAATCAACGAGATAATTGAAGGGTTCAACAAGGAAGGGATAAGCACATTCCTTGTCACGAATGCACAATATCCTGAAGCAATAAGGGATTTGAAGCCGGTAACGCAACTATATATAAGTCTAGATGCTCCGAACAAGGAATTATTGAAAGAGGTAGACCTGCCATTATTTGATGATTATTGGGAAAGACTCAATCAAAGCCTGGTTTATCTATCCCAGAAGAAGCAGCGCACATGCATAAGGATAACTGTGATAAAATCTGTCAATGACATAGAGCCCGATAAATATGCAGAATTGATAATGAAAGGAAACCCTGATTTTATTGAAGTCAAGGCATACATGCACGTAGGCGCTTCAAGACTTAGATTGAAAAGAGAGAACATGCCATTGCATGATGAAGTCACGGCATTCACAAAGGAATTGATTAAGCATTTGCCTGATTATGAGATGGTCTCAGAACATAGGCCTTCAAGAGTGTGGATGCTTGCAAAAAAGAAGTTCAATATTGATGGAAAATGGTTTACATGGATAGATTTTGAGAAATGGAATGCGCTTGTGAATTCTGATGTTGAACCTTTAACAATGGATTACCTCAAATTGACAACTGTAGAGTCTGGCGCTGAAGAGAAGATAGAAGAGACGGCGCTAGATTAGGTGTTTAACTGAAAAGCTTTAAATAGTATTTCTGTGATTAAATCAGTAAAGAGGTGTTTATGCAGATAAATAAGCTTGATCTTCTTAGGAAGGGATGGAGCACTAGGGAGATTGAACATGCTTCTTCAATTATTGAGGAGGCAGAGAACAAGAAACATATCGGTGCGAAATTCCTTGACAAGACCATATATTGGGCATTGTTGTTCCTCTTGATTGTCGGGAATGCTGTATGCTCAACATTCTTAATACCTTTCCTTTTCGCATTCCAAGGAACATTCATAATATTCATAGTGACGGTGTTCGGTTTCGCATTCGGAGTATTCTTCAGCATACTCATAGCAGACATAAGACGAACAGAGAAACAACCTTTGGGAGGATTGCTGTTCGCATTAATATTCAGCGGGATAATCAATTTTGCATTGATAAGCAATGCATCTATAGAATTCAGCGCTAGAACAATGCTTCCACTAAGACATAATCCTTACTTGATCGCAGGCATATACTTGTTCGCATTCTTGACACCACACATAGTATTGATGATTGCACAATACCAAAAACAATAAAAACTAGTTGTATGAGGCAAAAGCATGAACGAATTGCTTGAATGGTCAGAGAATTATCTTAAGAATAGAGATTTGACACTTAGGAAGATAGTTTCATTGAAGGTTGATGAGAAGAATGATCTTATCGATGTGAAGTTCAAGGATAAGGCAGTCAAGCATCACATATATCCAATACTGGATGAAAAAGTGCTCAATGGAACAGGAAGCAGAGTCATTGTGTGCTTGAATTCTAAGGAAAATTTTGATTTCTTGATAAAGAATTGGGGCAAGATATCCAAGATAAAGGATTTCAGCATGCTTTTTGTTAACCTTAAGCATAATGATAAATGGCTCATAAATCCTTATGTTCACAGCATGATTGCTGACCCCGAAAGTCTCGAATCAGGCCTTAAGACGATGTTCGATGCTGCAAATGGAGACATAAAAGAGCCGAAAATGGAAAAGAAGAAGCCGAAGATATTCGATGATGATGTCGCTGATGAGGATGATTCTGAAGATAAGTAGCAAAGTAATTACTTTTAGGTAAAAACATTTATAAATTGTTCTTTATTACCTAGAATATGACAATGGAATCAACGACGTTTTATATAATGAATGACAAAATAGCAGGATTAGATAACTACATAAAAGACAATTCATTAGAAAGACATCTAAAACTGATTGACAGACAAGATATAGGAATCAAGTCAAAACAAAAAATCAAATCACTCCACAATCTCATGACTAGAAAAGAATTCACCGGATTAGTGAATTTCCTCAGAGACAACAAGGCAGAGATGCTTAATACTACGATGTATTTAAACACGGACGGAAACGTCAGAGCAATGCAATTACTAGACGAATTTTACAGGAAAGAGGGTTCAAAAGACATGGTTATGGATTCGACGCAATTTGATAAGATATTCGTGCATACGGACCTTGATGTAGAGATAACTAGTTTCATAAAGAATTTTGAGGGAAATATAACGCTGATGGAAAAGCTTCCAGGATTTGATTCTACGACATTCTACAGGGTTAATATAACAGGAATACGGGTCCCGAAAGGATATGAGCATGCATGGAACTTCATACAAGATGTAGGTATGGGCGCTTATTTTAAGAAACCAAATTAATAAAGAAAAGATAAAAAAATCCTATAAACTCTATTCGTCGCTTCCTTCTGGAGCATTCGGTATTGCTGACCTGTTTATAATCATTATGTCACCGATGCTCTTCACAAGATTATGCGGGATAATGACTCCTTTTGCTGAGCCTAAGACCTTGTTCAAGAATGAATTCTTTGTGGCTCTTACTCTCCAGCCAGAGATCTTCGTATTCTGTATAATCGCTTCTTCAACGTCTCCAAAGTAGTCTCCTGTATCAGTAAAAACTCTCATATCATAAGCTTCAGATATTTTTTTCATTTTTAACATATCAATCACCTTCTATAAATAGTATAATAAACAATAGGCCGCTAATTTAAATAAGTTTCGATTTTCGAGTGGTGGAAACCAACTCTGGCTTGAACACGAACGCATCCTTATCATCGAAATAACCGCATCTGAAATTCTCTAGAGGAACGCCTGTTCTTTTGCTTAACATCAATGCATAGAAATTAGTCTGTGTAGACGCATATTTCTCTTTCACCGCATTAGGCTTGTAATCCCAAATCCAGACCTTCCCATCCTCAATACGCAGCGCATCAATATGCCCTGTCAATGGATCGGAAGTCTCAAAGACATGAGTATATGAAGGGAATTCCTTGTCAAGAAGCCATATGGGGACTTCGATGCTTATAGTCTTATTATCATTCTGGAGCATGAACATCTGTACGTTGCTATGCGCAGTCTTGAACCTGTTGCTTTCTAAGCCTAATGCTGCAAGCCCAGAAACCTCATGACCTTTGATTTTCTTTATGTCCAAGTCGAGGTTCATGCGCAACCCTGATCCTCTAGGGCCTTTCTGGAAGTATTCATCAGGACAATTCTCACGTACATCAATCAAGTATCTCCTTAAAGAATCAAACTTATGGTTGCATAACTCTTCAGTCTTAGGAATATGAACCCTGTAATGATAGAACCATCCATGCTTAAAAGACTTATGAATTATCATAAAAGGAAAAATCTGGAAATAGAATATAAATTTATTGATTTAACTACCTTTTATGAATAATCATAAAAAGAATAAATTAAGAAAGAAAATATAAAGTTTATCTTCTCTTCTTCCTTGCCAGGATCTGTCTCTCCTGAGCCTCAATCTTTTTCTCTTCTGCAAGCACTTGAAGCTCTTGTTTTGCGATGACGCCAGTCATCTTCTCTATATTCTCATCCATCCTTGCGATTCTTCTCTCCAATAGAACAAGAACTCTCAAGCTGTACACTATTGCAGCCAATGTACCTATAATAACCGCCAGTATTACCGTATCTAAAGCCATTTTAGCACCTCTTTTAATAAAACGTCTTAATTTATTAACTAGCGTACAGGGTATTTAAATATTTTGCTATTTTCCAGCACTGTACATCAACCCAAAACTATTTTCCAATAAGTGTATTGAAATCCAAACCCTTCCTTTTTGCGATGATTACATCCACGAAATAGCTCTTGTTCTTCAATTCAAGATCCTCTATATTCAAGAAAAACCAATCTATCCTGTCAAAACGAACGGCGACCCATGCTTCTGCACCAAATTTGTTAGCGAAATACACCAATTCATCAATCTCTTTCTTGGTGAAATACTTTTTTGTGTCATTGACTGCCTTGCACTCGATAGCAAGCCTTCGCAGATTGTTCCCTGCAAGGATGTCGGGACTTGGGTTCTGCATGCTCCCGGAGCCCGCACTTCTTATAGCTACCCATCCACTATCGAAGAATTGATGTATCAAGTCTCTCTCAGCGTTCGAACCTTTTGCTTTCTTGTTCATTTTATTAGATAAGATATGTATGCCTTAAATGTTTTATCCTTCTCATAATCATAATCTTTAAGCCTTACCCAGACGAGATAATGGTCGGAATATTCTGTTGTTTCTATTCCATAAGCGACATAATCTTTTTTTGCATCTTGATTGAGTATTATCCTGTCATATGCACAATCACTGTTTCCTACTGTTGTATCATCAGAATTCGTAATCACCCAATACCATCCGTTGAATTTGCCGAACGCAGTCTCATAATCCTCATCATAATAATTGCAGTCTGCATTCAAGTCGCCCAAAACCACGATATTGCCAGGGTTTCTTTCATTTTTAATCAAATCTTCCAGGGCATATATCTCTTGAGTCGCATCATCTGGCTTCGTATGGATATTATACGCCACAATAGAATAATTCCTAGACAGTATCGTTACACGTATTGGAGGCCGCTCCCACCTGTCTAAAGCATCAGGAGAATAGTCATATAATGAAATATTGAACTTTTGCAAATATATCACTCCGTACTGCTCCTTAGATGAACTCCTGCCGGCCCTTGATGATATTATACAGCGATATTCTGGGAGACGCGCACATAATTCTGTAAATGCACTCCCGTCCTTATCACGTATCTCCTGCAGGAACACAATATCATAATCGCTTATCTTTTCTGCATAATAATCAACGATCACTGTATCGTTCGCTTTCTTATCGCCGAATATCTGAAGGTTCCAATTAGCGACTGTAAAAGTCTCATTGATCAAATATTCATCTTGAGATTTGATGAATGAATAATATGAATAAACAAAAACTGCGACAAGAACAATTATTATGATACACGCAATAAACATTATTATTGCATTTTTCCTCTTCATAATCATATGTAGTATTGTGCTATTTAAAATATTTTACAAAAAATAGCCGGAAGAAAAACGAAAATCGAATAATTATATAAAAAATAGAAAAATATTATATTATGTCCTCTTCTGCAAGGACGACGAAGTCTCCTACAGCCATCACTGCTGAGAATGGCACAAGTATCGAGCCATCTTTTGTCTTCTCAAGCTCTAGCTTCTCTATGTATGACGTAGGGTTCACTAACACTACATGTATAAGTTCACCTGACTTTGTCTCAAATATAATATCTCCAACCTCACCGAATCTCTTTCCTGATTTCGAGATAACCGTCTTTCCTATCAATTGTCTTGAAAATTTCTTCTCTTCCATACTTTTTGGATCAGCTTTCATTTCTGGCATTACAATCACCCTTAAACGCGATGTACTTTAAAGTACTTGTTTTGATGATAAAAATAAATGGCCGCTATATATAAAGTTTTCTATTCTAGAATAGTGTAATTTAAGCAGGAGCAAGCATAAATTTATGTTTTTTTACCATCAATCAGGCGCTTCATTTCTGCCTCATCATAGCATATTTCCTTGAAAGAGCATTTTACGCATTTGTTCTTGTTATCAGTAAAATCTGGGGGCATCTTAGAATCTAGGACGCTCTGCGCCCCAGAAACCACGCCGAGAACTTCCTCTTTGAGCATCGTATTCATCATAAGAATCCGTTTCTCATCAGAACCTCTATAACGCAAGACTCCTTCTGAGACGTTCTTTCCCTGGTCTTCAAGCATTAGAAGATACGCGCCAAGCTGTATCCTATGGGTATCCCACATGCCTTTCTGCGGAAATTTGCCAGTCTTCAATTCTACAGGAATATACAATTTTTCAGATTCTTCCGCAGGAATATCATGCACTTCCAACACATCTATTATTCCTGAAATATTCAATTTTTCAGACTTAAAATACTGCTCAGAGATTATTTTAGGAGTGAGTCTCTCCCATAATTCCTCGCCGAAAATCTTATGTTCCTTTACAAATTCCGAAACATTCAATGCCCTTACCTTTGCCTCTTCCTCAAAATCAGACCAGTACTCATTGAATAGGTCGAGCATCTTGATGTCGAATTGCTTCAGTTCAGACTTGTTCATTATTATCGCATTGCGCAAAAATTTAGAGAATCCTCTCCTATAAATATCGAAAATATCCTCATACCTGTCAGAATTTATTGACTTGACAAGATCCTTCTCATTCTTGTTGATGAATTCATGAGTTATGTGCCAGACTTTTCCCTTAACTAAAGCCTCCTTCGGCGGCTCCTTCACCTCTAGAACGGAGCTTATGAAAAGCTTCCTAGGACAATAAATATATGCAGAAAGCTGAGTTGCATTGACCATTATAAAGAGATGATCACATTATTTAAATAATTTTGGGGAGAATGACTAGTGAAATAATTTTACAGAACCAAACTCTAGAAAATTAGGGGTCTCATTAATATATAGCATATCAAAAGACTTCTTCATCATCATGAATCCTCTTCCGTTTCCAGTAAATTTAAGAGGATTATTTTCCGTCAGAGCCGCAGATATTGCCTCGTAATTAACTGGGGCAGATTTTGTGATAAGGTATGTATGCATGAAAGAAGGCGAGATGTTGATGCCGAGCAAAAAAATGTCATTTTTATCAACCTCTTTCTTAAAATTATAAACATGCTTCACACCATTCTCCACAAGCTCATTCGTACCCATCACAATTAATTGAGAAACCCTATCATCAATAGAGTGATAAGACAATATCTTTGTCATTATAGAATCGACGAACTCCGAATCTGCATTCTGCGGTGTTCTAAAGAACTTGTATGAGGAGAATTTAGGGATTAATACGTGATTCTCCGCATGATATTTGCTGAAATGGTCATTATTCCATATTATTTTCGCAGCATATCTGCTTGCATCCGGCACGACATCCATACCAATATTATAATTCCCAAGTATTTAAACCTTGCCATGCACGCACGAATTTATGAAAACATATATAAATCACAGGGTCATAAATGGTGTTGAGGTGGGCAATGAGTACGATGGAAACGAGTCTAGTTGAAAAGTCAACATTTCTCTGGACTTATCCGAAAAAAGAAGTCATAAAGAAGGTTTCTGGAGATAAGATATCCTTTCGATGCAAATTAGCTGAGGACTTGGAGCATGACCGTTTGATAGTCGAAGTATGGACTGATCTGACAGGAAGATATCATGGACACGAGATGCATCTTAAAGATGACATATATCACTGCGATATGAATTGCCACAATACAGGATTCTTCAAAGCCACATTCAGGTGGAGACATAATGAGCATGAATACTGGCATTGGATGCATGGCCCTGATGAGAAAAATTTCTCAGAGATACATGTAGACCCGGCATATATAGATGAAAGCATAGTATATAATGCATTCATAAGATTCTTCGGACAGAAAGAGATAGGCAAGAGCGGAAAGCCGAAATTCGGACATTCAGGAACATTCGACGACCTGAAATATCGTCTGGACAACCTGAAGAATATGGGTGTAAAGATACTCTACCTAAACCCGATACATCCCATAGGAGAACTATACAGGAACTATAATCCTCACGACCAATTCCCTTCATACATGCAACCAGGATGTCCATACAGCATAAGGGATTACAAGGCGATAGATCCAGAATCGGCAATAGATAGAGACCACTCACAAGGACCGCACGCATCATTGTCAGACCCTATGAAAGAATTCAGGGAGTTAGTCAAGGAAGCACACAAAAGGGGAATAAAAGTATATATGGATTTAGTATTCAATCACACAAGCCATGATTTCGTATTGCAAAGGCTACATCCAGAATGGTTCCTATACAAGGAAGACATAAAAAGCATCGAAGCACCATATCTTTATCCTGAAGATGCGAAGAAAGGCAAGCCATGGGGCGATGCTAGATTCACGATGTGCCCATTCGACCATGGATACTGGTGGGAAGATGCTGCACAGTTGAACTGGAACTATAGAATTCCTGATGGAGAGAATGTCGCGCCTAAGAACCCGACGATAAGAGAGATGTACACATATTTCAAGTCCATCCCTAAATATTGGATAAAGATGATGGGAATAGATGGATTCAGATGTGACGTAGCATATCGCGTGCCTCCAGATTTCTGGAAGGAATGCATACATGAAGCGAGAGAATTCGCAAAAAGAGAGCATCCGAAGAATGGCTCAATAACCGGAGACGTCGTCTTCATAGCAGAATCATATGTCGATGACATACCGGAGCTGCTAGAGTCAGGATTCACTGCCGTATACGGAGATTTCTCTAACAAGCTATACAATGTAGAGACTCTTAAAGGATATCTCGACTATATCTATAACATCTCAGGCAAATATTTCCCGGAGAATTCAAGATTCTTCATATTTCCAGAATGCCATGATTTCATAAGGAATACAAAAAAATTATTGGGTCAATTGAGCGAGAACCAGATATTGTCTGAAAGGGCGAACAAGAGCAGATGGGCAATAACGGCGACAGTCCCTGGAATACCGATGATATTCAATGGTTTTGAGAAACTGGAATGGCAGCCAGTAAACCTTTTCTCATACAGCAGCATTGACTGGGAATCAGACAAGGACTTGAAAAAATACATAGTCAAGATAAACAGCATAAGGAACCGTCATAAGGCATTGCAGAAAGGCAGATATATTTATTTAAAGACGAGCCAGGGAATAAACAGTGCTGCACAACTATTCACTTTCTTAAGAATATATGAAGAGCAAGGAAAAAAGAAAGAGATAATCCTCGTATGCGTGAACATGGACATCCATAGCAAAGCAGATCTTGTGCAAGTATATCTTGATGATGGTTCAGGTATCGATTTCTCAAAGAAATATGTCCTCAAAGATTTATTGACCAACAAGAGATATGTCCGTGAAGGGAAAGAGGTCTCTATAATCCTCGAACCTGGAGAAAGCCACATATTCCAGGTGATGCAATGAGGGACCGGAAGAAAAAAGACCAAAAAAATAAAGCATGGATAGTCTCTGTCGACATGGGTTATGGCCATCAGAGAGCAGCATATCCGTTGAGGGATATCGCATTTGAGAGAGTAATCACCGCAAACAGTGATAAGATGGTCTCTTTAAAGGACCATAGATTATGGGAGCAGTCAAGAGAATTCTATGAATTCGTATCTAGGTTGAAGAATATTCCTTTTATAGGAAAGATGACATTCGGCATATATGACAGGTTCCAGAAGATAAGCCCGTTCTTTCCCTTTAAGGACTTGAGCAAGCCAAACTTCAGCGTCTTGAGATTGAAAGCGTTAATAAAGAGGGGATTATGCAAAAGCATAGTGGAGTATACCTCCAAAGAGGACATGCCGATAATTTGTACATTCTTCATCCCTGCAATGGCATTCAACTATGCAAAAAAGAAAACATACTGCATAATAACTGATACTGACATAAATAGGATATGGGTGTCAGATAATCCGAAGGAATCGACGATAACATATTTCAGTCCGTGCAGACACGTCACACAAAGGCTTCTGCAGTACGGAATAACGCCTGAGAAGATAGTCGAGACAGGATTCCCTTTGCCAAAAGAGAATATCGGAAAAAACAAAGAGATAGCAAGAAAGGACTTGCTTTCAAGACTTGTTAATCTCGATCCTAACAAGATATTCTTCCAGAAATATGCGCCGTTGGTGAGAGAACATCTGGATAAGAATTTCGACATTAAAAAGATAAAAAAATACGGAACGCATCCACTGACATTGATGTTCACTATAGGCGGGGCGGGTGCACAATCAGACATAGCTGACAAGATATTCGATTCATTGAAGAGCAAGATGAAAAATAAGGAGATTAAACTGATAATATCTGTCGGGACAAAGCTTGACCTGAAGATGCATTTCGAGAAGAGAGCAAAGCATCTAGGTCTAGACGGGATGTTTGAGATAGTTTTTGCCATGGATAAGAGGACATATTTCGAGAACTTCAATAAAGCGTTGAGAACGACTGATATATTATGGACTAAACCTAGTGAGATGTCATTCTATACTGCATTAGGCCTTCCGATAATCATAGCTCCACCGATAGGCGCACACGAGATAAGCAACAAGGAATGGCTAGAGCATATAGGGTCAGGATTCATACAAAAAGAACCAGAATACGTGAATGAATGGTTATTCTATTGGTTGGAAGACGGAAGGCTTGCCGACGCTGCAATGCAAGGATTCATAGATGCACCTGTAATGGGGACATATAATATCGAAGAGTATATATTCAAGGAAAAGATTTAAATATAAAACAATAAGAAGAAGAATATGGCAAAGAAAAGAAACATCAGGAATAAAAAACCTAAAACAGCAAGAAAGCCATTCATGAAGCAAGATATAAATTCTAAGCTAGATCAGATAATTGTTTTGCAGAAAAAATTATTGAAAGAAGATCATAAGATAGAGAAAGAAGAATTGATGTTGGAAGAGGAAGAGAAAAAGACAGAAAAAGAAGAGATTAAAGAGACCAAAGAGCTCAAGAAGATAGAGAAAGGATTAGAATCGAGAGAAAAGAAAGAAGAAGAGGAGCTGTTGAAACTGAAAAGCCTGGAAGAAGAGATAAAGAGAGAGGTCGGCACTCACCCATTAAGAAAAGTAGGTTTCAAGGACATAGTCAAAGGATTCGTGGGAGCATTCATAGGATTAGTCGTACATTACACATTCTTCTATGGGATAAAGATAGCTGAAAACCTGGACTTCACGAGGTCGACACTTCTTTTCGTGCTTTCGTTTTTCGTCGGCATAATGTTCATATACACTACGGGTTTCAGGAAGATAAAAGATCCTAAAGTATTGATGTTCATACCTGTAAGGTTAATCATACTATATGTCATATCAGTAATCATGTCAGTATTAGTATTGTATCTATTTTACCCGAAATTCGGACACGACTTCATGGAGAGCTACAAGATGGTATCAGTAGTCCTTCTCGCGGCCATAGTCGGAGCATGCACTGCAGATCTTATAGGTAAGGAGTGAAAAAATGGTTGAAACAACAGACAGCATATTGATGAGGCTTCTTGAAAGCATAATAATAAACGGTCATGAGCACATAATCGCCAACTTCAGGGACAAGGAGAAGATATTAGACTACATGAAGACAAAGCAGCAACCTGCACTCGTAGAGATAGATAAGGTCTGCAGGATGCACATGAGCAAAATTAAAGGGAATCAGCGTATATTGTTCCTTAAAATAGTCGAGCAAGTTGCGGCATATAAAGGCATAGTAGATTTGCTGCTCAAGGACAATGATAAGCACATGCTGATAAACAGGGTCATAGAGAACTTGAATGATGCATATGAGAAGCTGAAAGATGCTATAAAGGATTATAAATCTGCGAAATATAGTGCTGCTGCATGAATCTTTGGCATAAAAATTTATAAATATCCATTTATTCCTTCCTGAAAATGGGCAATAATTCTGGTGTGAAAGATAAGTCAAAAGAAGACACTAAGGACAATGCTAGCTTCAGCTATACCGAGCAGATAAACAGCGTCCTAGAGGATGAAAACAGGATATTACGGGAAGCGGTCAATTCTTTGAGAGAAGAAGTTGAACGTTTTAAGGCGCCCAGCCTCATGGTCGCAGAAGTCTCCGAATTAGTCAATGATCATGCGCTGATAAAGATACCTAATGGGAACAAGTTCTATGTGAGCGTATCAAAGAATGTGAAGATAGAGCCAGGAGATTCTGTGCTTGTAGAACAGAAGAACCTTAATATAGTCGATAAGATATATGTGTCAAAAAATTTTGATGTTGAACGATTCGTGATAATAGAGAAACCGAAGATAACTTGGGAAGAGATAGGCGGGTTGAGAGAGCAGATAGAAGACATAAAAGAAGTCATAGAACTGCCATTGACGCATCCTGAACTGTTCAAGAAGATAGGCATACAGCCTCCAAAAGGGATACTTTTGCATGGGCCACCAGGCACTGGAAAAACTCTGCTGGCAAAAGCCATAGCAAATTCAACTAATGCAACATTCATTGAGATAGTAGGTTCAGAAGTGGTGCAGAAATTCATCGGAGATGGAGCCAAACTAATCAAGGAGATATTCCTGCTTGCGAAATCCAAAGCCCCATCGATAGTATTCATCGACGAGCTTGATGCATTATGCGCAAAAAGGATAGAGCTAGGGACTTCAGGAGAGAGAGAAGTGCAGAGGACATTCATGCAGTTGCTTGCTGAGTTAGACGGATTCAAACCATTGGACAATGTTAAGATAATCGGATGTACAAACAGGAAAGACATATTGGATCCGGCAATATTGCGTCCTGGAAGGCTCGACAGGCTCATAGAAGTCCCTAATCCGGATTTGGAAGGGATGAAACAGATATACAAGATTCACATGAAGAATATGCCTCTTGATAAGAAGATAAATATGTCAAGGGTTTATGAGATGTCAAAGGAAATATCTGGTGCAGAGATAAAGGCAGTAGTTACAGAAGCAGGATATTTTGCGATAAGAGATAACAGAGAGATCGTCAAGGAAGAGGATTTTGTCAGTGCAATAAACAAAGTGCGAAAAGGCGAGGATAAGTACGGTAATGAGTATATTGAGATGTTCGGCTAAAAAAACGTAAAAAAAACAAAAGAAATTCTTTAAAATATTATTTCATTTCTTTCCATGAAAGGCTCATCATCTTTGCCTTGTCGGGAATGCTTACTTTTGCAGTGAAATAATATGATTCATCATTTCCGCATACTGCGGCAACGAGGTCGCTTGATGTAATCATCTTGAAATCCTGGATCGTTATCCCGTAAACCTGCCCATAATATGCCATGACCAATTCTTCTTCTGAAGGGGCCTTGATGAACTGTATGTTTCCCGCATCATACCATTTCCTCCAAGGCGTCTTTGCACATTGCAATGGCTGGAACTTTATGGTCGTCTCATAATAGGTTTGTGTAAGCTCATTCCATCTGCCGTCTATTATTGCGCCGATTATCTTTCCTTTCTGTATCCCGATTATTATGTCGTGCTTGGACATCACTGCCGGGCCAACTATCTCGCCACGGTCGCCATAACCTCCAGACCTGAATGAGTATGTGAGTGCATATGTCACAGGATATGTCTCTAAAACATCAATCTTTACGAATTTAAGGTCCTCTCCATCATAAGAGTATGTCGGCGCTTTCCTTATCCATTCTTCAGCGATTGTTTTCAATTCCTCTTCGGGAAGATCGTATATCGTGTTGACGTATGACTGCATCGCTTCAAATACCAATCGCACATTGTCAGGATAATATTCTAGGAAGTATGGCTCTAAAACCACTACTTTCGACGTGTTGCCGAAATTTACTGCCAGCTTTGCATTACCGACATCCGCAACGGTGACTTCTGGAGGAGAATATTTATCCTGCATCTCCATGAATTCTTTATCATTGAACATCTTCAATAATGCAGCATACTCCTCTTTTACAATGCTCTTCTGATATGTTTCGGTAATCTTATTATCTCCTGAATACACTAAGTAAGTTATCTTTTCTGGATTGATTATAATTGTTTGTTTCGCACGCTCGGCAGGAACGAATCCGCCATATGTCTCGAACTGGAATATAGCTCCCTCTGGAATCTCTTGCGTCTGTGTCTTGCATGCAGAAAAGACCATCGCAGTGATTAAAAATGCCAATAAAAGTGTCCTTTTCATTTACTTCACCTTATTCAAGAAAATTTTGGTAATATAAATATCTTATGATGGTTCTCATGCTGATTGAAGTTAATTTTATAAACATCCATATATTCTATTCACTGTGCGCGATGAGGTTGTGAACACCCGATGACCGATTCGAAGTCGGAATGATTGACGGAAGTAACTGCCGAGCGCACACTTTTATACATAAAGATACTAGAAATATTAACTTCTCAATAGTGGTAATAAAATAGAAACTTTTTTAAAGGGAATATTGTTGATAAAAAAATGCAACCAAAAAACACTAATGAATGGGTAGAAGAATACTGGAACACGATAACCCCTAAAGATATAAAGATAACAACCCAAGAAGATAACGACAAATTTCTCATAGAAAGATTTGGAGAAGATAAGTTTCAAGAATTCATCAGAAAATACAAGCAATACATCAATCCCGAGAATGAAAGGCAGAGAATAGAATTCGTGAGTTTCATCCAACAAACGGGAATGTATCCTTATGTGAGACCAGAAATGATGATGATGAAAAAAGAGGTCCTCAAATCCATAAAGAACTACTTGAATACAAAAGAAGATATAGAACTCTTAGATTTGGGATGTGAAGATGGAAGAATAACTCTCGGACTGCATTTAGGTCTAGAAAACATATCAAAAACAACAGGGATAGATTATTCGGGCGCAGCAATAAACAATATGAAAAAGAACGTGAAAAAATTAGAAGAAAAATATGGCGGCATACACGACCTTGTAATGAAAAAAGAAAGTTTTACCGACAAAGAATTTGCACATGAGAGAGGCGAGAAGCCATTAGGGATGCTCTTCCTATTCCCTTCTTATAGTACAGACACAATCATAAAAGTAATAAGAAAGATATCTCCGAATTTCACAATAATATCGAAAAATATGTATCATCTCGACGACACGATTGCCGAAAAAAATATAGAGAACATATTACGACACGTTAACACATCATGTTATGGACACCATATAAAATGTACATCCATAGATTACAAAAGAATTACTGATAAAGAAGCAGTTTTTATAGGAGTCATACAGCCATGACAAAGAAACTTGAGAGGATAATTGCAGAATACAAGACATTGAGCAACAATCATTATAGGGAATATTCTAATAATAAGTATGTCAAGGAATTCCAAGAATTCTATGAAGGGATAAAATTCCTCAAAAAATATTTCAGGGATCCTGAGATAAAAAAAGTAAAAGAACGACATACAGAAGCAATACATGAAGATCTCGTCAACCATCATAATTATTCTTATAAGTTTGCGACAAAGATAGCAAGAGCTGTGCCGATGCCTATAGAGAACAGGATAGGAAGAGCGTTTGTCGCGTTCGGACTTGGAATGAGTTTAGGGAGAATACACGAAGAGAATGTAGACTTGATAACAAAATATTCGGGATTGACAAAAAAAGAATATAGATGGGGTTGTGTCGTTGCGGAGGCATTGAACAATCCATTTAGTGCAATTCAACAAGGAATTGGTGGTTTGATAGTAGATTATGTTGTGAATGAAGGATATGGTGCAATCACTGGCGACAACAGTAAACCCATAAATACAAATGATTATTACCCTTATGCATATCTTGCAGTCGCATATTTGGACACTATAAAGTCTGCCATAGACAACTTCCGAGGAAAAAGATATAGAGATAATAAACTAATGATTACTAGGTTGCCTTCAATAATAACATATAGTTTTAGTCTTGCACACAGAAGATATCTGCGTAAAGCAGCTAAACAATCTGGAAATCTACACATATCCTGAATACATGCGGGGCGTGCTGACCGCATCTGACTAAATCAAGAATCTTGCATTTGATCTTGTTCTTTTTGCATGCATCCGCTATCTTCTTCTTTGCCTCGTCAAAGCTTTTATCATCCAAAAAATCATAGAAGTGGACTATCGTTCCTTTTTTTGAAACTGAAAGCGCGTCGTCAAGGAATTCGTCAGCAGTCTTCGGAAGCGGCATGATTATCCTGTCGAATTTCATGTTTTTCTTTTTCAATTCTGGAACAACATCATGGACATCGCCGCATATCAATTCTACATTCTTGCACTTGTTCAATTTTATGTTTTCAAGACCATATTTGTGTCCATCAGGGTTTATCTCTATCCCTAAAATAGATTTTGCCTTCGTGTTTTTCGATAAGACGACAGGATACGGTGCTGCGCCAGAGAACATGACAAGAATCTCTTCTCCTGCTTTTACTTGTTTCATTATCCTCTTCCGTTCATTACCCAATCTTATTGAAAAGTAGACTTTCTCTACATCAAGCTTCATGACTGTCCCGTTCTCTTTGTAAAGCGTCTCTTTAGTTTTTATTCCTGCAAGATATTCCATCTTCTGAGTCCTGAAAACTCCTCCATGTATCGCCGCTTTCTTCAACACAGTCTTCACATTCTTGTTTGTTTTGAGAAGAGTCTCTGCAATCAATCTCTCGTGATGCTCCAAATCTTTAGGTATCTCAAGGATTGCAATATTTCCTATTATGTCATGTGCAGTCTTTACGAAATCCATCTCTTCTTTAGATAATTTTCCAGAAAGGTTCTCTTTCAAAGTTCCAGAGGTCTTTACCTTATCTAAATCCATTTCCACAAAATCAACATTCCCTTTCAACACTTCGAATTTCCTCTTTACAGGAAAGTATATGAAATTCTTGTCCTTCTTGAACCTGAACCTAGTGTCGAATCCATCTGTATCTAAAAGATAAGTTTTCCACTTCTCAGCATCCTTCAAGGGAACCTTCAATGCTAGCATGATTTTAGGACACAGTCAGCCTTTATAAATTTAAAAGAATCAATTAAATAACGTAAGCGCTAGAACCATTCTCCTAATCCTTTCTGTGATTTAGGCCTTGCATGGAGTGGCTCGAGGATTTTCCTCACTCGCTCTTCTGAGAAATCATGCTTCTTGCATAGGACGTCTACAACTTTCTCATCATCGACCTCTTTGAACACAATCTTATAATCATCTGTCGTCTCTGTGTCCTTTATTATATTGAATACGTCTTTCCAATCATAATCGAAATGTTCATCCCATCCCTTGTCTTTGAACAACCTGTCGAAGTCTGATTCTTTATGGCCGTATTCCTTCACTAGTTTCAGTGCAGTCTTGTGACCGATGCCTTTTATCCCGCCGATATTGTAATCTGTGCCTGTGAGCATCGCGATAATAATCAGTTGATCTAAAGTAACATCAAGATTTTTCAGAGTGTCAGACAAACTAATCAATTCTGGAGTAATTACGTCATAATTCAATTTCCCTGCCTGTTTCCTCCTCCCAGAAAGTGTCAAGTTCTTAACAACTAGAGGACATCCAAAAATGAGAGAGTCAGCATCCTGGCTCAATGAAGCATAAGCCTGCCTGTTCTTAACTATCAATGCTGCCTGTGCCTCTCCCTCTGATGGCGCTTGAACTATACACATCCCTAATGCATCAATCAATTCTTTGGCATCAGCAATCATGTCTTTTGTCAGCTTAGAAGTCCTTGCAGCATACTTCTTCATCTCATCCAGATCTTCCTTCTCCCTGGCCTCTTCATACTTCTTTTCTGCCTCATTCTTCAATTCTGCACGTCTTGCACGCTCTTTCAGCTTAAGGTCTGGAGGTTTTCCATCAAAAACGAAAATGAATTTTATATCATGCTGCATAAGTTTTGTGAATCGGTAAAAGAGGCCGTTGAGATGACTAGTGACATTCCCTTGACTGTCCTTGAGGAGCGAGCCGTCAGGTTGCCTAATTGACGCCAGGAACATGTACAACTGATTGAAAGCATCCACAACAATAGTCTTCCCTTTCAAATCATCGATAGACAGCTCCTTGCTCTCCAATAATTCAGTTATCTTAGTGCCCATGAGAATCACTCGAAAAAATTACACATACCTCTCTACATATCTTTCCGCTTTCTCAAGCTCTTTCTGATGATGCTCGAGGAATGCAGACATCTTATCTATTAGAATCTGTTTCAATTCACCGCTCAACATCTTTCCTGATTTATAATCTTGATAGATTTCAGAAAGTCTCTTGTCATCTGGCTCGAAGAAGTATTTCAAGTATTGAAAAGATACGTCGATATCTGGATTGCCACCATATTTCCTGTGCGCTTCCAAAGTATCTCTGCCTCCAGAGAATGCGTATTTCTTTATCTTTTTCTCTGCTTCCTTTGGAGTGTCAGTCAATGCTATGTACGAATTAGGGTCTGAGCTTGACATCTTCCCGCCAGATAATCCTGGCATGAACAGGTGATATGTCGAGCATAATTCCTTGAATTGAAACTCTTTGCATCTCGATGCTACATCCCTCGCAAGTCTTATGTGAGGGTCCTGATCTATTCCCACCGGAACAACAACAGGTATCGGCCCTTCGAATTCTTTCAACTGTGGATGCAGCATATCTGCTGCCTGAAGAAGCGCCGAAAGCATCTTCCCTGGCGATATCTCCCCGTAGACTGCACGGAATTCATTGAATGTTGCATGTCTTGCAAGGATATTCTGAAGCCTATAATATGAATTTGCCTTTTCCTGATGCTTGCTCCTGTTGCTCTGGAAATATATCTCAAGATTTTCTGGCTTCAACCCGAGCGCAATGTAATTCTTTATGTACTGCTCTATTGCGATTTTCCTTGATTCTTCAAGTGATTGGTTACGCGCATTATATGCCTCTATGTCTGCAACAGCAATATAGAGTTTTGCACCGAGGCCCTGATAGAATATCATCTGCTGCGCCACGAGCATATGTCCTATATGGAATTTTCCTGTAGGCATCAAACCAGTCATCATGATGAACGGTTTCTTATTATGTACAGAGCTTATTATCTGTCCAAATCCTCTATGAGCAAATATTGTCTTTCTCCTGAAAAGGACATTTTCCTTGAATGCTTCTGGAAGTGAATCTAGGTCTTTCAATTCCTCTACGCCGAAATCCTTCATCAGTTTCTGGTAATCTATATCTCCTTCAACTTGCCATGGATTGAATACGTTCATGATTACTGAATAGAAAGAGTGTTTATATATTTTCTTGTCGCAAAAATCAAATTCACTATCTTAAAATAAAAACATTAAAAAAGAGTTTGTTACGTATACTACTCCCCAAAGGGATATAGAATGTCAGAATATCAAAAAACGAGCGACGAAATAGTCATATACGAAATAACAAGATTCCTCAATGCGCGTGATTACAGCATAGGACATATCGAACCTGCAGGTAAATACGACAACATAATATCGCTCACATCAAACCACGTGCCAAGAGAATTGAACCTTAAGATAAAAAGGCCCGTATATGATGGAGTCATTGCGACTCTTACAGATAGGGGAGAACCATATTTATGTCCTGAAAATTCTAAATATGAGTTCCGTTTCAAGAAGAAAACATTAATCGGAGAAAAACCTCTGTTGAGCTATACCCAGAAGATAAATTCTGAGACAGAACTCCATTCATTCTTGTCAGGGATAATATACGGGACAAAATCAATCCCTCTAAAGAAGCTATATAACATAATGCCCGAACTTAAAGCGAGGGTTGAATTCAGGATAATAGATGTGCTTTCAGAGACCATACTCAACACTACGACTGCCGCAAGAGTGATAAATAATTTCGATGAAGACGCATGGTATATCCTTGCAGGAGGAGGAGCATCATTCATAGAAATCAGTGCAGAGAAAGGATTCTCAAAAAAAGCCACTAAAATAACATCACGATTGCCTCAGGCAAGATACGCATCATTGCAGGATTCTCCAAGGAACACTATAAACCAGATTATTGAGAGAAGGGATGTGGTCGCATGGGAAAGGCTTCTCGAATTGACGAAAGACATCGCACCAAAATACGGTTTGACACAGAACAAGTTCTCTGCACCGACAAGGATATCAAAGCTAGAGAGGCTTTTAATCGAGGACAAGAACAAGTTCAATGAGGAGATAGATTCTTGGAAGATACCTGATGAGAAATTCAAGAATACTTTGAAAGAGATAGAGCCGATAAATTATTCTGCAATAAGGGACCTTATCAAACAGTACATAACATTTTTGGATACAAAAAAACTTCTAAAACCAAATATTGATGTAGAGAAGACTATTGGAAAGATATCCGGGGGATTTGCAGGAAAGACATTGCCTGAATTGAGGAAAGAACTCTCCGACAAGATAAGAAAAGTCATCAAAGAGCCTTCGAAGGGAGAATACTTAGAGACCATAAGCGATGTAAAGCGTGATCTTGAAAAAAATATACTCATTGATACAGGTATATTCTTAGGAAAATATCCTCTAGCCTATCTTGCGTCGAGCAATCTGCAGGTGCCGAAAGAATTGCTCCTTTCATGGTACGTCGCTGAAGAAGGATTGAAGATATGGAACGCTGTAGGCTTCGAGAGGATAAACAACATCTTGAGATTGAATTATATGATGGATGAATTGAACAAGGATCCCACCATATCTGGCGGCGCGGATATAGAGAACATATTCGACTCTCACATAAGCAAGATAGAATCAGCGACACAGACCGTAGGCATCGGTGTGGGCCTGGTAGGACAATACTATTCTAAGAAGACGAGCGGAATAACTAATTATGTTATGGACGCCCTCTCTTTAGGATTGATGTTTTTAGGGATAAAGAAATGGTATAATTATATGAATTCAACGCTAGAGCGATGCGAGAAAGAGATAAAAGCTTCGTCTGAGTTGATAAGCCTTGACGGTGCTTGAAAAAATAGCGTATACTGATTATAATATTTCTATAGTCATTTCTTTGAACTCTTTCTCCTTCATCATTTCAGCTTTCTTAGTCAGATGCCCAGTCATCAAGAATATGCACGGCATCCTTTTCTGATGCGAGAACACGAATGCGGTTGAAAGGTCTCCTTCATTGACCGTCTTCTTGTCTTTCGCAACACAATATATGTATTCGTTAGAATCATGGTTCTTCAGCACTAATGAATATTCGGTCTTCTTTATCTTCTCCTTGCTGATGATGTCAAGGCCTTTGTTGTGAACATATTCTTTTATCTTCTCAAAGAAATCCTTCTTGCTTTCATGGGTGTGCGGAACGTCATGATGCTTGACATGTCTTGTCTCATGCATAGTCTCGCGTTTATGCTCGTGCGGAGTTTCAACCATTACCTCTGGTTTCGACTGCGGGGATACTATCTTCTCAGGATCTAAAGCATTTTTTGCTGGGAGCGGTTCAGGAGTTACTGCCTGATGTATGGCTATGGCCTTGTCTGTCTGTGAAGAGTCTTCATCTAAAATGACGTATTTTGCACTCTTCTCATCCTGTTTGTTGATTTCAGATGCGAGTCTTTCTGCCTCTTCTTTTTCTACAAGAAAATATCTATAGAATAGCTTATTTCCTGATTCGAACGGCTTCGCAAAATCCTTTATCGTCTTCATTGAGACTCTTGTCAAAGGATCCAATCTCGATTCTTGCATGACTTTCTCTTCCTTTAATATACGAGCATTCTTCTGGTCCTTATCATTCAGGTATTGCATGAACTCTTCAAGCCGCGCTTCATGTTCAGGAATGTAATATATCGGGCTTCCCCCGACCTTCAATGAAGAATACCTTATCTCTCCGGTGCTTATCATGCCAGAGAGTATGGCTCCTATCAACATCGTGTCCCCGCCGACCACTTTGACTATCTTGCTAGGTATTGTTGGTCCTTGCTTCACGACTTCAAGTATCTTTTCTTTAGGAATATTTTGTAGCATACTACTAAAGAATTGTAATGATTTAAATAATTTGTCAAGAATCGTGAGACAAAACCGCCAGATAAATCAATACTTACAATGTAAGTATCTAATTATATTCTTGACATACTTACTATGTAAGTATGGCATGTGCGTAAATCGAAAGGCAAAAAAATAATCATAAGGATTCAAAAAAAATATAATAAGAATAGGTTAAAAACAAATTATCTATTAAAAACAACAATCGAAGAAAAAGAATAAACAGTCTTAAATTAAGGTTTTAACCATTTTATCTCATAATATGTAACGTCTCCTTCATCATCGACTATTCCCATCATCAATCGCTTCTTTGTAGAATGAGCGACCCTGTTCTTTGCTGCGAACTCATACCATGTTAATGTGCTGCCTTCATGTACAGGATAGATTATCCATCGTGCGTGATCCTCCCCTGGCTTGACACCCCTGTCATATACCCTGAAGTCTGCACCGAACTTCAATGCAGTCTTTATTATATAACCCCTATTACGCATATCTTTGAATACACAATATCGTATATAGAAATTCGGCTCTAACTTGGTGGCTTTCTTCAGCAATGATTCGAAATTCAATGATTTGTTGCGTGAATCCTTCAACTCTAACTTGTTCTTCTCAAGCAGATATAACGCTTCAAGCAATGACAATTGAAGCTTCCCTGACTCAAGAAGTGTACCATACCTTGATTGATTATAAAGCTCTCTAGTCTCATCGGAGGAATCTGCAATAACACGCTCATTCGCAAATACTGCCTTGACTTTCTCTTTTCTCGGTTTGCTATCTATTATGATGTCCTTCACTTTAAGCTTTGTCAAGTCCGTTTCTACTATATCCTCTGGCATGATAAAAGATATGAGATATGGTTTTTAAATGTTTGGTCTTATCCTGATGCCGCATTAAGAAAAATTTATATACTACTGCGAAATACTGACAACATGAATGAGTTGTTGTACGTTGGCCTGAACAACAGGGATCTAGAAGAAAAGATATCACGGGTCGTTCTACCACTGACCGAATATGATCTGGACGCAGGATTGAAAACACTATCTGAACTTAAAGATAAGAAAGTGATACATTACACAAAAAATGAGCATGGGTGGCAGTACTGGCCGATACAAGAAGTTAAAGATATCAGACACATCAAAAGATCCGGCCTGACATCATTAGCTAGAGAGATATTGTTGCCGTTCATTAAATTCGGAGAAGGAGTGGAGATAATGCTGGAAAATAGCAAAATAATGATACCGTTGAACGAATCACATAATTACAAAATAATAAGCTATCAGATGGGAAATTCGCCAAAGTATTATATGGGAAATGATTTCTTTGCAATAAGCATCCCGACAGAGTTCCATTCAAAAAAAGATTTTTCTAAGCACGTACTTACGTTCTGGAAACCAAATGGGTTTGATTAAGACACTTAAAATTTATAAACCTCCTGCGATTCTATAATCTTGTGAAAATATGGAACTGACATTCTTAGGGACATCATGCATGGTGCCTACAAAAGAGAGAAACGTGACGGGAATCTTTCTTAGTTATGACACTTACGGATTATTATTCGACTGCGGAGAAGGCACGCAGAGACAGATGAATATAGCAGGCATAAACAGGAATAAAGTTACTCATGTTTTCATATCTCATTGGCATGGCGATCACGTCTCAGGATTGATTGGATTGATACAGACCCTTGGAAATCAGAATGCACAGAATGAGGATAGGAAAAAATTAATCATATTCGGGCCTAGAGAGACAGAGAAGAGGATAGAGCATTTATTGCAGACATGCATATTCGACAATAAGCTCGTGATGGAAGTGCATGAGATAAATCCTAAGAAAAATGAGCGATTGCTGGTTCTTGACAGGGAAGAATTCTATATAGAGGCAGCAGCGCTTGACCACGGAATACCTTGCCTAGGATACAGGTTTGTAGAGAAGGATGCTCGTAAGATTGACATGAAGAAAGCTACCGCAATGGGATTGACTGAAGGACCTTTGATAGGGAAGATACAACGAGGAGTCGATGTCGAATTGAATGGCAAGACAATTACACCAGACATGGTATCAACAATAAAGAAAGGAAAAAAGATAGGGATAGTCTTGGATACGGGATTATGCCCCGGAGCGACATTGACTGCAGAAGATGTCGACCTGCTTATTTGTGAGGCATCATATGCATCGGACATTGAGGAGAAAGCAGAGAACAACAAGCATCTGACAGCGAAACAAGCAGCATTGCTCGCGTCTAACACGAACGTGAAAAAGTTAATTCTTACACATCTTTCTCAAAGATACAAGACACCGGGCGAGGTATTGGAAGATGCTCGCGACGTATTCGAGAACGTAGAAGTCGCATATGATTTCATGAAAGTGAAATTGTAATTAGAAAATAAAATCATTGATCATCCAGCGGGCTTTTAACATTGATGCTTGTTCTTGCTGTATGTAAATAAACCATTGTCGTCTCAACACTTATATGTCCAAGCAATGATTGCACAGCCGTAATACCATAACCATCCTCAATCAAGTGCGTAGCGAATGAATGCCTGAATGTATGCGGATGCACATCTTTTTTGACTCCAGAATCTCTACATGCTCTCTTTATTATCTCCTGTACGCTTCGCATACTATAATGTGCCCCCTTATTCCCCATAAATAGGTAATGGGCCCCAAAATAATTCTTTAATTCTTCAGATACTGATTTTGGCAGTATGAACATCCTATCCTTTCCACCCTTCCCATTCCTCACATAACCTATAAAATTTTGTAAATCAATATCTTCAGGCCTTAACCTCACCACTTCTGACACTCTCAATCCTGCACCATACATCAATGAGATAATCAGTTTCTGTTTAGGATTATTTATGGCATCGATTATTCTTCTGACCTCTTCTTTTGTCAGGCATGTTGGCAGCCTCTTCGGTCTCTTCGCATACCTTAATCCTAGATTCATATTCTTATGCAGGACTTCGACCATCATGAACCTTAAGGCGGCATGCACAACATTTATGGTGTTGCCTGGACTATTCTTATATCTCTCCAAAAACAATCTGATGTCCTTCTTTGATATCTTCTTAGGATCAGGATGCCTCTTTAAGAAATGCCTGATAAAAAGCAGATATGTGACCCTAGTTTTTGGGCTCAGACGTCTAAACTCCATCTCCTCTCGACATGCCTCTAGAACATCCATGAATCACCTAAATTATCTTTTTCTATATTTGAATTTCTTGTTATAATCTTTATGATTGAAAATATCTATGACTACTGCGATAATTTTTACTTCTTGTCCTTTTATAATATATATCATGCGCCAATACCCAGAAAGATTTACTTTCCATAGATTATCTGCATCATATGCAAGAATATATTCTTCAGGAATAAGATTCTTAGGCACTTGTATGCCGTAGGAAGGATCATTTTTCAATAATATTATTTTTTCTTTGATTGACCTAAATAACATTTTTTGAAAATGTTTTGTTTTTTCAGAATCCTTTTCAATAGTTGCTTTTAATTTTTCAAAGAAATCTTTTGCTTCTCCTGCAAGAACAACTTCAACTTCTTTTCCATGATAACTCATACTTTCAAGCCTTCTCTGATGGCCTTGTCGAGTTTTGGACTTTCATTATGAATCCAAACAATTCCTTTGCGGCCGTCCAAGATCTTGCCACTATCCTCTAAATATTTAAGGACAACATTCAATGTCTGATGCATGACTTTTTTCCCTAATTTTTTCTTCAACTGCTCTCGCGTCATTGCGAGATTTGACTTCTTCAATACGTCTTCTATCATCAATACTGTCCTCAAACTTGGATAGTGCAATACCTTCAAAAACAACCACCTTTTATATAAATTTATACATATAAGTATATACTTTTATATAAATTTTATGGTTTGTTTCAAAGTAACATGATCAATATAGCATCTTTTATCTGTCTTTCTTAGAAAAAAACGTAAATCCTCTACCATCAACCGTAAATCCTTCAAATCGACATAAGCAATATTGCGTTTTAAACCCCTTAAAACGCAACCAATATTATGCTTCGCATAAAAAGGATTATGTGCAATTATTACTCGAAATTATTGGGCTCGAAAGTGTTAAATATAGAATCGCTTCTTCTACTCAATGTGAAACCTTATAATGATTATCGGAATCCTTATATTTACTTGATAAGCCTTATTTCGTTAATTCCATCAATTATAATCTGGTTTCTGACAAAGAACCTTTTTTTCAACACAAATAACATTTATCTATATTATTTTCAGATTATTTTACATCCATTAATCTTGATGGCTGTGATCGGAATTGCTTATTATTTCCTTTGGAACAAGTATAAACAATCGAAGGATTTCAAGAAGCGATACCCGAAGGCCCAATAATTTCTGCGTCATAACTTCTGCGCTCTTCGGACTCACTTCGTTCGCCTCAGTGCTCGACTTTCACAGGAGGTCGCGCCTCGAGGGTAGATTACCTAACCACTCGAGTCGCTCCGCTCGCAAAAGGCACATAACATCGATTAGGCGAAATTCAGAATTCGGGCCGTAAATAGTCTTTTAATTGTTTATTTGATAATATTTTCTGATTGATTGTGTTAATAATAAAATTATAAGAATTATGCCTATTATTATCGTTATTATATCTATGCTTCTATATAACATTTCAGGTTTTTTGAGTATAATAGAAAACGTATTCCAAGAATAATATGCGCTTGTTATCACTAAGAAACTTATCGAGGATATGGAGATAATCCACGTGTTCTTTTCTGGATTGTTTATTCTTATTGCCATAACTAATAATGCTATTGTAAGAATTATTCTTATGATTAGACTCCATAAATATTTTGATCCATATTGTAAGCTACTTATTCCTCCAGTAAAAATGTAGAAAATGGTTAAAGCAGTAAAAAAATATATTATCCATCTTATGATGTTTCGATATGTATCGCTTGAAGCAAGAACTTTTTCATTATCAATAGGGGTATGCCCACCAAAATAGTATAATCTAATATCTGGTCGTAATAATAGGTATAATACGACTACTCCTAATAATAGCATGTAAAAATTCATATTTATAATAGAAAATGTTAAATTTCTTAGGGCAGAGTATGCAATTATAATTAAGGTTAAAATCAATAGTATTAGCCATACCCAAATACTTTTCTTATCCATAAAGAAAATAAGTACAATTAATGACAACGGAATAATATATATTAAACCCAAAATCCACAATGGTCCTCCACCCATCAAAAATATTGGAAGCCCAAAAAAAGTAAGATAAACAATTAAGATAACTGCAAGAAAAGCCAATAATCCTTTTAATAACTTTAGTGATTTAGGAATATCAGCAGTATCCAAAGTTTTATTCATGTTCTAACAATTCCAGTTATTGTTTAAATATTTTATCATAATATACGACAATGATACACATAGGCCCGAATTCTGAACTCAAAACATCTTCGATGTTTTGCCTCGCTGTCGCTCGGTCGCCTAACAACAATTAGTTTCAATTCAGTTTAAGGCGCTTTGAAGTCACCAAAACAATTATAAACCTCTGTATTTATAATAGATTATGAACAAGAAATATCTTATACTCTTGATATGTGCACTAATAGTTTTGCCAATCATACTTTTCTATCCTAAAGAAAATAATGTTTGGAATGATTCTTTTACTGCAGCCATAACAAAACAATATAAGAATATGGATTGTACTTGTATAGGCTTTACAGGAATGAAACCAGATTTGACTCAGTCAGATATTCAAATACAATTATGTTATGGCATACCTGTTGATTGTAAATATTCCTGTAAAAAAGAAATTGATGGCAAATGGCAAGATATTTCTTGTGAACAATTAGATTAAAACGCGCCTTAAACTGAACTTTCTCGCCTTATGGCTCGAACTTTTCCTTGCGGAAAAGGAAACTAACATCGATTAATATCAATAGCGCCACTATACTATATGCGAAAGTATTAAATATAAGAAATACTAAAAACAACACATGGCTTGTGGCATGTTATATTTACCACTTTTTGGATTTATACATTTTAGTCTAGCGATATTACTTTGGTTATTACTAGGAATAATAATATCAACTATTCTTCCTAAATTTGTAAACAAGGAAAAAATTAATATTTTTAGGATATCTTTGGGGATAATTATTGTATTATTAATCATATATAGCTTCTTATTTGGAAGAGCATGTGTTGACTAATCATAGTGGCGCTACTCTGCGGACTCTTCGAGTCCTTGCCTCACTAGCGTTCGGGGTGCTTAACACGCGATTAGTTTCAATTCTCTTTCTTCTTCACAATCTTCTTTTTCCTTCCAGAAGTGTTGTTTGCCATCCATATTTTCCGCGATGCGTATTGTGCCGGATTTTTTATCTTTGGGCAAAATCCGTCTGGGTGGCAGAATTGTGTGTCTATCATGTATCCTTTATTGTCGCAATTAGGGGGAGATAATTTCTCTTTTTGTGACTTATGATATCGTAGTTGTCCTTTGATGTATGTCTCGCGTAATTTGTCCGGAGAATTTCTTTCGTTCCATTTCAAAACATACTCCGCTATCCTTTCATGTGGCCAATTGCATGATGAAAGGAAGTTTATCAATATCAACAATGCACGCTTCTTGCCATCCTCTAACCCGGCAGATATGTGTTGTATGCATGGAGGGAAGTATTCTTCAGGGATTGCCTGCGCATTCTCTTCAATATTAGAGTCTTTTTTATATTCTCTCTTATATGTCTCTTTCAATGAATCCTTCTTCTGTTTCTCCGTCTGGAAATCGAATGCTTTCTGGAATAATTGCTCTGCCTCTGAAGACTTGCACGATTCTCTTTCTAAGAAAGCGTAAGGTTTGAACTTCGAAGGCTCTGCTTCTGATTTCTCGAATTTCAATATTCTCTTTATGTCGAACGGCATCGAGACAAGGCCGGTCTTTTCATGAAGTGAATAAGGCATCCTGTAAAGGTGCCTTGAACTTATCAGTATCGTGTCTACTGCAACTATCTTTGAGAGGTCGAACTCTTTGCGAACAGAGTCGGAGCCGCACTTGCATATGCTCTTCTTGATAGGGTGTTTCTCCATAATCTTCTTGCATTTAGGGCATTGCATGAACGGCTTATCTGCGTCCTCAAGAGAATTTTCACAATATGGACAGATATATTGTATCCTGTCCTTAGGCATCTCTTTTATTGAAGAATCACATTTATTGCACTTTATGACTATCATATCTTCTTTCTTTGTGCCTGTCTCTGATTCGAGTCGAGATATCGGAACAGACACTTTTCCAAAGCGTATCTTCTCTTCATCCACAACAATAAGATTCTTATCGACATAATCGACTATATATGCCGCAATCCTTCTAGGTCCGTCAGGGAAAAGGTCCTTCACATCAAAATATTTACCGTCAAGATAATATTGTTTTTTAGGGAATGCTTCAAACGGAACAGCGATATGGAAACCTTTTGAACCGGAGAATTTTACAGTCACTGAATCGATCCCGTGGTCCTTCAATGCTTTTATGAAAACGTAAGCTGCAAGCTTGCTGAACGTCCAGTAAGGACAGTCAATATCTAATATCAAATCCCATCCCTTGCGCAGATCATCTATCTCATTCTTTTTCAAATTAGGATTTATCTGCAACGGATTAGACCATAATTCCTCAGAGCAATGGAATGAAGTGGCCCCTTTCTTAGCAGACTCAAGAATATCATTCTCATACATCAATGTGTCAGGACGCTTTCCGAATGATTCATTATAACGAACAGCAATCTCCTTATCCATAGCATACATTAGAAGAAGTTTCTGGACCTCTTTTCTCTTATAATATGATAATGTCTGATGGAGCTCAAGCATGAAGGATGAGAATAAGACTGCGTTTATATAGGTTTTTGTAGAATGTCTAGTGCTTGCACTCAACAGCATTATGCTCCGCAGTGTTTCTCTTCATACAATTCTCGCACACTCCAGTGACGTCTATCTGGAAGTGGCATATAGTGCCTTTTATGCTTTTCTTTATTGTGCCTATGTCTTTTATTTCTATATGGGCACGTTTCCCGCATATCTGGCATGTATAATGTGAATGGCTGCTTGAACTGTTTGAGTATATATTGCGGCCGTCGCAGATGTATGAATGCAATTGCCTATTTTTTGCTTTTTCTTTCAGGAAACGGTATATCGTGGCTATGCCTATCCCATTATTCTTCATCCGGGAATATAGCTCCTCTGCTGTGAAGAACCCCTTTATCTTATTGATCTCTTTTTCTAATATCTCCTTCTGTCTAGTGTTGCGTGACTTCATGCAAAAAAACCTTATTGATAATCGAAATCAATAACATATTTAAATAAGTTGCGATTCTTAAGAGAATGGACACTACAACAATAATCTACGGGATATCAAGCGTAATAATAGTCAGCATCCTATCATTGATAGGGGTGATAATATTCTTCCTGAAAGAATCAAAGATACGCAAAATACTTTTATACATAGTCAGCTTCGCAGTAGGCGTATTTTTAGGAGACATATTCATACATCTCCTGCCGGAAGCATTCGAGGAATACGAGGCGACACAGACGGCAATATACATATTATCAGGAATAGTATTCTCATTCATAATAGAAAAGATAATACACTGGAAACACAGGCACGTACATAAGAAAGACGAAGAACACACGCACCATCCGCATGCGTTTGCGGTAATGAACCTGTTCGGCGATGCATTCCATAATTTCATAGACGGGATAATAATAGCGACAAGCTACGTGATAAGCATCCCTGTAGGGATTGCGACAACAATAGCGGTCATATTCCACGAGATACCGCAAGAGATAGGAGACTTCGGAATACTGCTTGCAGGAGGATTCTCAAAAGCGAAAGCAATAATGCTCAATCTGCTCGTCTCAGTCACAGCAATAATCGGAACAATAGTAGGGTTCATACTTATCAGCGCAGAAGGAGTGCTTGCATTCTTGATGCCCTTCTCTGCAGGAACATTAATCTATATAGTTGCAGCAAACCTAATACCTCAACTACATAAGAGTGCGCATGAAGAAAATAGCCTAAAGATAAGCATCCTGCAAGTTGTCATGATACTCCTAGGTATAGCGGCAATGTTCGCATTGACATTGATAGAATGAATAAGAATAATGTGTTGAGAAAAATAATCTTACATCGTTTCTAGTCTTCTTATCCTTTCATCTATTGGCGGATGTGTCGAGAACATGTTCGAGAATGAGCCTTTCTTGAATGGGTTGCTGAAGAATAGATGAGCAGTGGCTTTTGTAGCGATTTTTGTATCCTGAACAGAATCCTTCTTTATCTTCTTCAATGCATCCGCAAGCCCCTGAGGATGCCTGCTGAGTATTGCACCAGTCGCATCTGCAGCATACTCTCTCCTCCTGGAAATAGCCAGCTTTATCAATTCAGCAATAAGTGGCGCAAGAATCGCCAACACTATACCTACAACCAATATCACTGCATTCCCTTTCCCGCCATTATCATTGTTTCCGCCGCCAAACCACATGCTCCTTATGAAAAGGTCACTAAGCAATGCTATTAGTCCGACAAGTATTACTGTCACAGTCATCAATCGCATATCATAGTTCTTCACATGCGCCATCTCATGCGCAATCACGCCTTCAAGCTCTACCCTGTTCAATTTCTTCAATGCGCCTTCTGTGACTGCGATGCTTGCATGTTCAGGATCTCTTCCTGTTGCAAAAGCATTTATTGATTGGTCCGGTATGACATAAATATTGGGCGTCGGAACTTGAGCGGCTATGGCAAGACCCTCAACACTATTTATATAATGCGCGTGCTCTTTCCTGTTTGCAGGCCTTGCATTACTTATCTGCAACGCGGCCTTATCACCCCAGAAATAACTGGCGAGCGCCATGACTATAGATATAATGAATGCTATGAACATGAAACTAATTATTATCGTAGGACTCCCCTGCCCATACCATAAACCTATTACATATGCTAATCCTATAAGGACCGCGGCAAACAAGAACATCAATAAGTAGCTCTTGAACTTATTCTTTGCAGCCTCATCAAATGCATTAGCCATAAGACATCACCATTCAAATACAAAAAAAAACAAAAAAATCACTCAAATCCTACCTTCACATTCTCTCTTTCTGCACCTTCAGTCTTGAAGAAGTCTCTCTGCTTGAAATTGAACATGCCAGCAACAATGCTTCCAGGGAATTGCTGAGTGCCGTTATTGTATGAAAGCACGGAATCATTATATGCCTGCCTAGCATAAGCAATCTTGCTCTCTGTGCCTGAAAGCTCTTCCTGCAACATCCTGAAATTCTCGCTCGCCTCAAGCTTAGGATATGCCTCAGCAACAGCAAACAGGCTCTTCAGAGTCTCAGACAACATATTGTTAGCCTTGGCCTTTTCAGGAACGGTCTTCGCTTCCATCAATGCAGTCCTTGCCTTTGTGACTTCAGTGAATACCTTACGCTCATGCTTAGCATAGCCCTTCACTGTCTCAACAAGATTCGGTATCAAATCATACCTTCTCTTCAATTGGACATCTATCTGTGCCCAAGCGTTATCTATCCTGTTCCTTAGAACAACGAACCGATTATACATGACTATCAGTATAAATACAATTACTACCACTACACCAGTAATTATCCATCCTATCATGGTCTCACCTATGACATGAAAGGGGTGTTTTTTATAAATTTTCTGGAAACAACTTAAAGAAAAATTTATAAATATGTATATTTTATCCTCTATAAATCAACTAAATTGGAGGGTGATTTAAAATGGCAAAAGGATCTACGGATTTATTAGCAAAAGTAGGAAGTTGGGCATTTATAATCGGTGTTATAATTGCTTTGATAGTAGGAATATTTTCGGATGCAAACAACGGCGTGACTACATCAGTATTGATCGTGCTTGGATTGATAGTCGGATTCCTAAACGTTACAGGAAGGGAAACAACACCATTCTTGCTAGCGACAGTGTCTTTGGTAATAGTTGCAAGCTTCGGAAGCCAGACATTAGGGGACGTTGCGATGGTAGGCTCATTCCTTCAAGGAACATTGGGCGCATTGATGACATTCGTCATCCCAGCAACAATCATAGTGGCTTTGAAAGCAATCTATGCATTGGCACATGACGAGTGAAATCGTCAATTTTTATTTTCTTTTTTTAATTCTTCTTCAAAAAAAACAATATTTATAATATAGGAGATATAATTATACTCCATGAAACCAATCATAAAGGCCGTAAGCTTCGGGATTTTGATTTTTATTGCGTTGACAGGCGTTTTACTAATACTGATAAAGACGAGCATGCCTGTGAATATTTCTTGTGTTGTTGTTGCAGATAACTATCTCAGCTGCGATTATTCCAGGTGGGAGTTTTTTAGGGTAATATATAATGCTGCAATAATAACTGTCGCTGTGCTAGCAAGCATATTATATTGGAAGAAGCTGACACGCAATTAAAAAAAAAAAATAGAATAAAAAAAGAGGATGAACCTCTTAGAAAAAAATCAAGAAAAGCTTATTTTCTCTTCTTCTTCCTGCCGCCTCGAGCCATCTTTGCTCTTGAGACGTTTCCTTTCTTATCTACGAAATATAAGTAGCCCTTCTCTTTCTTTACGCCAACTTTAGCTACTTTCTTTGAGCCCTTCTTTGCTTTTCCGCCGCCCCTAGCCATAGTAGCAGCTGATATGTCTCCCTGTTTATCTACGAAATACAGGAATCCTTTCTGTTTCTTTACTCCGACTTTTGCAACTGTTTCCATATTAGTCACCCCAACTCATACGAGTTATAATCTGTCCTGGAGAACCTAGTTTATAAAGTTTATTATTTTTCAGTCGGAGAAATGATGTTTATAGACGAGAAAATGCATACTATAAATTAAGGTATTTTTTCGTCGGAGTCAATTCTTTTGCTCGAGTGAAATACTGTAGAAAAGCGCGAAAATACATCCTATGATGAACGCTATTATGAAAAGCCACCCCATCCCCACATAATTTGCAGACGACAAGACCAATCCTGCAAAGATTACGATTGTTATGAAAACAAGCACATATAATGTCCTGGAAAAATAGAACAGGCCGAGTCCATCAGATCCTGAATCCATCTTAGAGGGCATATCTATCTTCGGTATTGGAAGTATTGAATATATCGCCAGCAGAAGATTGACTATTATCATCGATAACACCGCCTCATTCCTTCCTGTGGCGAAAAATATGGGACCCAGTATAAGTATCAAAATCACATGCGATATCGGCCCAGCCAACGCAACTCTAGCTATATCTTTGAGATTAAGACCATACCTAAACTTTCCAAGTCTTAGACGCGGCACCTGCTCTATCATCACCGCTCCAGGCAATACAAATGCCAGATATCCGAAAGAGAGGAATGCTAAGAACACTGTGAACAGCAACCCGTTGAGCCAAAAGCTGTACGTCGCCTTATACCCTAATTTTATTGCGGCCAGCTTCTGTAAAGATACGTGGACATACATGCATAATAAGACGACGACTGTCGCAAACAACAGATTAACTAATCCTACAGGCACGTCTACTGTTTCTCCCGTCCCCCACTTCCTGAAAGATAATGCGAACCCGAAAGCTAGCGATGTCCAGAACAATTGAGAAAGCTCCGACCTAGAAAAATTGAAGTTCTCCTTTACCGAATGCCAATAGCCATACATACAGCAATCTTTAGGACATGATTATTTAAATTTTCTCATAATCTTAAGACATTCAACAATGAATTGAGCACGGATCTCGATTTCATCCTCAAAGGATCTTTCGCGAGGCTGAATGAGTCTGTCTTCAGGCGATACTTTCTTGCGATGACGGCATTCTGGAACATCCTCCCTAAAGTCCGTATCCTGTTCTTCTCAAGGAGATTATTGAATGAGAAAACTACACGAATGCCTCTTTCCCTACATAATTTTGCATGCACCTGGTTGAGTGCAGTCCTCTTATAATGGAAAGAGTCTTTCCTATCGAAAAGCTCAGCATTGATTATATAGTCGACCTTAGACTCGAAGAACTGCCTCTCTGCCGGCGCAAACACATAATCAAAATTCTTTCTTGCAACACTGATATGGTTTGTTGTCGAGACAAGGAATGCAGTCTTTATCCGTATCTTGTCAGAAGAATATTTGTATTTGATGTTTTTAGAAAGGAACACCACCTCTTCATATCCTAAACATGCTGCCATCTCAATGAATTCTTCCTCATTCTCCTCCGGCATCACCACATCAAACATCATTCTAGAATATGATTCAATTTTAAAAATGTTTATATAGGGGGCAGCATACCTTGAATTATGGAAGAAAGAGTTCAGAAGATAATGGCTAATTCAGGATACTGCTCCAGAAGGCATGCTGAGGAGCTCATATCAAAAGGAAAAGTATTCGTCAACGGAAAGAAGATCAAGCTCGGCGATAAGGCAGATGCAGAAAAGGACGAGATAATGGCGAACGATGAAGTCATACGTAAAGAAAAACCTATATATATAATGCTCAACAAGCCGAAACATTACGAGGTGAGCATGGCTCCGGACACAAAGAATGTGTTTGCACTCGTGGGCCTGCCTCAGAGAATCATAGCGGTAGGAAGGCTTGACAAGAACACGACAGGACTGCTTCTTTTGACTAATGATGGCGACTTCGCTAACAAGATAACACATCCGCGATACGAGAAAGAGAAGACATATTATGTAAAACTCGATAAGAGAATTGAAGAGAAGGATATTAAAAAACTTGAGCAAGGAGTGAACCTACAGGATGGATGGATAAAGGCAAAAGTGAAAGTCTATCAGAAAGACCAGATAGAGATAACTATACATGAAGGCAAGAAGCACATAATAAAAAGGCTGTTGTTCAAGCTAGGATACTTCGTCAAGGAGCTTGCACGCGTGAAGATAGGAAATTTAAGGATGGATGTCAAGATAGGCAAATGGAGATACTTGACGAAGAAAGAAGTAGATGATTTGATGAGATGATGCACAAATCTTAATGCTTCAATTTTGCAATATTTGAGACTTGTTGCTTATGCAATTCTAGGAACGTGTTATATCTATCTTTAAAAGTCATCATTACTCCTGCCCCGGCACCCAATACTGCTATTACAATTAAAAGATTATTAAAATCTGACTTAAATGGATGTATCTGATCTACAAGTACATGCATCAGACTTGCCAGACCCGTGACGCCGACAACATTTATTGTCCCTTTTTTCAAAATAGATAATGCTTGTTTTAAGAATTGATCGGCGGCACTCTCATATATTATTTCTACAGATTTCTCCAATATTTTTGTCTCTTCCTTGAGTTCAGACTCCCACAATGACATGTACCTGTCGAACATCCTTTTGCGCTCATCTAATATTTGTTGTATCTTTCCAGACTCATGTTTTTTCAAGATGGCCAAAAAGTTTTCCTCTGTAGACATTCTGTCCTCTATAAGCGGGATATGGCCATTATACTCGGCGGTTATCTCAAAAATAGCGCTTATTCTTCTCCGAGTATCTTTGCTCTTAATGGATGATTCGGCCCAGGAAACGACTTCTTCCTCTATCTCAAGCAAATCCTTTATGCCTTTCTTTATCACAATCATCAAACGTTTATCATCGTTTATACATCGTTCAATAATTTTTTCAGCTTCAAGATTGCTTGTTTTGTTGAAAATAGTCCCGTCCAAAAAAGTCAATAGACGTATGGCTTTTTGTCTTTGGAGAGCTATCTCTGTTCTTAAAGCATACACTTTAGCCATATTTATGCGAATCTTTTCAATCTCGCTTATAGAATGATTGTTAATCGTCATAAAAAATAACAATATAAGAAGAAGTATAAAAATCTTTCTTTACAATTCTTCTATCTTCTTCACTTCTTCCACGGCCTCTTTCAACGCTATCTTCTCAGGCTCCCATGTGAGCTTGTTCTGCACTGAATCGAGCATTGCCCACAGATAATTATCGTGCTTCTTTCCTGCGGCATAATTCTTCACAGGAATATTCATTGATGCATTCACTAGATAGAATTGGAACACGTGGGTGTCCTGCCCATCCTGGAATGCGCATGTGGAATTAAGCTCTTTTATTATCTTGAATTTTGATATTCCTACTTGTTCCTTGACCAATCGTTCCACTGCGGCTTCCTCTCCTTCTCCATCTTCAAGAAGCGTTTTAGGGAATTCCCATCCGTGCCATCCTTCAACCCTTCTCAATATCAGGAAGAACAATTCTCCATTATTATCATATGTTATTATCTGAACACCATGCTGCTCCATTACAATCACCAATAATCGAAGAATATGGATATTTTAAATAGTTTATTATTTCATAGTAAACTATTTTAACTCGACACGCTTTTGCTCTTCCATGGTCAAGCCTGCAATAATCATTGATTTGAATGGTGCATTGATCAAGCAGAGGCCTTTTGATATTGCACATAAGGAATGGTTCAGGGTGATGGCTGAACTTATAAGGGATCATTCTATAAATGAGTTCGCATTCAAGGAAGACTACTTCAAGGATGTGCAAGAGATAATGAAGAAATACCTTGGAGACATAGATATAAAGACCAGAAATGCTTTCGCAAGGAATATCTATTCCATGATGGTCGTCGAATCAATAAAGAAGTGGGACTTAGTGGAGGATTTTGCAGAATACTTGCATAATATAAAGAAAAGATTTTCTATTGTGCTTATCACTTCTGCGCCTACAGCAGCAATAAACGGCATCCTTGAGAAGATAAACTGTACTGACTTGTTCGATATAGTATCTGCAAGTCCCATGGAAGAAGTCCCGAGCAAGAAGGAATTGATAGAATTATTCATCAAGAAACACGGAAAACCACTCTTCTACATCGGCCAAGGGGACAAGGACATTCTCACGTGCAAGGAATTCGGCATAAAAACTATAGTCGTCGATTGGGCAAAACCAGCCGAACATAAAGGAAACTTCGAAGCGCATAATGTTGATGAATTAGGGAAGATAGTTGAAAGATTTGTGATGTGAACAATTATTTTAGGAACAATCGGTCAAATTTATCGAGAATACCGTTGTCTATGGAATTCTTAAACCTATCCACTAGTCTTTGCTCATCCTTGACTGCGAAGTCAGGATCGTATTTTTCTTTTCCGACCGGAGAAGATTCTCTTATGAGACTCCCTTTCTCATAGACTTGAAATTTAGGCAACGCCCATCTTTTCCCTTCGTACATGGCAATCAAAGGCATGTGGGTTATTTGACTGAGTCCTTTGCTTATATTTATAATATTCTCAATTTCAGGGTAATGCATCGTCAGATATTCGTTAAAACCTGGCCCATAGAGGTAAGCTGCCTTAAAATCACTTACATCTAGCCTATAAAAAAGCGAGAAATGAGGCTGTTTCGGCAATTCTATCTCCGAGGTCTCTAGCAATTTCTTTAGTGTTTGTGGGGTGTGCGTCTCTTCAACATCATAGATATAGCAAAAAATATCAGAGGTTGGAGTGAACATGTGTCCGTCAACACCATTCTCCAAGAGGAGTTTCTCCACATCGTGCAGATTGAACGAAGGATTTTCTGGCAGTCCACTGAATTTTATTATATCCATAATTTGAGATATTGGGGGAAAATATATATTTTCCTAATTATCACTCCTTTCAAGTTTCCACATGAAATGCAGGGGTTGTTTTTGTATACTGATGCATGAAATATGGCATATTCTGTGCTCAAAATCGAAAATTTAAGCACTCCATAGGAAGTAAAGGTTTGTCTCATTAAAATGACAGCAAGCCCTCATTTCGCATGGAAGTTTTTAAGTATAAAACGTGCTTACACAGGACAACCAATCATAGCATTTATAAATAAACAGACATTCCTATTTATAAAGACATTAATAAACCAAATAACCTGTATCGGTTAGGGGGAAGTAAAAAATGGCAAAAAAACCAGCAAAGAAAACATCAGAAAAGAACCAGGAAACAACAAAAGAGCTTCAGATAGTGAACATTGTTGTAAGTTCTTCACTTGAGCATAATATTCCATTAGAAAAAATGGCAGCAACATTAAGCAACACAGAATATAATCCGGAACAATTCCCCGGATTAGTGATAAGGATAAAGGATCCGAAGACATCAGCATTGATATTCAGCTCAGGAAAAATAGTATGCACGGGAGCAAGAAGCATACAAAAAGTTGAAGAGTCAATACAGAAGATAATCGAAAGCCTACAAAAGATCGGAATAAAGATAACAATCAAACCGAAAATAACAATACAGAACATGGTCGCAGCAGGAAGCATCGGAATGGACCTAAACTTGAACAATCTAGCAATGAAGCTTCCAAATACAGAATATGAACCAGAGCAATTCCCGGGATTAGTATACAAGCTTATTGAGGCTAAGGCAACATTCTTGCTTTTCAGCAACGGAAAAGTCGTATGTACAGGAACAAAATCCGAAGAAGAAGCAAGACAGGCATTAGACAAGCTAGTCACGATATTGAAGAAAATATAGTTCCGAAAAATATTCGAAAAAAAGATAACAACTTTTTTATTTTATAATTTTTAAACAATCTAAAAATGATTTAGGGGGAGGATGGAAGTTTAGCCATCGGCTGGACTCTCCTAAAACTTTATGGACGTTACAGAACAGATAGATAAGTTTCATGAATTCTTCGACCTGATATACAAGAAACAATTACATCAGGCAATGTCAAAAGGAGATAAATCCATATCGATAAACTTCAGTGAATTGAGCAAGTTCAACCTAGATCTTGCGCAAGACGTGATAGAGAATCCTGAAGACACCATAAGAGCCGCAGAGATAAGCATCGAGCAATTCGGTTTCAACATCAAGGATTTCAAAGTGAGGATAAGGAATCTTCCAAAGACACAACAGGAGATGATACGTAACATAAGAAGTGTCCATCTAGAAAAGTTCATACAAGTGATGGGCATAATACGACAGAAATCAGATGTCAGACCACAAGTCACTTCGGCACGTTTTGAATGCCCAAGCTGCGGGAATACATTGACGGTGCTTCAGTTCGATACAAAATTTAGGGAGCCGACAAAATGCGGATGCGGAAGGAAGGGAAAATTCAAACTAATAAGCAAGGAGATGATTGATGCACAAAAAATAGTTCTTGAAGAGGCTCCTGAAGAGCTTGAAGGTTCAGAACAGCCTAAAAGGCTTGATGTATTCTTGAAATCCGATTTAGTCAGTCCGATGTCTGAAAAGAAGACGAATCCGGGGTCTAAGAACATAATAACAGGGGTGTTGAAGGAAGTCCCCATAATAGCAAGAGACGGCGGGAAGCTTACACGATTCGACCTTATGCTAGAGGCAAACCATGTGGAATCTGTTGCTGAAGATTTTACAGAATTAGAGATAACTCCTGAAGAGATAAAAGACATAAAAGAGTTGTCAGAAGACCCTAAACTTACAAAAAGACTTATCAATTCCGTAGCTCCATCAATATATGGACATGATAAAGTCAAGGAAGCATTGATATTGCAATTATTCGGCGGCGTCCGAAAAAAGAAAGACGATGGATCTGTCACCAGAGGAGACATACATGTCCTTTTGATAGGAGACCCTGGTTCCGGAAAAAGCCAGATGTTAAAAAGGGTCTCGATTGTTGCACCTAAATCAAGATATGTATCAGGAAAAGGAGCAAGCGCAGCAGGACTCACAGCGACAGTTGTCAAGGATGAATTCTTAAGAGGATACGCATTAGAGGCAGGAGCTTTAGTGTTGACGAACAGAGGAATATGCTGCATAGATGAGCTCGACAAGATGACTAAAGAGGACACTAGCGCAATGCATGAAGCGTTAGAGCAGCAGACCATTTCCATAAACAAGGCCAACATCTCAGCAACATTGCGTGCAGAGACGACAGTTCTTGCGGCAGCAAATCCTAAATTCGGAAGGTTTGATCCCTATGAATTAATACCTAAACAGATAGAGCTTCCTTCCACATTGATCAACAGATTCGATCTGATATTCCCTATAAGAGACATCCCTAACAAAGCAAAGGACGAGAGGACTGCAGACTTCATATTGAAATTGCATAAGGAAGCGTCTGGTGGAGAGATAGATATCCCTACACAGGTGCTCAAGAAATACATTGCTTATGCAAGACAGAACATAAATCCTCAGATGACAGACGGCGCATTGGAAGAGATAAAAGAATATTATGTTAAGATGCGATCAACAGGAGAGGGAGAAGAAGGATATAAATCCATCCCGATATCTGCAAGACAATTAGAGGCGTTGATAAGATTGAGCGAAGCAAGCGCAAGATCAAGATTGTCAGATAAAGTGACTAAACCGGATGCGAAGAGAGCCATAGAGCTCGTGCACTTCTGTCTATCTCAGATAGGCGTGGACCCTGAGACTGGAAAATTAGACATCGACAGGATAACGACCGGGATAACTGCAAGCCAGAGAGGAATAATCGCCACGATAAAAGAGATAATACACGATCTAGAAGGACAGATAGGAAAACAGATACCGATTGACGATATAGTCATGAAGGCAAAAGACAAAGGGATAGACCAGGACAAGACAGAAGAGATACTCGATAGGCTGAAGAAGGCAGGAGACATATTCGCTCCGAGACCTAACTTCATAAGCAGATTATAAAAAAAATTCAAAAAAATAAAACAATATCAAAATGCCAGAAGACCAAAAATCCGAATTCAAGAGACAGACTGCATACAAATGCAGCATCAAAGACTTGAATAATGGAGTTTTTGTAAAGAGGCCCGGATGGGAGTCAAGTTATTTGATGACTGATTACGGCGATTTCTCAAGAGTGAACATAATAGCAGTAATAGTAGGAAAAGATGAAGGTACGATAACAATAGATGATGGCACAGGACAGATAATTGCAAGAGTATTCGACAGGACAGAATTGATAAATGATGTGATTGTCGGAGATCCGGTGTTGTTGATAGCTAGGCCGCGAGAGTATAATGCCCAAATATATCTCACAATAGATTTGATAAAAAAAATAAACGACAAGGGATGGATAGCATACAGGAAGAAAGAGCTATCGCTGATAAAAAAAATCCGCGACACAGCGAAGCCTGAAGTGAAGAGAGAAGCTGAAGAAGTACAGAGCGAGAGCACGATGAATTCTAAAGAGCGCATAATCTCTCTGATAAAAGAACTTGACAACGGACAAGGAGCGGACATGGATGAGGTCATACGCTTCTCGAAGATAAAGAATGCTGAAGACATAATAAAAGATTTCATCCTAAAAGGAGAAGCGTTCGAATTGAGGCCGGGAAAGATAAAATTGATGTGATTACGCAAAGAACATCGGCGTCACATACACTTCTAATATTGCTGCAATGAATGTTATAACGAGCGCAAGCATCATCAGGTCTGCCGCATCCAATATGACGTGTTCAAATTTTCTGGTAGCCACATCATGATTTATTATTGCGATGCTTATTATTCCTCCAGCAAGTGCGCCTACAAAATATGCAAGTATCTCTGGAAAACCGTGAATCACATACTTGAACAACCCTATTGATACGACAGAGAAGTATGCCCCTATGCCTGCGCCACCTGCCTGTGCAGCCAATGCAGCAATATTGCTCCTTATGAAATTACCTATGGCTGTGCCTATGACTGAGGCATTCCATAATAGTATGAATATTGCTCCGGCGCCATAAAGAAAACTGAACAGGATACAAAAAAGCAAGACCTTGACGTTATTGAAGAATATCTTTGAGAACACATTGAACGATGTGGCGCTTCCTGTGACTACATTGCCTGTTATTGTGCCCTGTGACATTTCAGTGGTCCGTCCATTTATTGCGATTATTGTAGATGTTTGGCTCTCAAAAAGTACAGATATGGTGCTTGATGGGAGAACAACATACCAGAATACGAATGCGAGGGTCGCTCCTAAAAAAAGGTACATGAATGCGGAAAGTGCCTTCCAATGCTCTTTGAGCAATATCACTTCAGATGTGTCAGTCAGGTCCTTCTCCTCCTCCATCTTAATCAATTTATACATCAAAGGGATGGACGCTATTGTCGCGAGGAATACCATGAACAGGCTAGAATACTGCTTGAATATCATGTAAGCAAGAAACATTGCAAGACTTGTGTATATGAATCCTAGAAATGTCAACAAACCTGGCTTGTTCTCGGCCTTTTCTGGACTTATCAAAGATTCTAAAACCATTATTTAACAGCAGAAAGTATATTTATAAAGTTATTTATGAGTAAATAGTTTATGCATAATAGTCTTTGAAATTAGTCCTTTCAGAAGTTACCCTTCTTACTTCATATTCTGATTGCGGTATGCCTGCATCATGGAATTCTGAATGGACAAGTTCATGAGTTAGTGTAATATATTTTTCCGGCCCCGGAAGATTCCTTAAGACATAAGGTTTTGAATTTCCGGGGATAAACATCCCTTTGACCACAAAATCTGTTCCTGCGGCTATGAAATCGACTTCGTGAGCGGAATACTCGGGGATTTGCGTCTTGTACTTCATATAAGGTGTAGACGTGGAATAGAACTGTGGCAGAATATCGGCCGAGACATTCATGTTGCCATCTTTCTGAGGGATCTTTGCAGAATCTACAATGCCATCTAATGAAACGCTCGAGACATCCCTTCTTCCAGAATAATTTATTATTACCACAATATAGGATGATTTGATGTATATAAAAGATTTGTGAAATATAAAATATTTTTAAAACATGAAAAGATTTATAAGTGAAATAAAATTCGCAAGGGATATGGATTATGAACTGATGCTTGAGCGTGGAAAGAAGAATCTGCCAGAAATAACTCTTGCTTCAGAAAGGTTTGTCGTGCCTAAAGTGACCGGCCACCTGGAAGGTAACAAGACTGTGATAAGTAATTTCTTCCAGATAGCATCTACACTAGGAAGAACACCTGAGCATTTGCTTAAGTTCATATCGAGAGAGACTGCGGCAAAAGGAGAAATAAAAAGGCAGTTGCTAGTTTTTAATACAAAAATACCTAGTTCTAAGATAAATGAAAAGATAGAGCAATACGTCGATCAATTCGTCATGTGCAAAGAATGTGGCAAACCCGACACAAAACTCTCAAAAGAAGGGATAGTCACATTCATGCGCTGCCAAGCATGCGGCGCGAAGACAGTGATCAAGTCTAAGATATGAAAGTCCTGATGTATATAATATAAATTTCTTTTCTAAAATATTACCCGAACCATCTTCCCAGTCCTGCCTGGCTTTCTGCTTCCTTACCAAAATAATTCTCTATCCTTTGTTTTGTCAATTCTATAGTCTGTGTCAAATATGCAGGAATCTTGAACTTCTCGCCGAGACTGATCGTAGGTTCAAGATATTTTATTATCGAGCCTTCTGAAATAGTGAATATTATTTTCCCGTTGCATTTTATGCATCGTCCAATGAGCGGCGGACGCCTGTATTTCTCGTTGCAATTGCTGCACCTGAACTGCTGCGTAGAGAATTTCCTCAAGTTTCCTTTGATATCCCTTATGAAGTGTTTTTCTATGACAAGTCTCGCCACATCCCCGCTATCTACTGCACGTATCTTCATTGCCAAATCCATCTGGCCAAAAAGCTTCTCCTCCATAGAGGGCAATAGCTTATATTCGGAGCAGAGAATACCTGCATTGAAATCTTCAGTATCATGTGTGAAACCCATCCCTTCATACTGCAGAGGCGTACCTATATGCCTGCCCATCTGGTTTATCTTTATGGTGTGTGCAGGCTTGAATTCTTTTGCGGCCTCATATAATTCTAAAGGATATCTCCATCCTATATCCAGATCGAACACCATATCATCTACTTCTGCAGGATTCAATATGTATGTCAAGACTAAGGGCGCGTCCATCGTCGCGCCTCTCTTGTTGGAAAGGTATTCCTTAGAGAAATTAAGCAATCCATCCAGGAGGAGCAATATGCACGATTCATCTCCGTCTGCATCTCTTCTCATGGCTGCATGGAACATCGGATGTGCAAGATATGCCTGCGTCTTAGAAAAACCTATTATCCTGCCGAGTATGCCTGCAGATGTGTGTGGCGCCAATCCTATGACTGCCTGACCTACCAAGTCCTCTTTTGATTTCAATCTATAATAGGGCTTTTGACCATATAATTTCTCTAGCAGCTCATCTATGAAATTTGCTGTCCTGAACAATACTTCGTCTGCGGGCTCATCAGGGCTATCGGGACTGCAGGGCAGCACTATATCTTGCGGTTTCAACTCTAAGACCTGGTCTTCACGCTCTAAGGGCCGACCTTTAGTGTCATGTGTATATCCTAATCTCTTCAACCTATCTATGCCTACAGCTATCTCCTTCGGCTTGAAATGAGTCAAAGGGACCTCAGATATATCATACCTTATCGTCCCGTCTTTGAAGACTGAAACGCTATGTTTGGCGCGCAATATCCCTTTAACCAAATGCTCTGGAACGTGATTTATGTTCGCAGTACCTTTTATGCCTTTTATCATGTCAGGATATATCTTGGTGTTGAGTTTCTTCAACATGAAAGGGAATATCTCGTTTATATTTATAGGATAATTTGCGTAAGGGAATTTCTGGTGGGATTCATTCTTGCAATCGACATCTTTACATTCTCTGCAATACATCTTTTTCTCTGCAGGCTTATCACAGATTTCACATATAGATAGAGGAGTCTTTCTTTTGCATCTTTCACAATAGAATATGGGGAAGCTTGAAGTTATTTTTCCTGCCGCCATGGCTGCCTGAAGACTTCTCATCTTTCCTCCTTCCTCGCCGATAGGGAAGAGCATGTTCGGTTGCCCTGCCAGTTTCCTCATCTTCGCCTTTTCTGGGCGACCCATCCTTGATCCTATGAATATCCCTGCCTTGTCACGAATGGTGAAAGGGGCAATCCTGTTAATTATCTTCAATATCAACTCATCTTCCTTTCCAAGATCTGGCTGTGTCTCTATAATTATCTTATTTATGGATTCTATATCCTCTTTTATTATCACTTCATGAATGTTAAGTGTGGACAATAGTGCATCCGCATGATCCCCTTCTATGACTACAAATTCGTTGTTTACGAAAAGGTGTGGTATGCCTAATAATTCTAACGCTCTCTTAGCATCATTCTTAGGAAGTATCACTTTCTCTATCTTGTTGTCTGGTTTATTGTCATAATGTACAATATTTGCTTCTGCCAACCAATTAACTAAAGATTTCAACTCATGGATATTCAAAGACTTCCAGAAATATGTATAATATGGGTGTAATGGAATATTAAGTTTTCTGGATAATAATGCTGCCGCATCTGCAGAAAGCTTTGTACGCAAAGGCTTGCGGAAAATCACCTCTAAACGATCCTTAGGTATCCTTACATCTTCCGAAAGCTTATGAAGATCTATCTTTTTATAATCGGAGCTCGTCACATATTTATCTTCTGAATTCTCAGACTGTATAGGATATTTTTCTAGGGCGGCTTTTTCGAACTCGAGCACCCAGTGTTCTTGACAGTATCCTGGGCTTGCCAAAGGATGATTCCTGTTGAAGAAATCCCCATATGCGACAAGAACGTCCCCTAAATATAATATCTCTTTTATCTCCTTCTTATGCTGTTTCGCCAATGCTTCAGTCTCTAAGAACAATACGTTGCCGTTATATAACTTCACTATCGGACCATCTATCGTGTCACAGCTGGTCATCGCTGCAGCCTTGCCAGGACGCTCAACTTTCAATTGTGTGGCTGTAGCGACATATCCGTTAAGCACTTGCATCGTAGCAGGATGTATTGATTGTGCAGAATATCCTGAAACTCTTGAGCGCCCATATCTTAATCGGAAAGCGCCATTCCTTAGAGGATATCCTAAGACGGGCCTTCCTGCAACCAAATCCTTTATGTAAGTATAATCTGGAGTTATCTTTCCTGATGACTCGGCCTTCTTCTTCAATGCCTTCGCAGATTTCTGGATCTTGAGATATTCCTCCAAGAACATCCAGTCTTCCATATCAAAATCTTTGCCCCACTTGCTCAATTGCTTCCACAGTTTTGCTGCCTTCAAAGGTATACAATCAGTATATAACAGGCAAAAACCGCTCCTGATTATGTTTGTCGGAACCCTTGGCAAGTCCTTATAGTTAGAGACCTCATACCTCTCTGACGGCTCCGCACCTAACTGTACGGGAACATTTCTCATCAAGAAATCAATCTCTTCCCTGCTAGGGAAATATTGCCTAGGACTGAACCTTGTATGATAATCCTCGACCTCTGAATAAGTCCTTTTTGCCTCAAGATCTGTAGCATCATATTTTGCATAACCAAATTTCTTCCTGACATAATCTGCAATCAACACACATACTGCCGCAGCGGTGCCTCCGGCATTCCTGATAGGGCCAGAAAAATTTACGCAAAAATATTTTCCTTTTCCATCCATCCTATCCATTATATCCAGATGAGTAAATCCTTCTATAGGACTGGATACCACGCCCACAGTTATGTATGCGAATCCTGTCCTTATACCTACTTCCATCGCTTCCTTCTGGTCCTTGAACTTACAGAATTTCTCTCTAGCCACCTCTTCAGCAATCCTGAATGCGACTCTCCAATCCAGCGTCCCAAACTCTTTCTCCAATTCAGTTATCCTCTCTGTCGCGCCCGTATCTTTCAATTGTGGAGCAATGACGCTAATCAGCCCTACAACTCTCTCTGCCATGTTCTTCGCGAGAATTATTTCTGGAACGGGCGAAGGATCATATCCTTTCTTTCGTGATTCTGACGCTATCTTGAACTCTTTGAAACATACATCTTTCAATTCTTCAAAATATTTTTGCATCTCCTTAGAGCACTCAACCATTTTGTTCTCCGGATCTTTCTGAACCTTCCTCTTTTGACAGGAAATTCATTATTTTGACTTCGCGGGTCTGCATATTCACTACGAAAGCCTTTCCTGGCTGTGGGTCGAGACCTCTTCTCTCCTGTTCTTCGGTCTTTGCGACCCAGCATGATGCGTTTATGCATGTGACATTGCGATAATTGTTAACTGTGGCCCTATGTACATGTCCTGAAAAGAAAAAATCTGGAACCTTATCTATGACTAACGGGTCCTTGTTCGCGTCAGGAACATAGACTGTTGAGGTGTGTGAAGGAGCAAGATGTCTCCTCTGCAAAAGATATTTCATCACCAAATCCGACCTTGTTGCGCCGCCTTTCTGTCTTATTGCCGGCACGTTGTTGAAATAATAGAAAAATGAACCTCCATGATATATCAACACATCTAACCCTTCAAAATTATTTGAAGAGAATAAATTCAACATAGAGGGGTTGCTGAGACATATTACATTTGGAAGCATCCATAAAGGTTTGCTATATTCATCCCTGAAACCTGGTTGTGGTTCGCTCAGTCTACCCACATCATGATTTCCCGGACAGACTATTATCGGTATTTTTACATCCTTAAGATATTCTGCCAATTTTTTATATTGGTCCCGCACATCTATTATGCTAAGATCATATTCCTGGTCAGGATATATGCCTACCCCTTCAACCAAATCCCCTACTATAAATAAGTACTTCACTTTTGACGCGATTTCTTTTTGTGCGTCGCTGCCCGCTTCACCATTCAACCAATTCAAGAATTTCTTGAATTCTTCCTCAAGGAATAGCTTGTTACCTACTTGAGGATCCGTTATCAACACGAAATATCCTTCTTCAGGAGATTTCTTCAATTCTTTAGTTAATGGGATGTCGGGCAAAAGTATGTTGTTCGCAAAAACCAATCCGTCATACATCCCAGTTATACCTATAACTTCATCTAATTGTATCTCTTGTGCTAAAGAGAAAAGCTCTTCTTTAGATTGTGTCACGACCACTTTTATCGTTCCGGTCTGGTCCTCTAATGTCAATATTATGTTGTTGTTTTTAGAGATGGCTTTATCATAAACAATACCTATCAAAGCAACATTGTCCTTCTCCTTCTTCGATATTATCCTAGATATAGATGTAAGGTTCTGGAGCTCCTGTCTTGAGCGAAGTATCTTCTCTAATTCCTTGAATCTAGAGTTAAAAAATCCTACAAAATCCTGTACGCTCCTTTTCTTGCTCTTTTCCCTATAATCACTAATTATTCTTATCCGATGGTTTTTCATGAGTTGTTCCTTAAAAGAATCTATGTCTGACTCGGATATTTCTGGAAGTTCAACGGCTGGCCCGACATTTTTTGAAGATCCCCTATCTTGTATCTCATCGTTGCTATCTGGTTTTTTTTCAGCGACTTTATTTAGTGGTTCTTCAACAGATTCGCCAGTATTTTTTTTACCATTTATGTTGTTATGTATATACTCACGGAATTTTTCATAAAGTCTCTTGTTATGATTCTTTTCTTTCAGAACTACTGCATTCTCATAATCGGCGACATTTATAGGTATCTTATTCTCTGTTATCAGGAGCGCATCTATATTTAACACGCAGAATTTTGTGTTCAATGGGAAAGGTTTGTCTAAATAATCTAATAATTCTGGACTCAAAAGTATCTTGTTGTCCAGATAAAATTTTATTATTTGTTGTTTGTCCATTTTGAGATTGAAAAAAATATATCATTAAATGTTATAACGATAATGACGCCTCTAGCAAAGACAATATCTTTGTGTTCAAAGTTTCATTTGTCACTATATTCACTTCTCTTGTCCGACCATATCTCCCTTTGCTGATGACTTTTGCATTGATTATCCCTAGAAGGTCGAACTCTGAAATCACATCAGACACCCTTCGCTGAGTGAGCGGCCTCAGGTTCGTCTTATTGCATAAGTCCTTATACAAAGAATATATGTCTCCAGTAAATATAGGATCATCATTCTTTTTCCTGCTGCCGATAGTAAGTATTGAATAAAGCACTAATTGGAATTGTTTAGGTTGTGTAGTTATTATATCTATAACCCTGTCTTTCTCTATCTTTTCTTCAGACTCATCCAATTCTTGAAGCGTTATCTTTGATAATCCTTTCCTTTCAGCTATCTCTACTGCGACCCTTATAAGTTCTAATGCTCTCCTTGCGTCTCCGTGCTCGCGAGCGGCATATGCTGCACACTTAGCTATCACTCCTTCCTCTATTACGCCGTCTTTGACCGCTTCAGAGCATCTCTTCTTCAATATGTCCTGTATCTGTATGGCATTATATGATGGGAACACTATCTCTTCTTCACTCAAGGAGCTTTTTACCCGTGGATCGAGGTTGTCTGCAAACATCACGTCGTTGCTTATCCCTATTATGGCTAATTGGCTGTCTTTTAATTCTGTGTTTATCCTTGTCAAATTATATATTACTTCGTCACCTATCTTCTTAATCAATTGATCTATCTCATCTAATACGAGTATTATTATCTTCTTCTCCTGGTTCAATGCCTTATAGAATATATTATAGACTTCGTCCGTAGGGAGTCCTGTAGGGGGTATAGATTTTCCTAGATGTCTCGCTATTTCTGCAACAAGCCTATATTCCGTGTCTGCAACTTTCTTTAATTTACAATTGATATAGATATGTTTCAGAGGGATGTTTTCTCTTTGAGATATTTTAGTTATCTCTTTCAGAGTATATTGTATTGTTAGTGTCTTTCCTGTTCCAGTCTTTCCATATGCGAATATGTTTGAAGGCCTTTCTGTCCTTAAGCTTGGTGCGAGGATTTTTGCAATATGATTTATCTGATCTTCCCTATGCAATACTTCGTCTGGAAAGTATCCGCTTTGCAGCACAGCCTTATTCTTGAATAAAGATTCTTTTCGTATAAAATTCTCTAAAAAGTCGCTTATCACCATAAAAACCCCTCAGCAAACAATTCCAGAAGAAACAAAGGTTATATAAATATTTTGTATTTCTATAATATATTAAATAAAGCTACTTTCAGAATATAAATGATATGTAATCAGTTATTTGAATTATTGTTTTGAAACAACATACCACCCCATCATTTCTTATGGAGATTTTGTTTTGAATAGTTGTATTTCTGCCAAATGAGCATTTAGTATTTATTCATAATCGATTTTCGTTTGCACTAGTTTTAAGCTAATTTTAAGCATGTTTTAAGTATGTTTTATAATCAACAAATATCATTCTATTTTAAAACATATATTATATTATATATTTTATAAAACAAT
>CAZJFT010000002.1:0-56623 GCA_964545585.1 uncultured Methanosarcinales archaeon
ACCCAATAAATACAATAGCAATGACAGGTGCAGGAATAATTCTAATAACAAACATAGCAAAAGGACAAGAAAGACTAGAAGGACACATAACAGATCCGTTATCACAACAGGGACTAGCAAATAAAAAAATAACACTATACACGTGGCAAAACGAAGAAATAACAGACTCAATAAAAACATGGACAGACATAAACGGACACTATTTATTCGATAATATAACAGAGGTAGAAGATGAACAATCAACAAACAACAAAGCAATAATACAATACTACGGCAACAAAATATTCACAAACAACTTCAACGAAAAAACACTAAAGATATACAACGAAATAGGACAAGAAGTAAAGAACATAAAAACAAACAATCCAGAATTAGACATAAACCTAGAAGGACTAGCAACAGGAAAATACCTAACAGTAGTAGAAATGGACAAAAAACTATATCCAAACATGATAATAAACAATGCAGGAAAAATAATAGGATACAAAAAACTAGAAGACCACTTGATTGAAGAAAACAAAAGACTAAACAAAATAACAGAAGTCACAGGAACAATAAAAGTAGTAGATTCAACAAATACACATCACTCATATTTTATGAACATTGGAACGTGGTCTGGTTCAAGAACATTCAACCTAACACTACCACCAGTAATACAATTACAGACACCATTCATAGATCCAGAAGTACCATACCCCATAGACAACCTGATGGACTTATGGAAATACATGGCAAGAATACAAGGACCAGAACATTACGCACTACACGTAAAAACACGATGGCCAATGGGAATATTTACAGATACAACAAACACGCCACAATCATGGAAACAATACATAAACAATGCAGTAAACACAATAAGAGACTCACTAGGAATAACACCAGACAGCATACTAACAATAAAAGACCAGTATACGGATCCATCCTCAGGACAAAACTTCAGCGCAGTAAACATATTCTATATGGACAGTACAGAATTCAAAAACCGTTGGGGATACAACGCATTCTCAGCAGCATCATTTTACTTCGACGTGGCAACAGAATCATTAACAGGATACGAAATATATCTAAACACAGATAAGATAACAACTTCTATAGACGCGCAAAAATACTTATTAAAAGAAATACAAAGATATATAACACAAACATCACATCCAATAAATAATCAAAACTACTTAGGATACACCAATCCAGTAACAGGACCCGGACCAAAAACAACATACAATGAAGATGAAAGAACACAAATAAGAATGATAAGAAACTTTACACCACACGTATGGCTAAACAGATTCTTCAACCCAGGACAAGTATACAAGCCAGAAGCGCCAAACGGATACGAAAGAAAAGGACACCTACTAGTACCAAAAGAACAAATAATAAACATAGACGACACAATGTACAAGCAAATGACAAAACAATTGGAAGAAAAAGAATTAAGATTCAAATAACAAAAATCGTAGATTTTTGGAATTGAAAATTCTTAATTTTCAAATAATCTATTTGAATAATTTCTCAAAGATGTTCTTTGGTTTCTTCTCGATGGAAGAAAACTCATGTATCAATTCTTCTTGTTTTTTAGAAAGCTTTTCTGGAATGTGTACTTTGACGCGGACTAATTGATCGCCTGATCCCGGATGGTTGAGATGCTTCACGCCTTTCCCGCGTAATCGCAATATTGTCTCTGGCTGTGTACCTCGAGGAATCTTCAAGTCGACTTTTCCATCTAAAGTGGGTACTTCTATAGTATCTCCAAGTATTGCTTGCCCTATTGTTATTGGAACTTCTAATATTATGTCATCATCTTCTCTTGCAAAGAATTCGTGTGATTCTACAGATATCACCACGTATAGATCTCCTGATTCCCCGTTCTTCACTGCTTCGCCTTCGCCTTTCAATCGCAATTGCGCCCCAGTATCCACGCCTGCAGGTATTGCAACTTCTAATTTCTTCTTCTTGTGCAACACTCCCTCGCCGTCGCATTCTGAGCAGACGTTCTTTATTATCTCTCCCCTGCCTGAGCATTTCTTGCATGTGACTGTTGATTGGAATATTCCGAATGGTGTCCTCTGTGTTACTTTCTTCACTCCTCGACCAGTGCATTCATTGCATGTCTCGAAGTCGTCTCCTCCGCGGCCTTTGCATGAGGGGCATGTCTCTGGCTTCTCTAATTTTATCTCTTTCTTGACGCCTGTCGCTGCTTCATTGAGTGTTATCTCTATGTCATATCGCATGTCTCTCCCGCGGCCTCGCCTTGTCCTTCCGGATTGTCCTCCGCCGAAGAACATCTCGAACAGGTCTCCAAAATCCATATCTTCAAAATCGAATCCTGAGAAGTCCCTTGAGAAGTTCTGATGGTACCTCCTCTCGAAGTCTGAACCGAATTGATCGTACTGTCTCCTTTTAGAATCATCTCCAAGGACTGATGCCGCCTCGTTTATCTCCTTGAATTTTTCCGCTGCATTAGAATCCTTATTCACGTCAGGATGATACTGCTTTGCTAATCTCTTATAAGCTGACTTGATCTCTTCCTTAGAAGCATTCTTCTCCACACCTAATATTTTATAGTAGTCTTTGTTGTCAGCCATATGAATCCTGAATTATATATCATATTAAAAATTTAATTAAAAAAAATTATTATTGAAAATTATTAATTTTCAATTCCAAAAATTTTTAATTTTTGTTATTTCTTTTTCTTCTTTGGAGCATCTTCTTTCTCTGTGTATTCTGCATCGACGACATTGTCATCCTTCGGAGCCTCAGTGTTTTCAGGTTGAGGATTCTCTGCCTGTGCTTTTGAGACTTTCTCATATAGCTCGATGCTTAATTCCTGCACTTTCTTGTTTATGTGCTCCATCTTTGATTTTATCTCGGGCACATTTTTCTCTTCGAGCAATTTCTTCAAACCTTCAATCTCTGTCTTAACGCTTTCAATCTTTGAATGATCGACTTTACCTTTCATGTCCTCGAACAATCTCTCTGATGTATACACTAATGCATCTGCCTGATTGATGACTTCTATCTCTTCTTTCTTCTTCTTGTCCTCTTCTGCATGCACCTCTGCTTCCTTCTTCATCCGCTCTATCTCTTCATCCGAAAGTTTTTGTGAAGCAGTTATTCTTATCGATTGTTCCTTTCCTGTCCCCAGGTCTTTTGCAGCCACATGGACTATTCCATTAGCGTCTATATCGAATGATACTTCGATCTGCGGTATCCCACGAGGTGCAGGAGGTATTCCAATCAAATCGAATCTTCCAAGGCTCTTATTGTCAAATGCCATAGGCCTCTCTCCCTGCAATACATGGATTGTGACTGCATTCTGTCCGTCTGCTGCAGTGCTGAATATCTGAGATTTCTTAGTCGGGATTGTAGTATTCCTGTCTATGAGTTTCGTGAATACTCCTCCAAGAGTTTCAATACCAAGACTTAATGGTGTAACGTCAAGCAACAATACATCTTTGACTTCTCCTGCAAGGACTCCGCCTTGTATCGCTGCGCCTAATGCGACGCATTCCATCGGATCGACTCCTCTCTCAACCTTCTTCCCTGTCACTTCCTCGACGAATTTCTGGACTATAGGCATCCTTGTCGGGCCGCCTACCAATATTATCTTCTCTATGTCTTTCGCCGATATTTTTGCATCAGAAAGTGCCTGCTCGACTGGATGCTTGCACCTCTTTATTATCGGCTCAATTATCTGCTCAAGCTTTGCCCTTGTCAATTTCATGTTGAAATGTTTCGGTCCATCTTGATTTGCTGTGATGTATGGCAAGTTTATATCTGTGTCCATGACTGTTGATAATTCTATCTTCGCCTTCTCTGCAGCCTCTATCAGTCTCTGCATCGCCACCTTATCTTTTGTCAGGTCTACTCCTTCTGTCTTCTTGAATTCCTTAACAAGATGATCGACCAATGCATTGTCCATATCTGTTCCGCCTAATTGCGTGTCTCCGCTTGTAGACTTGACTTCGAATACTCCTTCCTCGAATTCCATTATCGTGACATCAAGCGTTCCACCACCTAAGTCGAAGACCAATACTTTATGTGCATGTGTCTTATCAAGTCCATATGATAATGCTGCGGCTGTCGGCTCATTTATTATCCTTACCACTTCAAGGCCCGCTATTGTCCCCGCATCTTTTGTTGCCTGTCTCTGATTGTCATCGAAATATGCAGGCACCGTTATGACTGCTTTTTCTACTTTCTCTCCTAAGAATGCTTCTGCATCCCTTTTTATCTTCTGCAATATGTATGCAGATATCTGTTGTGGAGTATGCTCTTTTCCAGATATCTTATACTTGTGGCTCGTTCCCATCTTCCTCTTCGCCGCAGTTATTGTCGCTTCTGGATTGCTCACTGCCTGCCTCCTTGCAGGTTCCCCGACGAGCAATTCTCCTTGCTTCGTGAATGCCACAACACTAGGGAATGCTTTCCCATACATCGTCATCCCCTCTGCTGAAGGGATTATCTTAGGTTTTCCACCTTCCAATACAGCTGCTGCGCTGTTTGATGTTCCTAAGTCAATACCAATAATTTTACTCATTTTAATCTTCCTCCTAAATTCTAAGTGTTCTTTTAATTTATTTTTTTATTCTAACCAAAATATGATGGCACGTCATGGCTTATTGCGTCCTGTTTCTTTGTCAGTTTCTGCAATTCCTGTTCTGCCTTCCTTATCGGCGCTGGCAGTTCTATATTGCCATATTCCAATTCGTATCGTGATATAGCATCGTTCAATACTTTCGCGAATTGCTTTATCTGGAATGGTTCTATCAATATCACGTTATGTTTCATGACGAACGTCTTGCTTCCATCCTGATTTCGCATGTCCACTCGCGGGCTTATGTTCTTGAAATCGAACGCGAATTGTGCAGGACCAAATGTTATGCTCATCTCATTCGCGAAGAATGAATCTCCATCGTTTATCGCAAAATTCAGTTTATTCATTGTTTCCTCTTCAGCCATTTTTATCCTCCTTCATCCTCCCTGGGCTAATTTCCTTAGTTCTTCTACTCTTTCATGTGTCAGCACTTTCTTCGAGCCTGACTCTATATGTACTGCCTCTAAAAACTTTATCAGCTTGTTTATGTTGAAATTATCTCTTTCCTCTATGCTTCCTAACGCTTCATAAAGGTTGAAATCTGTAGTTGTTATGTTCACTTCCGTGCCTCTGCACATTATGAGTGTGTCTATCTGTTCTGACTTGTTAAGGAAGTATTTGAGTATGGCCTCTGATGTAAGGTAGAATGTTTGTTTTGCATCAGTCATTTTTTTCCTCCTCGACACCTTCCTGTTTATGTCTTGTTATCATCACTTTTGAATGCCTTAACACCATCTCGTTCAGCATGTATCCTTTCTGGAATTCCTGCAATATAATATCCTCTTCTCCATCTGTCTCTTTCACGAGCAACACTTCATGCTTGTATGGATCGAATCTTTTCTCTTTTGTGTCTATCATTCGCAGGCCTTGCTCTTTGAGTATGCCGAACAGCTGCGCATATATCATCTCCAGTCCTTTCTTGAACTTGTTCATCTCTTCGCTTTCGCCATTACTGTTCTTTATCGCTAACTCAAAGCTATCAAGCACCGGGAGCAGATTTTTTATCAATCCTGCATTCGCATTCTTTATCAGTTGTATGTTCTCTTTCTCCTGCCTTTTCTTGTAGTTCTCGAATTCTGCCTGCAATCTTTTTAATGTGTCTGTCAATTCATCAAATTGGGCTTGCGTTATGCATTGATTATTAGGTTCTTCAATAGTATCTATTTGCTGCTTTTCTTGTTCCTTAGACATTTCCTGTTTTTTTTTCATCAAAACACCCATGCTCATAGTTGATTTAAGTTCAACAATTAAGGGATAACATCAACTAATATTTAAAGTTTATGAAAATTAAAATAATTATTTACAATATAGAAAATAAATATATACATTATAAAAATAATAACATCAACATTGATTAAAAGAATAACAAAAAAAAAGAAAAATAAATTATCTATCTAGAATCGTGAAGTTTCTTAGAATCTCTTGTGTTTCTGATAGCATTCTCTGCAATAAACTGGCTTACCTTCTGTTGGCTTGAAAGGGACTTCTGTCTCTTTGCCACAATCTGAGCAAGTTGCTTTATGCATTTCTCTTGGACCAAAGTTCCTAGGTCCTGACCTAAAATTTCTTTCCATTTTTTCCTCCGCGAGGTTTACGAGAAGTAGATATCCGTTATATTCGATTTTGGTCTCGTATTCGTTATATATACTTGGGTTCGTAAAAACCCCTTCGTTAAGCACAAGAAAAGATAATCAGTATATAAAAGTGACGGTTTTACACCCACTGCTTCAATGCTTCTTCTTCGATGAAGTGGAGTTTGCCAGGGATTATCATGCAATGCAATGGCTTCCCGAAATCATGCTTGAGAAGGTCTTTTGCTTTGCCATACTTGATGTGAAAGTCTCCGCCTATCCTTGCACATCCTACGACCATTGTGTTCTCATCAAACACCCCATCTCCTCGTGCAGCATTTATCTCAAGAAGATATTGTATTCCTAGATTTACTGTCACGAATCTTTGCTCTACAGGACGCAGATCCAATAGAACCAAAGTATGCAATCCCATCTCCTTGTTCAGTTTAAGCACGTCATAATATGTTTCAGGCTTGAACCCCTTCTCAGGGAATGGTATTGACGTGGTCTTCCCGAACTTATACAATTCAAGTCCTACAACACCTATTGCGTTCATTATTGACGCGTTATGTATGAATTCACATCGTATCCCTTGTGACTTTGCACGCAACATCATGTCAGTATGTGTTGTCGCTCCAAAAATATCCCCTATGACTAGGAATGCGACATCATCTTCTTTTGCATCTACTATTATATCGTTCGCTCTTCTCTCAACCATTGCCCTGTCTGCAAGAATTATCTTCTTGCCATAGAATTCTTCTAATGTAGACAACGACACGTGAAGTATTGAAGTATAACTCTCGATATAGACGTGCTTGCATCTCTTCACAGCCTCTAACCCTTTGACTGTGATATCCTTCTCGTCATTAAGTCCAATGCCAATAAAGTATAATGTCATTGTTAAAGGAATAAATGTTGGTTTATAAAGTTAATAGAAAAATATAGTAAGAATCAGTTCTTCATCGTTCTCTGCAATATCAAGAGGTCTTCTGTGGTTAATTTCTTTCCTGTTTTTAATTTCTCTTTGACCTCTTCATCCTTATGTTTAAGGATTTCCTGGTTTGCCTTATCGACGTCTTCTTTCAATTGTACATTGTTCTCATGCAATGTCTTCCTCAACTCATCAATCTTTGCATTCCTCTTGTCGAGCTCTTCAGTTATGCCATGCATCTCTCCCTTTATTGCACCTATCTTCTCTTCAAATTCATTCTCTTTCTTCTTCAGCTCATCAATCTCTTTGCTTGACTCTATCAATTCAACATGATGCTTCTGGCTCTCCTTTGCAGAGACTTGAACTATCTTTTTCGTCATGTCAAGTTGCGCCCTCAAATCTCTTATCTCCCTGAACTTGTCATCAAGCTTCCTGTTCAAGTCATTTATGGATTTTGAGCTTTCATACTGCTTCTTCATTTTCGAGAGCACTTTCATCAATTCCTTCTCCTTCTCAAAACTCAAGCCCTCTGTCTCTATCTTGAACTCTAATGCTTTTATGTTGCGCTTTAGCATCATTGGATCGCTAACGCCAAGCTTTTCAAGCATCTTCTTCTTCTCGTCCTTCAGCTTAGTTATCTCTGCATCTAGAACATTGACCCTTGACTCCATCTCTTCCTTCGTCAATTTGGTGTTCTTTACAACCCCAGTCAATGAATCACGCTTATGCTTGTTGTCCTGTGCATTCCTTATCCTAGAATAAATGTCAGAGCCTATCTTTCTTTTCTCCCTGAACAAGTCTTCCTTCTTCCTATCAAGAGCATTAAGTTTTACTCTCAAGTCCTTTACTTCAGACTTCAAAGAATTCATCTCATTCATCAAGTTCTTTATCTCTGATTCACTCAACATTCTTTAGCCTCTATACAAAAATATGTAAAAAAGTTTAAAAAAATTTATCCGAACAAAGCGCTCAGGCCTGCTGCTGACTGCTCTTCAGCCTGCTTCTCTTCTTTCTTGTCTTCCTTCTTTGCTTCTGCCTTATGCTCTGCATGCGCTGCTGGTGCTGCTGCTACTGGTCCTGCCATGACTGCCGCATTCTTGATTGCCTCGTCTATATTGACGCCTTCCAATGCTGCAACCAATGCCTTGACTCTTCCATCATCTGCCTTCACGCCTGCTGCCTCTAAGACTTTCTTCACTGAAGCCTCGTCTACCTTGTGGCCTGCCTTGTGCAATAACATTGCCGCATATACGTATTCCATTTTTACCCTCCTTAAAACATAATATTGTTTATTTCTTCTTTATATTTTTATCACAAATTCGCAGCATCCTTAACGGATTCTGCTTGAGCGTTCGCCTTGGCGATTATCTGCTCGACAACCAAGTCTGCAAGTATGTCTCTCTCTATTGCTATGGCTTTTGCATCCCTGAATGATTTCTGCACGAGCAATTCTATAGTGTCCCTGCTTGGATATGCTATGTCCACTGCGAGGTTCATTGCTTCAGCTGCTGCAGTCCTCAATTTCTGCATGAACACATCCTCATCGATGTCTAGCACATCCTTCGACAGTATCTCTCCATTCTCATACACTGCAACCAAGTCCAGTCCAATCTCCATCGGCTCTATGCCTAGCCTCAATAATAATGATGCAAGCTGTGGCTTTATCACATCGCCCTTCTTTGCTACATGCGCATCTTCCTTTATAGCGACTTTCCCTGCCTCAATGCCTGCTTTTATCCTCAACATTCCAAGCTCTCCGATTATCGGTCCTGGAGCGAATGGCGTCGGGCCTGCAGGTATAGTTATATCCTTTGGCGTCACTTGACCAGGCTTTATTGCTGCTGGACTCTTTGACTTCTTTATTATCTTGAAAAGCTTGAACGGATTCTCCTTAGTGAGAAGCAATGCCGGCATCCCGCCAAGATACTCATTCATCTTGTCGATGTTAGGCTTGCCTGATTCCTTGAATGCTTCCTTGATAAGGTTCTTCTTCGCCATCCTTATCGTTGCATCCTTCCTTAATTTGCCTTTCATCACCTGCAATTGTTTTGCAGGGAGATTCTCTAAGTTAAGAAGTGCAACTATCGGATACTCATTCAATAATTTCTTCAATTCATTGACTGTCTTAGTCTTTGATTCAGGAACATGTTTCGCTTTCCTTATGGTGGATTTGTGCTCCGTCATTTTACACCTCCACCTTCACTGCCTTGCCCATTGTCGTCTTTATGAACATATTCTTCAGATTGTTCCTTTCCTTTGGCAAGTGGTGAATCAATTGATCATATACTAAGTATAAGTTGTCTGCAAGCTGCTCATTAGTCATGTCCTCTCTTCCTATGCATAACTGCACTAATGGCTTGTTCCTTGCAAGGACCCTTATAGTCTTCTGAAGCCTGTCATATAATGGCTTGATGTTTGTCTTCGGAGCGATGACGCATCCTGCTTTCGGGTTAGGCATCTTGTTCTTCGGTCCAAGTGTCCTTCCAAATGTTCCTGCTATCTTGCTCATTATTGTCGATTGTGCGATGAAATAATCGTTCTGTTTCGCAAGCTTCTTTATCCTCTTCTTGTCTTTTGCATACTCTTCGAACTGCAATAACGGGATGACGACATCACATGCTGCTTTCGCCTCTTCAACCATGTCTACATCTACGAATGCTGCAACGTTCTTCTTCTTTCCAGTATTGTGTGGAAGCACTACATAAAAGTCAAGCTGGTGTTCTGGCTTCTTGAAATCAAGATCCTGCAGGTTTATCACTACATCTACTGCCTGCACGAACTTCCTCTGCGGAGAAGCCTCTCTCAACTTCTTTATCATATCTAAAGCATCTTTTTTGTCCATTTTCGCCCTCCTACAAGCGTAGTTAAACATTCAGCCTCTAAGAATGGACTGAATGCCTAATGGGTATGATAAGGGGAAAAAAGATTTATTTATAAAGTTGATTGTTTGTTGCCAGATTGTTTTTTAAGCCATTAGAATTCAATAATTCTTCAGATAATCCCTTCCATGGTGCTTCTCAAATCCGCGTATGATGAAGAGTATTATCGCTGCGAGCATCCCTCCCCATATGTCGAATATCATGTCCCACCATGCATCATACACTTGAAGGTCTGATCCTGATGGTGCAAGCCCGTCGCCTACGCTGAACAAGCTTTCAGAATATATTCCCAGATATCTTGTACCAACGAACTCGTTCACTTCATGCAATAGATTAAACCCGAGCATGACCATGAATGCTAGCACAATATGCTTCACTATACGCTCTTTTGAATGTGCAATCAATATATAGAATATCACGATAGTTACGACCATGCTGTTCAGGAAGTGTGTCCATTTATCATACCCCAAACCGAACCATGACATGCTGAATAGCTCAAACAGCACACCCATGTTATGGAAATAAAATGGGATGAACCCTAACACTATGACTGCAGGGTTCAATGGATATTTCTGTTCCAACAGATAGAATAATCCTATCGCCGCGAGACAGAACACGTTGTCCATGACGAATTGCGGCTTGAAAATCATCGCATATACAAGGAAGAACGTCTGTATCGATGCGCCTATTATGAATGTGTTCCTTCTTATCTTATGCATGTCAGTCATCATCACAAATACCCTTGACCATTTATATATTTTTATATTGATATTATATTTTCAAGAAAAAACATTTAAACACATGGATAATATATTCAATATGAATAAGAGAGTGAAGGTCGCATTGTTGTCTTTCATGCTTATAGTTATAGTGATAGCAGCATTCTATACATATAGGCGGTTGAACCTGATGATTAAAGAGGACATAATACTTGAGATAGAGGACAATTATGAGTCCGCATGGCTCAAATACGGCGAATCTTATGAGTTCAAGACTGAAGTGGAAATAAACAATTATTGGTTATGCACTGCTGTCTGCGAACAAGAAATAATGGATATACATAGCGGAGAGATATTATTTAATGAGACATTTTATGTCACAAACAACAAAAAAAGGACCGCAACCATAGATATATACCCTCATAAGGGTTATGGACAATCAATTTATCAGTATGAGATAAAATGCCAGAACATCCCGTCAAGCAGATGCCCTGCGTCAAATGATACATATGTGCGCAAGAATACCTTGATAATAAATCATGAGCCTAATGATCTGCAAAAAGCTTTGATAGACGAATCCATACATTTATTTGACAACATCTCACATAATGTTGCACATGCTGAATTGAATATCGACAACGCCACCAACATATTGTATAATGTAGATGTAAATTTCAAGGAGTACACCAAGAAAGAGGCGTCAAGATATTCAAGCATATTAAAAAACCTGAATGATGCAGAGGAGGACATATTTCTAGAATGGAAAAAAGATGAATACGAGAATGCCTATGAAAAGATAAATTATATCTATGATTCTAGCAAAGAATTATTCGCTAACACTTCAGAATTGCTAGACGACATAAGAAGAACAGTAGATAAACACAACACAATCGTAAATATGCACAGGAGCAACCTGTATAAGGCTTCGATTATCAAGGAAATGCTAAAATATTATCCTGGAAAAATAGACGAGTTCAGGAATGATGCTATGACAAGTCTCCAATTGGTCAACATAAACACAGTCAAGATGAATAAGCTTAGCGACTATGATGCACTACTTAGAGAAGCACAATTAGAGGGAACAAGTATCGACTACACGATGAGATTGTTTAATCAAAAGACCGAACAGACAAGACCTGATTATGCCGATCTCTATCTTGCCGATGCATTATCGTGCGTCGTACTCGGATGCAATCAGACACCAATCAATCATTCCATTGATGGGATCGATGATGCCAAGAACAGGTGTGTTTTATATGATGGCATAATTCCCAGATTCATCGAGGCCCAAAACATCACCGCAGGCAACAGGGATAGATATAATGGATCGCTGCAATATTTTGATATAAGAGAAAAAAGACATATGATGGCAATGCTCGATGATTTCAAAGCTAACGACAGCATCATCAATGAAAGAATCATGAGATACATATCAAACATCAATGAATCGATAAACGCAATAAATGATTCGAATATTATTTTTCTCGATGATGCTTCAATCAGCGGACCATATTATTCCTTGAGATTCCAGCCGATGATAGATGTGCTTAACAATATCTCGGCCTACTGTGGAAGACCATCACAAAACTTCTCATTCGATGATTACAATATCTATGAGCAGGTAATCCCTGAATTCAACCAGCCATTGGATATAACCAAAATTTCTCAGCCGATAAAAAAATGTTGTTTCTTCGGCGAGTGCAAGCAATGCGGAACTGACAAGAAGAATCCTATAGTGTTGCTGCATGGACACTCTTTCAACCAGAAGAATTCTGCATATCAAAGCACAGACATATTCAACGGATTGGAACCACGGCTCGTATCGGAAGGATATGTGAGCTTAGGGATATGGAAACCGTATTCGGAACAGAGGAATGCGATACAGGAGAATGCAATATTCAAACCTACATATTATATAACGACTTATATTGATGTGCTAGGAACAAGCACGATACAATCCAAGGACGAAAGCATCGAAGAATATGCTGATAGGCTGAAAGATACAATAGATAACATAAAGCTCATCACAGGAAGCGATAAAGTCGACATCGTAGCACACTCAATGGGAGGATTGGTGACTAGAAGATATATACAAGAATACGGTCCTTATGACATAGACAACCTCATTCTTATAGGTACACCAAACAACGGGATAACAGACAGGGTCTATAGTATCTGCAAGATTTTTGGTAATGAGAAAGAATGCGATGAGATGCATCAAGGATCAGAATTTATGAAAAAACTGAATGAAAGCTATCCGATGCCAAAGACATCTTTGATAATAGGCAAGGGCTGTGACATGCAAGGCAAGGACGGAGATGGTGTTGTAACAGTAGAAAGTTCTAAATTAGGCAATTACAAGACGTACTACATCGAAGGAAATTGCACTAGCGCATCATTCTTACATAATTCCATGCTCAATAGGGAAGATGTCTCGAAAAGGATAATCAACATCATTGATTAAAAAAATATTGATTAAAAAAATATTGATTAAAAAACGCCCAGACCCGGACTTTCTCACTGGCGTTCGAAGCATTGCCGCTCTCGCGCCAATATTTGAACCGGGAAACCTTTCGGAAACGGTTTTCTGTCTACGATTCGAGACCGTCGCAGTACCAGATTGTGCCATCTGAGCATATTGGGATGAAACATATCCTATTTATAATTATTATTGATAAAAAGCTTAAATTTAAAAGATATTATTAATTCGCGACTGTATGATAGTGGAAGTCGACCCTAAATTAATCGATTACGACGCAAAAGTCCAGGAGTGGTGTTTATTGCCATACCCAAAGCACACCCATGGATGTCCAAATTATGGGAAGCATAGAAGCTTGAAAGGTATTCGAAAAGATGTTCGACCACGCGTCATAAGAGAATGCCCGCCGACAGATATGGCGCTCGACAAAATATTTGATTTCTCTAGACAATTATTCATCATATACACAAAATACCCTGTTGGGGAAGATGCTGATGAAAGGATGAGAACCAATACAAAATTAAAGACTAACGCAGAATTTTATAACGTAAGATATTGGCAGGATAGGGCAAGAAGACTGATATATGATGAAGTCACAGCATTTCTAGATAATAATCCTGACACTATCGCTGATTTATGTCCTGAGACTCATGGTGTGAATCACCATACAACAATGAGCAAATTAGGCATAAAACTCAAATGGGGTGAATGGCCCCCAAACCATTCAATAGACAACATAGTCTATCAGGTTTGCATGGGAGGTTACCCTGCTAATGAGAAATATCTTATTGGAAGAAAAATTCTCGGAAGAACAGAATAATATGCGATAGCCGGGATTCGAACCCGGGTCTCAAGCTCTTTCCATTCTTATAGAATGTGGGAAGCTCGAATTCTGCCGCTATACTACTATCGCATAATATTTGAAAATTGATTAATTTTATATATTTGTTGGATTAGGTTGATAGTATGATTGATTTGAAGGATAGATTGCTAATTATCACAGCTAATCTAGTTGCAATGTTTATGGCGTATTATTATCAAAGTATCGCTTTAATATTGCTCCTATACTGGATAGAAAATGCTATAATAGGAGTATTCAACATATTGCGCATGGCTTCATGCGGTCAGAATCCGGTCGGGAAGCTATTGTTCATACCATTCTTCTTCATGCACTACGGGATATTCATGGTCGCGCATTTCATATTCCTGGTGTTCCTTTTAGGATGGATTGGAGAGGGCAATGTGATGAATTTTTCAGGCATAGCCACAATAATAATAGGCGTGATTGCCATGATAATCACTCATGGTATGAGATTCATAATAGAAGAGACTGCTGGAGCATTGAAGAACAGATCGCCTCACGAGTTCATATTCAACCCTTATCCTAGAATAATAGTGATGCACTTAACAATAATATTGGGCTCTTTGATGTATTTCGGATTGGACAAGCCATTCTATATAATATTTTTGATGATTGCATTGAAGACACTCATAGAATTATACATGGAGAATATCCAGATTTGGAATCCGACTGTAAGAAGGATATAGAGGTGTAAAATATAGAGGTGTAAAATGGATACGAAAGATTCGATGTTTGTTCTGGCGATTGTAGGCATAGTCGCCATTGTAGGAGTGATAATATTGGTCACGGGGACTAAAGCGTCAATAACTCAAGACATGGCAGGAGAGGCGATAGTCGTTGCTGAACAAGCATCCCTTGAAGGATATGGCAATGCATATGCGTGCCTCGATTCTTACGGAAATTTATACAGGAGCGAGAATCCCTGTAGATGATGATTATGAAATAATTCTATGACACGATAAAATGAGAGGCAAAGGCACTGTTTTAGAGAATTGTCCGTTCTGCGGAAGACAGGCTATAGTCATGAATCCGCAAGGTGTCGCCGTATGCACAAGCCATAGGGATGCATATCTCGAGCTGAAATGTGTCTGCGGACAGCCTCTTGATGTTTTGAAAGGAAAATATGGCACTTATTGCAATTGCTTAAGATGCGGCAACATATCCCTGAAGAAGGCTCTTGACATCAATGACACATTGAGAGCGATGCCGAGCCTGAATGTTCAGTCAAAGAATTCTGATATGAGATCTAAACAGCCTAAAGACGTCGTAGTCAGGTCTGATGAGCTTGATTTCATGTGAAAAAATATATAAAGCAATAACAGATATGGTTTAAAATGGATGTAATGATTGCTGCACAGAAGAATGAGATCACTGAGCATCTTATCTATACTGCTCTTGCAAGGAAATCGAAGGATAAACACAATAAAAATGTCCTCGAAGAATTGGCTTCTGATGAATTGAAGCATTACAACATCCTAAAGAGACATACTAAAGTGGATGTAAAACCGAAGCGTTTCAAGATATGGCTTTATTCTTTCCTTGCATCATTATTCGGGATAGCTTTCACAATAAGATTGATGGAACGCGGAGAGGAATATGCACAGCAACTTTATTCTGCACAGAAAGATAAGGATTTCAAAGTGTTGCTTGTCGATGAGCATAAGCATGAGAATAAGCTTATTGATATTTTGAAGGATTCGAAGGTCGAATATGCCGGGTCTATAGTCCTAGGATTGAACGATGCACTGGTTGAGCTTACAGGAGCATTGGCAGGATTGAGCCTTGCAATCGCTAATGGAAAGCTTATTGCTGTAATAGGAGGCATCACAGGTTTTGCTGCAGCGATGTCCATGGCCGCATCATCTTATCTCTCTTCTAAGGAAGAGAAAGACGGCAAGGATGCATTCAAGGGTGCGACATATACTGGTGTAGCATACCTTTTCACTGTCGCACTGCTCATAATGCCTTTCATATTCATAAGCAACGTTTTCATGGCGATGGGCATCATGATAATTACGACAATATTGATAATAGCGTTCTACACATTCTATATCTCAACTGCAAAAAACACGAAATTCTGGCCTAAATTCATAGAAATGGCATTGATATCATTGACCGTCGCTGCGATAAGCTTCATAATAGGATGGATTGTCAGGATGTATATAGGAATTGACACATAACCATTAACTTTTTATAATAATGTTCTCATGATATGATTATGATTTTCAGGTTGAAGCAATGGTATAATAATTGGAAGATAGAACTTTCTGAACATAAATATCTTATATTTCTATCCCTGCTTTTCTTGCTGTTTGCAAACATAATAAACTACCATGCTGGAAATTATGTCGATACTGTAGATGCTGTACCTGTAAAAGATATAATACTTGATAATATACCCACTATAAACTTTGAATATATATTCAGTTACGGCATGATACTGTTCCTTTCTGTCCTCTTGTTTTACGTGCTTTTCTTCAGGGTGAAGCAGTTCCATTCTGTAGCCTTCAGTTTCAGCGTTCTGATATTCGTAAGGAGTTTCTTCATAACATTAACACATCTCGGCAAGCCTGCCGATGCCGCAATAATGACGAATCTGCCAGGGATTTATCAGGCATTGAATTTCCATAATGATTTATTTTTTTCAGGTCATGCAGCTTTGCCATTCATGGCATTCCTATTGTTCAGGAAGGAGAAGATAGGGGTTTTCTTCCTTTTCATGACCATAGTCTTATCATTTACAGTATTAGTAATGCATGTGCATTACAGCATAGATGTATTCGCAGCATTCTTTATAACATATGCTCTTTACAAATCTAGCCAATGGTTTAGCGAGAAATATTTCCATAAGAAATGATGCTCCATAGAATGTATCATAGTTATGATTCATCCTAAAAATGATGATAAAAAAATTCTCAAAATTTATAAAAAGAGGATTTCAAGTCTTATAAGAGGTGAGTGATGTTGCATAGTGGATTAACAAGCAAAGAGGCTGAGGAATTGCTTTCTAAATATGGCAGGAATGAGCTTAAGCAGTCAAAGCATAATACCCCTTTGAGGATACTCCTTCGTCAGATAACGACTAATCCAGTGATATATCTGATGCTTGGCGCGTTGATCATCTCGCTTGTTGTGGGCAAAGTCGCCACTGCATATGTTGTCCTTGGAGTAATACTGATAGTCATTGGCGTAGGTTTCTTCCAGGAATTCAAGGCCGAGCGTTCTATAGAGGCATTGAAGCAGATGATAACATCCATATCCACCGTCAGGAGAGACAATAAGGAGAAAGAGATAGATACGCGGGAAATAGTCCCTGGCGACATAATAATATTGCGTACAGGAGACAGGGTTCCTGCAGATTGCATAATAATCGATGAGAAAGAGCTTACTGTTGACGAATCATTGCTCACTGGAGAATCCAAGGAAGTCAAGAAGACGACGGGAAAGAATGATTCTGATAAGAAGGATTCTGAAAGCAAAAAAGACTTGAATTTCACACAGGATAACATGGTATATATGGGCACGTTCGTTATCACAGGTAAATGCACTGTAAAGGCAGTCCATACAGGGATGAACACCAAGTTCGGAGGGATTGCTCAGAGCATCTCCGCTGTTGAGAAGGAATTGCCATTGCAGAAAAAAGTCAATGTTCTAATCAAGCAGTTGATATTCCTTGCGATAATAGTCTCCATAATCACAGGCATAATAATGCTTTTTGACAATGCTCCATTGACATACGATGAGATAATAGATATACTCATAGTCGTCCTTGCATTGTCTATAGCCGCATTCCCTGAAGGTTTCCCTGTCGTCCTGATAACTGCGTTGGCGAATGGCGCTTACAGGATGGCCAAGAAGAATGCGATAATCAACAGGATGTCTATAATAGAGACTCTCGGCGAGACTACTGTTATATGCTCCGATAAGACTGGCACGATAACTACTGGTCAGATGACTGTGAGCAACATATTTGCAGATGACAAGATGTTCGATGTCAAGGTTTCGGAGAACGAATTCCATAGCGACATATACCTAAAGGATGAGAAGGTCTTGCTCAAAGACAATAATGTCCTCAAAGCATTAGTCAATACTGCTGTATTGTGTAATGATGCACAGATAGAGCGTAAAGACGAGAATATAATGATAGGGTCGCCTACTGAGAAAGCATTGATATCATTAGGAGCAAAGCTAAGCGTGTATAAAGAAGATTTCGAGTATACGCGTATAGATGAGAAGCCATTCAGCTCAGAGCGCAAGATGATGAGCGTCATAGTAAAGGAAGGCAAGAAAACACGAATATATTCTAAAGGTGCACCCGATATCTTGCTCAAAAAATGCAAGTATATACTCAAGTCTGATGGCGTCAAGACATTGGGTGAGAATGAGCGTAAGAGAATATTGAATAAGGTCGACTCTATGTCTAATCAGAGTCTCAGGAATATCGCATTGGCATACAATGACATAAAGGATGCTGCGGATAAGGATGCGGAAGATGGATTGATATTTTTAGGGATTGCGGGAATGAAAGACCCTCCAAGACCAGAAGTCAAGGAAGCTATCGAGTTATGTAATACTGCAGGAATAACTGTAAAGATGATTACTGGAGACAGCATAGAGACAGCTAAAGCGATAGCTGCAGAGATAGGATTGAAAGGCGAGATATTGTCAGGACAGGATCTTGATGCATTGACTGATGATGAATTGTCAAAGGTCGTTGGGAAGACTGCGATATTCGCGAGAGTTAGGCCTGAACATAAGCTCAGGATTGTGCGTGCATTGAAGAGCAATGGAGAAGTGGTCACGATGACTGGAGATGGAGTCAATGATGCTCCTGCACTCAAGGAAGCGCACATAGGCGTAGCGATGGGTAAGAATGGCACAGATGTCTCTAGAGAAGCGGCAGACATGACATTGAAGGACGATAAGTTCTCAACAATAGTCGATGCCATCAGCGAAGGCAGGACAATATTCATGAATATACAGAAATTCTCCGCTTATCAGATATCTATAAATATAGCACAATTATTCCTTATTGCGATAGCGATAATGCTCGGATTACCGCTCCCACTTCTTGCCATACAGATACTCTTCATGAACATACTCTCTGATGAGATAACGGCAATAAGCCTCGTTTTCAACCCGAGCGCAAAAGACGTCATGAACATCCCGCCTAGGAGAAGATCTAAGATAGTGACCACTCCAGTATTGTCATTCCTGCTCATGTCAGGAGTGCTCATGACTATAGGGGCGACGATAATGTTCTATTTCACGATCAAGGTATTGGAGTTCGAGATAATCGAGGCAAGGACTACACTGTTCGTATTAATGACATTGTTTGCAGTGTTCAATGCTTTCAATTTCAGATCTTTCAGGAAGCTAGTCATGATAAGGTCCCCGTTCATAAACAAATACCTGTTCTATGCCGCACTGCTTTCGATATCATTGACTGTCGTTGCTATATACACGCCTATCAATTCACTTTTCAGTCTTACACCTATAGGGTTCACCGCATGGGTATTCTCATTATTGATGGCATTGCTGCTCGTTGTCATAGTAGACAACATGAAGATAATAAACAACAAATACAAGTTCTTCAATGATACGTGAGAATGTAAGAATCGAAATATTAAGAATCATACTCTCCACAGATATTTTAGAATTGGTATATTATCACAATATACTTCACTGAATATCAAATTTTTTTGATAGTAAATCCAAAAAAACAGAAGAGGCGTCATAGTTCTTGTGCATATTCTCCGTTGATGAGATGAATGACTGCACTTCTCTTGTGTTGTCTCCGCCAACCTCTTGAAGTTTTTCATAGAATGATTCATATTCCGAAAAATCCTTGTGGATAGAAACTATTATCATCGTCATGCTGGCAAGGCCCACACCATTAGAGAATCTTATCACATAAGGCAATTTTTTTATCCAATCAAAGACTTTCTTCATTTCTGTTTTCTTTGAAAAATCATCCCATCTGAAGAAAGTGGTTGCCATGACGTTCAACCCTAAATCGGCAAAATTCAGCAATAAGGTATATCTCTTGATATATCTCTTTTCAAGCCGCTTCCTAATCTTGAGGACGGTTGGGCGGGATGTGCCTACCTTCCGTGCCATCTCCTGATCACTTATCTTAGAATTCTTGCATAATTCTATCAGAACCTGTCTTTCGCGCGTGGTTAAGATATCCATAACAAATGTATAGCTGCTTAATTTATAAATTTTTTGACAAAATATAAAAAAATTATAAAATATTTATATTAAATAGAAATATTTTTTTATTAAATTTCAAATTGTTAAATTTATAAATTATATTTTAACATATAGTATCTTTCCGTGATGACGGCAGAGACATAAGTATATATAATTCAACCACTAAATATTATTGAGGTGATTATGATGGAAATAATTGAATCGCTTATGAATTGCAGAGACTTCAGATATTTTGATGATGATAAAATGGAGGTGGGAGCATGAAAAGATTTTATTGGGAAAGTGACGAATGGTATGTAGACAAGTATGGACAGTTAAAATTAAGAGAGACGTACGATGACGAAATAGAGATGACTGTGTTAAGGCCCATTTACATCGAGGAAGAATTAGGATACGCGTTGGAAGAGGTGAAATGATGAATCCAAAAAAACTAGCATTCATTAGGTATCAAGGGGAACAAGAGAAGAAAATCTTGAGGGAACAACAGAGAATAAAAGAGGTAATATCCCTTGAAAACCTGCAGCAACAAGCCATCAGTTGATTTGATAAAGGAATATTTTTATATTTTTCTATACTAGGATAAACCGGTGATTGATGCTCCCTCCGGGATTTGAACCCGGGTCACAGCCGTGAGAGGGCTGTATGATTGGCCGGACTACACTAAAGGAGCGCCTTTAATTCGAATATCAGAACTAAAAGTTTGTTTATAAAGATTATTCTTTGTCTGCTGTGAATCGGAATTTTTCTTTATCATCTTCAATATCATTTTTTTTTGTTTTCTCCGCATAATCGTTCCCATACATCAATCCTAAGACGTACTCTGCCAACCCTTTGGCTTCACTCCTGTATGGCTCAGGTATTCTGTCTACTATGAATCCTGCGTCTTGGAATCGTCCATGTCCTGCATTATATGATATTATAAGTCTATATTGCTGTGTTTTTCTTGTTGCTTTCTTATAGTACGGATCATTTGCTTTATGGAATCTATCTAAGAACTGGAGGTGTGAAATCCCGGCGAATGAGTTGTTATGAGGAACATATGCAAGGGCATCTCTTTTTGAGTAAGGGAGATTAGCAAATTGCGGGAAATAATCATCGAATGTACTCTGCAATGTCTGATATAAGCTCTTTGCGCCTGTCGGACTTGTTGCCATGTGATCATATGCTGATTCTCCTTTCGGCAAAGATATGGCTAATTCTAATGTTACTGGGCCTGTAGGTTTCAATCCTTGGTACTGTGTGTGCATTATTGGGAACATTTTATGGAATCTTTTTTTAAGCGTCTTTGTCGGTGTCAGCTTATTGTAAAGACGTGGCCCTGTCAATTCTATTATCTCATCTATTGTGTAATCTCTTATATCCATTATAGGTGTGGTTATTTTTGGTCCAGTATACACGTTTTCCAAATTGCCAGAAATAGTATTGCGTTCTATAGGTGAGAATAATCCGCTGAAATAATCATCAATAGACTTTGCTGTTTCATCAAAGAATTTTGTAATGTCAAATCCATCTTTTTTTCCTTTTATGTCTTTTGCGTATGAATTATTGGGTTTTCCGATGAATGAATTCACTATCATCCAAGTCGTGAATGTACTCAGAACTACATCTTTGACTATACTTTTATTATCTATTTTCTTTTTAGCCATATAAACCCCTAAAATTCACTATTACTTAGGAACTACGTTTTTTTTATAAACGTTTCGGATTTATTCTAGCATTAAACTATCACAAAATATTTCTTATCAATAAGTAGTAAAATATATAAAATACTCTTTTTTCCTGACAGCATGAAAGAATTATCCGATACGGTAATCAAACAATATGGGAATATAAAGCTATATAGCGATAGGATAGAAATCGAAAATAAATCAACAACTATCACAAAAACAGAATCCCAGATAATGTTAACACTCATGAATTCTCCAGAAGAGGCCGTTTCTAGAGAAGAACTATATAGCAAAGCCTGGCCTGGAATCATAGTCTTGGATAATACCGTAAACGTCCACATATCAAGACTGAAAAAGAAATTAGGCGAATACGGGCATATAATAAAATCTGCATCTAAGAGAGGATATCTCTTAACTCTCAATCCTCAAAAAATAATTTTATCTCCGATAGAGCAGAAAATTATTGACTATATGAAAAGCGTTCCAGAAACACCTACACAGAAAATGATAAAAAAAGAGATGGAGAAGTTCGGATATTCCAGAGATACAACACATGTAATGTTACATCATCTTAAGAATAAAATCAATGGGAAAAATATCAATGAACATATTGCATAATAAAATCACAACATCTTCCCAAGAATGAACACGTCCTCATATTTTCCATCATCAAGAAATAGCCCTTGCTCTCTTCTGCCCTCTATCTTGAACCCTAGCTTCTCAGCAACCCGGAGCGATGCAGCATTGTTCACTGAAGCCTCAGCATCGAGCCTCTTCAGTTTATTCTTCTTCGCTTCCTTGATCAATGCTTCGACCAGCATCGTAGCTATGCCTTTATTCATATAGCCCTGCCTAACGAACCATCCGCATTCTGCACGATGCTGCATCTTCGAGAACTTATGACGCGTATATATGCTTAACCCCACCACCTTTTTTCCATATAACGCAAGCAATGTAGCGCCATTCTTCAAAGAGAGTTTCTTGTCTATAAGTTCAGGATTCGCTATCAGGAAGAATTTGTTATTGCACGCATAACGATTTACACATTCCTTGCAATTATTATCGCAAGATTCGTTCATGCATTCCATTATTGCCTTTCCATCACCAGGAATAGCTTTTCTTATCGAAATATTCATGTAGAAAATTAATATAGGTGCAGGTAATATTTATACTTAACGATTATATTCAGGGATTTCTAAACGCACTATGTTGTTCTGATGCTGGTATGCGTCATATATCCTCATGTCCTCTAAAAGTGTCCTGTTTCTCATTCTACTAACATAATCTCTCGTCTCTTTAGGCATCTCATCTATGTTCCATCCTGCTCTCATCAATCTGCCCTGCCCACCATTATATGCTGCATTCATCAGGTCTTGTTTATGTTCTATGGGCAATTGGTCGAATCCAGGATAATTCTGCCTCAAGAAAATATCGACCTTATTTATATGATGAAGACTTGCCTTCCCATTCAGCAATGGATCATAAGCATTATCGAAATGCGCATTCATGACGTCATTCCATGAGGGCGCCATAATCTGCCATAATCCTCTTGCACCGACTGGACTTGTCGCATTAGGATTATCGCCGCTCTCTACATAGCTTCTTGCCATCTGCACAGACATAGGGATGTAATCAGGGACTTTTATATCTGAATATACTTTCTCGATAACATCCATCAATTCAGAATAGTCCATGGCTTTAGGCGATTTCTTCTCGATAAATACCGATGCCTTGGGCTTGAATGCGTCTTCGGAGAATATATCTCCATATAAGAATCTTGAATCATATGATTTGTTCGGACTGCCAGCTAATGAATTCGCCACTAATATGACTAATGCACTGTCCTTCATTAGATTCATCAGCCTTTTCATCTCTAATTAATCCTATATATGACACCATAGTAATTCCACTATATGGATGTCTCTTCATATCATCGTATGAATTCTTTTTCGTGTTGTCTTGTTTGTTTGCTAGTTGCAATCCCACCACTATCGCATAGTTTTTCTACTATTGACAGCATATCGCTGTCATGACGCGAAATCGTATGATAATCACCTAGATGCTTATTGGAAAAATAAGTCATTTATAAAATTTATGAATCCATAAACATATCTGGTATAAAAAGTATATTTTATAAATGATGGACGCAATGAATAATTAAATGCCATCATAATATTTATAAAGATGTTTTGGGAATATACTTTATTGGTGGGAAGTTCTCAAAAAAAGAGGTGTAGATGGATAGGCGAGAGATAAGAAAAAACGTGTACTCAGTCGGCGCAATAGATTGGGACAGGAGATATTTCGATGAGATAATATATCTTCCTGATGGCACAAGCTATAATTCTTACCTTATAATAGGAAGCGAAAAGACTGCACTGATAGATACCGTCGACCCTACAAAGTCAGATTTGCTCGTCGAGAATCTTGCGGGCATACAAAAGATAGATTACATAATATCCAATCATGCCGAGCAGGATCATTCAGGAAGCATACCTTTGATGCTTGAAATGTATCCTATGGCAAAAGTGGTATGCAATGATCTTGACAAGAAGATGCTTATGGATGAGCATGTAATAGATGAATCCAGATTCATTGTAATCAAGGATTATGAGACCCTTAGCTTAGGCGACAAGACATTACAGTTCATCTTCACCCCATGGGTCCATTGGCCTGAGACGATGTGCACATATCTCATTGAGGACAAGATACTGTTCACATGCGATTTCTTCGGAAGCCATTTAGCGACTAGTGAGATGTATGCTGACATGCAATCAATATATCTGCCTGCCAAGAGGTATTATTCTGAGATAATGATGCCATTTGCGAGCATAATAGTAAAAAATCTTGAAAAAGTTAAGAAGCTTGATTTAGATGTCATAGCGCCGAGCCATGGTCCAATGTATACTGATCCGAGATATCCTATAGGATTATATGATGATTGGACATCAAAAAATGTGAAGCCTAAGGCCGTAATAATATATGTTTCAATGCATGGAAGCACAAGGAAGATGGTGCAATACTTGACCGCGCAACTGATGCGCAAAGGCATGATTGTCGAGGAATATAATGCTTTTGATGCTGATGCGGGGAAGATAGCGATGGATCTTATCGACGCATCCACATTGATTGTTGCAAGCCCATCATTTCTTGGGGGATTGCATCCGAAGATAGCATCAATAGTGTATCTTGCGAACTCATTGCATCCTAAGACAAGGATATTGGCATACATGGGCTCTTACGAGTGGGGCAGCAGTGTCATTGAACAAATAAAACAGATGACGAGCAATTTCAATGCCCAAATGATAGACCCATTCCAGGTCAAGGGATTGATGAAACAGGACAAATATGGAATGATGGATGCATTCGCAGATTCTATAATACAAAAAAATCTTGACCAAGGGATACTCAAAAAAGATGTCCATCATGAATCAATCCCCTATATCAAAGATGTGAAGATAGTCTTATGTGGAGAAGCAGGACAAGGAATTGATTCCATATCCGACTTCTTGACCAAATTGTTCAAAGATGAAGGATATAATATTTTTGCTACAAAAGAATACATGTCAAGAGTCCGCGGAGGAGAAAATTCTACAACTATACGGATAAGCTCGAGGCCTGTAGAAGGATACAGTGACAGCATAGACATCCTCATCCCATTGGACAAGGGAGCCATCGGGCACTTATCGAATAGGATATCAGAAAATACCATAATCATAGGAGACAAGTCGACAATCAATGATGTCCAGAAGAGTAAGTACAGGTTCTTTGACGTCCCGATAATAGATATCGCATCGAGGACTGGTGCAAAGATATTCGCTAATACTGTGGCTGCAGGCGTAATCCTTGGGATGTTCAATGCAGATATAGAAAGATTCAATGTGCTCTTAAGGAATAAATTTTCTGACAAACCACAGGATGTTATTGAAAAGAATATCACTGCAGCAAAAAGAGGATATGATGAGGGCCGAAGGATAATCAGTGAGCATAAAGAACTGCTTGAAATGACACGAATAGACAAGGATCCTTCAGTCCATGACCAGATGCTGATGTATGGCGCTGAAAGCATCGGTCTTGGAGCGATCGCTGGCGGATGCAATTTCATCTCTGCATACCCTATGTCTCCATCGACAGGAGTATTGTCATATCTAGCATCTAAGAAAGATGATTTTGGCATAATAGTAGAACAGGCAGAAGATGAGATATCAGCAATAAACATGGCCATCGGCGCATGGTATGCTGGCGCAAGGGCTATCGCTAACAGTTCAGGCGGAGGATTCGCACTCATGACAGAGGGGGTCAGTCTTGCAGGGATGATAGAGAGCCCATTAGTGATACACATTGCGCAAAGACCGGGTCCTGCTACAGGACTTCCCACCAGAACAGCTCAAGAGGATCTGGAATTAGCATTATATGCAGGGCATGGAGAATTCTGCAGGATAATATACGCTCCAGGGAATGCATTGCAAGGGTTTTATTTGACTCAAAAAGCATTCAATATGGCAGCAAAATATCAGATTCCGGTATTTGTATTGACCGACCAATACTTCATGGACACATTGCATAACGTTGCACCGATTGATGTAAACGGGATAGTCGTCGAGGAACATATAATTGAGACTCCTGAAGTGTATCAAAGATATAAGATGACTGACAATGGGATAACACCAAGAGGAATTCCGGGATACGGGAAAGGATTTGTATGTGTAGATAGCGATGAGCATGATGAATCAGGCCATATAACAGAGAGCATGGATGTCAGGAATATCATGATGGAAAAGAGACATAAGCGATATGATGCATTAGTTGAAGAATCATTGATGCCTTCCATGTTTGGAGGAGAAAATTATTCCATCCTCATAATCAGTTGGGGCACCACATTTGGAAGCGTCAAGGAGGCTGTGCAGAAGATTGACAGGAACGATATCATGTATATGCATTTCTCCCAAGTCTATCCTTTACATCCGAAGACTGCTTCATGGATTAGGAAAGCGAGAAAGACTATTGTCGTAGAGAACAATTCTACAGGACAATTCTCTAAACTTATAAGGAGAGAGACAGGGTTGGATACTTATAAGATACTGAAAGATGATGGGATGCCTTTCAGTGTCGAAGAATTGATGGGAAAGATATTGAAAATGGCATGATGAGGAGTGTTGAACAGATAAAATGACATTTGAGATCGATCATAAGGATATAGCATGGTGTCCTGGATGCGGGAATTTCAGCATCATCGCGATAGTTAAGAAAGCATTGGAAGAGCTGGCGCTTGACCCGAAGAATGTTGTTCTAGTCTCAGGCATCGGGCAGGCAGCGAAGCTTCCACAGTACTTGAATACTAATTATTTCAATGGATTGCATGGGAGGGCGCTCCCCCCAGCGACTGCTATAAAAGTAGCCAACCCGAACCTTCAAGTCATAGTCACTAGCGGTGACGGTGATATGTATGGTGAAGGTGGGAATCATTTCATACATGCTATAAGAAGAAATCCTAACATCACAGTCATTGTGCATAATAATATGGTGTATGGTCTGACGAAAGGACAGGCAAGCCCGACGAGCCAGAAAGGCATGAAGACCCCTGTGCAGATATCTGGAGTATTCCTTGAGCCATTCAATCCTATTGCCGTGGCTGTAGCGCTTGATGCATCATTCGTCGCCAGGACTACAGTGAATGACTTGGAGCATGCAAAAGATATAGTGAAGAAAGCAATATTGCATAAAGGATTTGCTTTGGTGGACATATTCCAGCCTTGCGTCACATTCAATAAAATAAATACATATGACTGGTACAAGGAGCATTCTTATTATCTTGAGAATGAATTCGATCCTCATAATAAGGGATGGGCATTCGCTAAGGCAATAGAGACTGAGAAGATGCCGTTAGGGATAATATATCTCAATGAGAAGCCAGTGTTTGATGAAATGATAGGCACTTATGATAATGATAAGAATCCGTTGTTCAAGAGGAAACTTGACAGGGAGAAATTGAAATCATTAATCGGCAAGAAGAACATTTTTGCTGTAAGAGTCATCAGCATAAATAAAGAGACTCATGATGTTTTCACGATAACTACAGAGAAGCCATTCTCATTCATCCCAGGCCAGTATGTTATGATAGGTAATGGAAAGAATATAAACAAGAAGGATTCCATACCTATAACTATAGCCAGTTCTCCTGAAGAGAGCGTATTAAGATTCACCATAAAAGATTTAGGAGGATACAGCAGGGAACTCATCAATTCCAAGCCCGGGGACATATTCACTATAAGCAGGCCTGTCGGCGAATCATACAATTTTGATGTAGCAAAAAATTATGTCATGCTATCTGGAGGCTCAGGCGTAACACCATTCCTAAGCATACTTCGGCACGTCAAAGACACAGGTTTGAAGAATAATATAATAGTGATAAACAGCAACTGCTCATACAATGACATAATATGCAGGGAGGAGCTTGATGCATTAAGCAAGGACAATATCTATATAATGAATGCACTTGACAGATATGATGATGAGTGGAAAGGGGAGAGAGGATACATCAATAAGGACATGATACTTCGTTACGTCAATAAGGATAGGCTTAATGAGTATACATGGATGCTGTGCGGACCTCCAGGAATGGTTAATTCTCTAGAGAAGACATTGAAGGAACTCGGAGTGAAGGATATAAGGAGAGATAATTGGGAGATAGCAGCGAAGTGCGAGAGATGATAAATCTCAATTAATAGAATATTTCTTAGAATCGTATCTTTACCGTGCCAGATTTTATCTTGCATTGGCACATAGACCTGTAATTGCCGTCAAAATTGAGCTCTAATTCGCGGTCGTTCTTCGGCTCAAGATTTTCCATGCCCTCAACGACCTCTACCTTGCACGTGCCGCACACACCCTGCCTGCATCCGAAAGGCACGCCTAACTCTTCTGCAGCATTCATTGTTGGTGAGCCATCTGGAAGCTCGACCTCTTTGCTATCAGTTTTTAGTATTGCCATGATAAAAAAAATAAAGAAAGTGATATATAAAATTACCGATTAGTTAAGGCCGCCTAGGTCGCCTACTAATTGTATCATTTGTTTAGGTTTCGAAATTATATAATCAGGATTTGCCTTCCTCAATCGCTCCTCAGACTCATAACCCCAAGTGACGGCAACTACAGCAATATCATAATATGCATCAGCAAACTTCACTTTTCGATAAGAATCGACGCCTGTTTTAGTGTCTTCGAAAGCGAGTATCCTATGAGGATGAATGCCTAGACGTAAACATGCGAGCATGGAAGAGTATCCATTGGGCTTTTCGAGGCTTTTGACGATATCCTCTTTCAATATTGTCTTCAGTGCCGCAAAATCATCGAACCTGATGCCTTTTTTCTTAGCCTCTCCATTTGTGACATACTCATAAATATCGTTCTTTGTGACTATGCTATCAACAAGATTCGTCAAACCTGCTTTTTCCAACGGTAATTCTACATCAGGCCAAGATTTTGTTGTGTTATACGCTATCCTTAGTGCCGTCGTTCTTCCATTATGCACTCTGCTGCGTTTATGTATATTTTTAATTACGCTCGGAATACCAAGTATCGGAAGTATCTCGACTGTCCTATTATACTTAGTGAACTCAGGCCATATCTTTGCAGCATGTTTTTCAAAATCAACACCTATCATGGTGTACAATCCTCTCATACCATGATTCTCATAATGATCATTATATTCTTCTAAGAATTCTGGACAAAATTTCTGCCATTTGAAATGTCCTTCAAATGTATCGGCAGCATATTTCAACCAATTGAACTGCGGAACCATGCTATTAAGGAAAGTCCCATCAATATCACAAATAATGCCTTGAATAGGTGTGTCTCTAACGTCTATCATTTGTCCCCCTTACACACCTCTTTTTTGACTTAACGGGCCATGGACAATCTCATTTCATTCGAAGCCCCATGTCCGTTCGCTTCGCTCACGGGCCATGGGAGATTTGAACTCCCGACCAACAGATTAAGAGTCTGCTGCGCTACCAGGCTGCGCTAATGGCCCAAATTGTTTTAGGATTAAAACACTTTTTTTAAATTTATTGTTATCGCCCGGACCCGGATTTGAACCGGGAAACCTTTCGGAACCGGCTCTCAAGGCCGGCGCAGTACCAGATTGTGCCATCCGGGCATCGTTTGAAGAAAAAAAGTTTGATTTATAAAGTTTCAGATAATGCTAATAGTATGAAGAGAAAATATGACCCGTCACATAAGGATTTCATGCTTCCATTCTTGCTGTTAATCCTCGGGACTGTAATGATGTATTCAACTTTATGGATAGATATTTCGGCATTACGTGCAATCCTTATAGTTTCAGGAATAATATTAATATTGTATGGTGTTACGCGGATAATACGCATTTTCCTAAAGATATTTCTCCAGGAGATGAAGGATTGGTTAATTATTTAGAATAAGATCTTGATCCGGAATAATTAGCATTGCTGCTTTTTTTTGAAGAGTTAGCATAAGAAAGAGTAAAATTCAGACCGGAATAAGGAGTGGATGGATTTCGATATAGGGTCATCGATTTTCCTTTGTTGTATGAATCCTTCAATTTTGAATATCTTCCAGCCACGAATGAAAGGAATGACTTATAGGTGTCTGAAACTTTTTTTGCGGAAGATTTTTCTGACTTAATGGATTTTTCCAATTCTGAATCCTCGTCTAATCTTCCATCTAATGAGCACATTTCACAAATTACAAGGAATGAATCTTTCCCACATTTTATGCATTTGCGCATATTATATGATATGGATATTCCTTTAAGAACATTGCTATAAAAAAACCGGAAGATTTACGGAAATATTAATAAATACGTCTCAGATTACTATATTAATGCGACAAATTCCACAATTATTAAAAAAGACAGGCATCAGCCAGGATTATTCCAACCAATACGTGGCTTTAATACAGCACTTTAACAAAAACAACATCTCTAAGGTCATTGAAATAATAAATAAGAGGAGTGTAAAAAAATACGCAGAGTTATTTCCTCCTGACGAATATATTCATGATTACGATGAAAAAATCAAGAGAAAGATTGAAGCACTCGATGAGTTTGCCAAGATAATGAATAAAGATTTTTCTTCTGAAGAGACTTTTGATAAAGAAAGATTTAAGGAAATAATAAATGAAGTTTATGGGATAATATATGGAGAAGAAAGGAAGATATATCAATAATTAAAACTGTGGGTGGCGAGATTTGAACTCGCGACTTCCACGTTACCCAATTCATTGCCCATTGCTGGACTCATCGCTCAAAGCGTTTATGAGCGTGGCAATCTAACCAGGCTGAGTTACACCCACGTAACGATTTTAGAAAAAAATATTGCTTTATAAAGTTATGCCTGCTCTTCTGCCTTCTCTTCTAATGATTTTAAGTATTTCAGTGTCTTTTCGCATATCTCTTTAGCTTCTTTGTGGTATTCTGTAACTGGATCCTTGTCGTTTCTTGCAAGCACTTCAAGCACTGTATCTCCTAGTTTCCTGAATACTGGAAGTTTTCCTATGTGTAGCTTCACTACATCTGTCTCTTTCTGCTCCATTTGAAGAAGCTTGTCCATTATGTTATGAAGCACTCCCTGCAGCTTATGTTTCTCTTCATCCTTGAATTCTGCCGTTATCTCTGAGAATGCATTATACCATTCGGGATCGATCTTTAATTTATCCCTTACTTCTGGAGATGCACCTCTCTTGTCTGAATATACCCTTCCTATGACGAAGTTTATCGCCTTGCATTTGTCCTCTATACCTCTTAATGTAACATTAAAGTTCTCTTTTGAAACTACAAGCTCTTTAGCTGCCTGCAATTCCTCTTTTGCCTCGTCAAGTTTTGTATGCGCATCTTCTAGCGTCTTCTTTGTATGATGTAATTGTTCTTTTACTGAATCGAGCTCTTGCTTTAATGCGTGGACGTGATGCGCTTGATGTTCATGCTCAATCTCTTTTTGATGTGCCTTGCGCTCTTCTCTCCGTTCACGCATCTTATCTGCACCCTTCCCTACGCCGATTATTAACAATATGAAGATGTTTATCACGTATGATATCAATATGTTTATCACAGCCACAGCAGGGCCGTCTGTCATGTTGAGCACCTTGAATGTCTTGGTGTACCATATCGCAAGGAATATCAATGGGAATATTACTGGCATGATCCATAATAGTATCGCATCAACTTCTATCCTCAACAAATAAAATAAAGATATTATGAACAACAACAGCGGTAATGTCGCGACGAACACTATGAATATGCTTGTCTCTGTCAAAAGCGACAATAATAGAAGCGTTCCGACGTATAATATTGTAGCCACAGCCATAGCTGCATTCTCAACAATTCTCATATTTATATCATAGAAAGAGCGATTTATAAATGTTTTATTTTTTAGTCAGTTTTTCATGCATTTCCTGTAATTCTTCTTTAGTAGCAGACTTTGACTTGCATGGATCTAGATCATTGACATTGTTTATTGGAACTAGATGGAGATGGAGATGTGGTACAGAAATGCCTTCAATTGCTAATCCGACTCTGGAAGCGCCTGTCGCGCTCTTGATTTTAGAGGATAACATTTTTGCTATCAACATTATCTCAATATAATCCTTATTATTATAATCGAATACATAATTATGATGTTTCTTAGGTATTAATAATGTATGTCCGGGAAATATTGGGTTTATATCCAGGAATGCATAGAATTTATCATCTTCCCACACCTTATACGATGGAATCTCTCCCTTGATTATCTTACAGAATATACATTCGCTCATTTGTCCTCTTCAGACTTCAACAATGCTTTAAGGTCTTCCAATGAGTGTATCTTTTCAGGATAATCCTGCCGGTTCATCCTGTCAAGCAATATTGTCCTTATCCCTGCTTTGGATGCGGGTATCATGTCTGAATCGATGCTGTCACCTATCATGACTGCCTCTTCAGGATTTATCTCTAAATCCTTCATTATGTTCTTGAAGAATTCAGGATTAGTCTTAAGCATCCCCACATCGCATGACAAGTATATATGATTGAAATGGTTCTGCAGTTCAAACTTTGTTATCATGTCTTTAGTGAAACAGTCTATATTAGCCACGAGTACAAGTATATATTCTTTCTTTAATTCTTCCAATAAAGGGACTGTCTCTTGGAATGGCCTGCTCAACAGCTTATTCTTGTTCCACATACCTATCAATCTTTCTGTCAATTCTGGAGTTATCCTGACGTTGAATGCCTCTGCCACGGATTTGAATCCTTCAGCAAGGCTCGTATGCGGAGTCGTCATCAGAGTAGTCTCGAACAATGGCACATAATCATGAAATTCTTTCCTTATCCCAAGAATGAATCTTACCTGCTTAGTCGGACTAGGAAATATACCGTTCTCCATCAATGTTCCTTGCAGATCGAATATTATCGCTTTCATTTAACCCCCTTACTTAACAGAAAATGTCGATGTTTTTAAAGTTTTTCCAATATTTTTCAGATATCAACGCAGATTCATCATCTCTAAGGCATTCTTAGGAATCTCTTTGAGTATCTGGTCATGAATTTTTCCATTTGATACAATGAATGATTTGTCCCATTGCAATCCTTGTTTGGAGTAATCTAGATGAGCATTATAAAAATCTGTTATTTTCCCACCTGCTTCTTCTAATATTATTGTTGGTGCGGCAGTATCCCACTTACTCGGTAAAGAAGAATTATTTACATAGAAATCTATCTCTCCTTCTGCGACACTGCAGAGTCTGACACCTAAACTGCCAAGTATCTTGCTCCTGCATTTCAGTTTACTATCTAATATTACGTCTAGGAAGTTCGGCTTCCTGAATGGTCTCACAACTCTTGAAGAATGACTGAGTCTTTCCGTGCTAGAAACATAAATTCTTTTCTTCTCTCCTTTATGGATCAACCATGCACCCTTCCCTTTTTCTGCATAATATAATTTGTCATGCAATGGCACATATACAACACCGAACACTATCTCTTTATCCATCATCAATCCTATCATAGTGCAGAAATCTTTGCTCTTGTTCAGGAATCCTATCGTTCCATCCAATGGGTCCACAATCCACGTTGGTTTGGAAAGATCCATATCCTTATCTTCGGATTCTTCAGATAATATCTGATATCCATATTTCTTAAGACTGTCACATATGTACTTGTTCGCTTCGAGGTCTGCGGTAGAGACCGGACTATAACTATTAGGATCCTTATTCCTTATCTCAACTTTCTTCCCATGATAGCTTACAAGTATCTCCCCTGCATGTTTCGCTATCTCAATGACATCCTCGTACATGATAATCCAGAAAACTGCATATTTATTAAGATTATGAATAGAAAAAGTAAATCATGAATATAAAAATAGATATGGACTGGCCGGGAATCGAACCCGGAGTCTCTCCGTTGCGAACGGAGCATATTAACCATTCTACTACCAGCCCATGCCTTCGAGAAGTAAAATAAAGTTTATAAACCTTCTCCTATTCTTTTGATGCATGGATGTCGAGCAGCTGAAAACAATAATCAGGAAGCATGCATTAGCTAATGCCCTCAAATTCGGCAAGGCAAGCCCTGGCCCGGTGATCGCGAAGATAATCGCCGAGGCTCCTGAAGTTAAGCAGTTCATGAAGACTGTTTCTTTCGAGACTAATGAGATTCTTGGAGAGATAAATTCTATGGAATTAGAGGATATACAGAAAGAATTGGAAAATAATTTTCCTGAAATGCTCGAGAAGAAAGAGAGAGAGAAGAGAGATGATTTGAAGGATTTAGATGGCGTCGATAAAGAGAAAGGCGTCATAATGCGTTTCGCTCCTTCACCGTCTGGACCTATGCATTTAGGGCATGCAATAACTGGCGGATTGACGGCATTATATGTAAAGAAATATGGTGGAAAATTCATTTTAAGGATAGAGGATACCAACAGCGACAATATCGATTTAGAATCATATGAACTTCTTCCTAAAGACGGTGAATGGATATTCGGAAATGTTTCTGAAGTGTGGATACAGTCCGACAGGATGAATATATATTATGATTACATAAAGAAATTTATCGACTTGAACGCATGTTATGTATGCACGTGCAGCCAAGAACAATTCAAGAAGTATTCTGATGAGATGAAAGATTGCCCGTGCAGGAAATTAGGTATTGCCGAGAACATAGACAGATGGAAAAAGATGTTAGACGTAAATCAATTTAAGGAAGGTGATGCGGTGTTGCGTTTCAAGACGGACATGCAGCATAATAATCCTGCGATGAGAGACTTCCCTCTTGCAAGGATAAATGATTCAGAACATCCTAGGGTAGGAAAAAAATATCGCGTATGGCCGTTGATGAACCTTTCCGTATGTGTCGACGATATAGAAGCAGGGATGACTCATATAATACGTGCAAAGGACCATGCAGATAATGCGAAAAGGCAGGAGATGATGTATGCTGCATTAGGAATAAAGGATAAGTTCCCTAAGACATATTTCGTCGGCAGATATAATTTCGAAGGATTGGAATTAAGTGCCTCCAAGACGAGAACGAAGATAAAGGAAGGTACTTATTGGGGATGGGATGATATAAGGCTTCCTTTCCTTCAGGCATTGAAGAGAAGAGGATATCAGCCAGAGGCATTATTGAGATATACGATGCTCACAGGGATATCTCCCGTCGACAAGACAGTGTCTGCAGAAGAATTCTTCAAGACGATAAATTCTTTCAACAAGGAGATTGTCGACCCTAAAGCCAAGAGATTCTTCATGATGCACGACTATGAGAAGATAACAATTCATAATGCACCTCATCAAGAATTGAAGATAAGGATGCATCCTAACAATGACATGTATGGCGACAGGGAATTAGAGGTGGAGGACGAGTTCTTGATACAGAGAAACGATTTGAGGGAATTGAAAGAAGGAGAGCTTTATAGGTTTATGGATTGCTTGAATTTCAAAAAAATAGGTGGCATCTTTGAATTCGACTCATTGGATTATGATGTCTTCAAGTCACAAGGTAAGAAGATCATGCATTTCCTTCCAGCATATGGAAATATTGATATAGAAATATTGATGGATGATGCCACAACGATAAAGGGCATTGCTGAACATTCCATTAAACAATTGCACGTCGGAGATATAATTCAGTTCGAAAGGTTCGGATTCTGCAGGCTCGACGCTGTGGAAAAAAAAGAAGGAAACAAATTATACAAGTTCTGGTTCACACATAAGTAGAAGATACTATTTTCTTATTCCTTCGACTCTTCCATGCCTTACATCTGATCCATAGTCAGTGCTCACTATCCCTGCTGAATTAGACCTTATCTCATATTTGAATTGACCTTCATACGCTATTGTAGTGTCATCTACATTGAATAGCTTGTAAGCCTCTTCTGGGAGCATCTCGACGTATATTATGTCGCTCTTTACTTTTCCGCCATCTGGAGAGAATATCGTCGTCTTTGTCGGCTCGAAATTCTGTGGGAATCCTTTGTAGACTTCTGGATCGTCCCTTATTGTCCGATCATATATTACCTTTCCGAGACCGCCCACCATAAATAATGTTCCGCCAAGTATTACTGCAGGCCTGACATAATCCTTATATATTTTTGAAACTTTATTTTCTATATTCATTTTAAACCCCTTATTTCATTATAAAAACTTTAGTTTGTTTATAAATTTTACGATTATGTAGCTACTTATAAGTGACTATATAACTATGATTGTTTTATGATAAGTTTTAAATAATATCAGCACAAGAAGAGCAGAAAAGACATGTATAGGTCATCGAGGTGTCAAAATGGGATCAGATTGGATAATAGTCAAGTCGAAGATAAAAGAGATTGCGGGACAATACAACGTATCAGGAGACTTCCCTGAAGTTTTGAACGAGAAAGTGAAACAGATGGTCCAGGACGCAATCAAGAGAGCAGAAGCGAACAACAGAAAAACAGTCATGGGTCGGGACATATAAGAAATTAATAATAACTTTTTTGGTCAATCATCCTTTTCAACTGCATAATCTTATTCTCAATACGATAGATGAAATCAGTATTATCGCCAGACTCCTTCAGCTTCTCAAATATCTCCTCCACGGCAGCCAACTCTTTCTTCAATTCGATTATTTTCGGATTATCGACGACCTCCTCAATCGTCTGCTCTATAGTCTTAGGTTTCTGCATCACTATAGGCTTCACAGTATCATAAGAAGTCCGCTCAAGAGGAGATAGGACTGGCTTTTTTGGAGCTAAAGCCTGCTGTTGCCGCTCCTCTTTCAAGGCTTTCGCAGACAACGAAAGGTTCACAAATAAATCCTTAGTCAAGCTTATCATTATATTATCCTATGTCATATTATCCTATGAATCCTAGAAATTTTTTCTTCCTCTGCTCAGGGAGCATGTCCATCTGCTGAGTGTCAAGGCCTTCTAAAGGCGGAAGACTGTTCATGCTGTCTAATGGAGGCAACGGAGCGAAATCAGGTGCCTGATTCATCTGAGGCCTCTGCAACTGTTGAGGCTGCATACCCTGCTGTGGTCTTTGTTGTGCAAACTGTTGCTGCATAGGCTGCTGCATAGGAGCGGACTGCTGGAATTGTGGATTCTGCATAGGCTGCTGCATAGGAGCGGACTGCTGGAAAGGCTGACGCTGCTGGAATGGTTGCGGATTGAATTGAGGCAACGGAGCCATCTGCTGCACAGGCTGTGGTCCAGGACGTGGTATTTGAGGATTCTGTATGATTATAGGACCGACATCAGGTATAGGTAACGCATTCTCGTCATGAGTTACATCTTGTTGAGGATTATCTCCTGTGCCCACCTTGTCATGTATCGAGACTAAAGCTTTTGCTATAGTCTCATTCTGATCTAGAATCTGATTAAGCTTCTCTATCGGCTTGCTCTCATTGTATTCATCTATTATATCCTGCTGTGCATCCTCAAGAATTGCTATGAGCTTGTTCATAGTGTTGTTCAATCGCTCTATGCTCTTCTGCAAATCCTGTCCCCTATCAGATTCACCATAAGGATTTCTTTTCAATGCGTTAAGCTCTTTCTTGAGTTTCTCAACTTCCTTCTTAGGCATGAGCTCATAATCAGAATCATCATCAACCATACACTACACCCCTTTTTAGAGGATACCGGAATAGAAGTTTATATAGTTTTCTGTTTTAAAAAGTATAACTTTAAATATTAGCATTTTATACTTTTAACATGATTGACATCAAATTGATTAGGGAGAATCCTGACCTGATAAGGGATAATATAAAGAGAAAATTCCAGGACAACAAACTGCAATTAGTTGACGAGCTCTTAGGACTTGACAAGAATATTAGGGAATTGAAAGGCAAAGCGGATTCCTTGAGGCATAAACGCAACACTTTGAGCGAGAGCATAAACCAGTTGAAGAAGGAAGGGAAAGACATCAAGCCGATCCTTGAAGAGGTGAAGAGCATCCCACAGAAGATCAAGGATATTGAATCAGATATGGCTGTCCTTGAAGAAGAATTCAATTCTAAAATTATGCAGATACCAAACATTATGCATGAATCAGTCCCTGCAGGAAAGGATGCGTCTGAGAATGTTGAGGAGTCAAGACATGGACATTATAGGATGCTTGATTTTGAGGTGAAGAGCCATGTTGAGATTGCTGAATCGCTCGGCGTCGCTGATTTTGAGAGCAGCGCAAGGACTTCAGGGAATGGATTCTATTACTTAGAGGGTGATCTCGCATTGCTCAATCAGGCATTGATACGCTTTGGTATAGATAAGATGGTAAGCAAGGGATTCCTTTACGTCGAGACTCCATTGATGCTTAATGATTCCGTGATAAAGAACGTTACAGACCTGCATGACATGAGCAATCAGATATTCAAGATACAGGATGAAGAGCTGTACTTGATAGGGACGAGCGAGCATTCTCTTATCGGCAGGCATATCGGCACAGTGATTGATGAGGATAGGCTTCCTATAAAGCATACGTCATATTCTATGTGTTTCAGGAAGGAGATAGGGAGCCATGGCATTGACGAAAAAGGCCTTTTCAGGACACATCAGTTCAATAAGATCGAGATGGTTGTCCTGTGCAAGCCTGAAGATTCGATGCGATTCTATGAAGAGATGAAAGGCATAACTGTAGAGATATTCACAGAATTAGATATTCCTATAAGAGTGTTGCAGATATGTTCTGGAGACTTAGGCGACTTGAAGCATTGTCAAGTTGACATTGAGGCATGGTCTCCTAGAAAGAAAGAATATTTCGAGGTCGGAAGCTGTTCTAATCTTACTGATGCTCAGGCGAGGAGATTGAACATAAGATATCAGGACAAGAACAACAACAGGGCATACGTCCATACATTGAACAATACAGCAATAGCCACTTCTAGGGCGATGGTTGCCATCCTTGAGAACTTCCAGAACCCGGACGGCACTGTAGACATCCCTAAAGCATTGCATAAATACATGCATGGGAAGAAAAAGATAGAGAAGAGATAGTTGTTGTCACTTTCCGGTTAAGACAAAAACGTAAAATTTATAAATAAGTATTTCTGAATAATCGCATGAAAACAAATATTAGTTCAAAAACGATAGTTTCAGAAGATAATGTAAAAATTCACTATTGGATAAACTATCGTAATGGAATGGATAAAAAATTCAAGTTTCTGCACCCGGCCTCATCTATGAACCACACTGCATTAGAACCGTTAGAGCATATGATGAATAAGGAGAATATACCGACAATCACTCTCGATCCGAGAGGAACAGGATATTCGCAAACACCCATCAGCAAAGGATATTTCAGTCTTGATTCATACACTAAAGATATAGAGAAAATCCTGAAAGCAGAAGGTATCGAGAAGCCAGATTTCATCGGACATAGCATGGGATTCATGCCCATAGTAAACTACACAGCAAATACAGAAAATGGCAATAAAATATTCGGCATAGGCGCATCATATCATTTCCCGGACACGACTGCAAACAAGGCAGTGTTCCACATCTTCAATAGGGCATTAAGGTATAATGAAATATTAGGCAGCGCTGCCACAGGCATATGGCATAATATGAATAATGAATTGAGACCATATAACGACCAATCAAAGATTTCACAAGGAAAGAACTCGTATATAGCATTCGTAGATGTTCCGATAAAGGAAGCCATAAACCATTGCGTAAGCGGTATAGAGATAAATAAATGGAATATTAGTGAACAATTGAAAAAAATAGAAAGCCAAATCATATTGATTTACGGAAAAAAAGATATTGCAGTAGTTCCTGAAAAAGCTGGTTCAAAGATCCTTGAAATGACTCAGAATTCTAGTATATATAAAATAGACGGTGGACATGACTTGCCTATGAAGAAGCCAGAAAAAATATTAGAAATAATAAAAAAATACGATTTACTCTAAGGTGCCTACCAATCGAACTTCTTGTTCAAGGAATCCTTTATGAGCTTGTCTGCGCCTAGCTGATCGTCATGGACTATTGTCTGCTTGCCGCAGTATGGACATTTCTCTACATGCTGTGATTCCTTCCTTGAGAACTTGTATTTGCAGTTTGTGCATATGAACTTTATCATCTTCTCTGATTTAGTCGTCTCTGTCTTCTTTCTCGGACCTGAGAATGGCTGGTTCTCTACAGCTTTCTTCTGTATTGTCGTCTCTGAGCTTAATGAGGCGCCCTTCTTTGCACAATCAACACATATCATGTGCTCGCCATCATCTGCTGGCCTCATGTTGTGCATCAATGATTTCCTTCCGCATGATCGGCATATAATCAACAAATTGTCATCATTCATAATTTCACCACTCGAAAAGCATATCTATCAGTTTATATTTTTTTCTATTGAGCGTATCTGATATTCAAAATCAATATTCAAAATCATATCTTCTCTTTTATCTTTCCGGCGTATTCTCTTATATTCTCTATTGCGATTATCACTTTAGGGCTTTTCATGTCTGAGTGCTCTATATTGTGTGCTATTTTTTCTGTTGTGTCTAGTATGTAATGCATCCAGAATTCTGTGCTCTTGTCCTTCCAGGATATATTGTGCTTCTCCATGAACAGTATGAATCTTTCCAGTTTGTGCAGTGAGTCCTCTATGTTCTCTGTAAGCATCAAGTATTGCATCTTTGATATCCTGTGCCGGTGCAGGTTTTTCTCGGAGAAAAGGTTTTCCACATCTAGGAATACCACATATAGTCCGTCTATTGTCGATTCTACCTCTTTTATCGTTATTTCCTTCCTTTTTGTAGCGTATTCATGCATGAGCCTGTCTGAGTCTGTCCTGAATACTGACATCATGAGCATCAACGTATTAATTTTCTTGTCTTGATGGTGCGCCACATGATAATGGGGATGCACATATTTCATTATTATCTTGTCTGCCAGTATGAACAGCAATATGCAGCTTATGGCTAATTGTATATATACTGCTATCGCTACTATCCCTTCATGCGCTATCATCCCAAGCCCGAATATCAATGCTATAATCAGGCTTGCATATAATCCGTTGAAAAACCCTAAGAATGTGAATGATACTGTCTGCCCGTTTATCGCAATCGTATTGTATGAGGATAATGCCCAATATGTTGCCCCGAATATGAATATGGAGAGTATCCATGCTATAAGGAATTTCGTGAATGAGGTCTCTCTTATGAACTGAAATAATCCTTTTTTTGGCATGTTTCTCTAACACTCATGGAATTTATAAATGTTCTTTTCAGATAGTTCGCATATATTTTTCACACATTGAAATAATAAATTGAGCACGCAATAGACACAGATTGAACTTAAATAAGCATAAATCGAAACCTTTATATATAAGAACATACTTTAATCTATCCTAGTATACATAAAACTACACCAAAGAGGCGATTTAGAGAGTTAAAGACATAAAAACATAACGGAAAAGAAGTTGGGAAGCATGGAGCAAGAACTTATTACATTAGGAATATTATTCGTATTCGCGCTTATAGGCGGAATACTCGCAGCAAGATTCAAGCAACCGATGCTCATGGGACTACTTCTTGTAGGCGCATTGATCGGACCGCACGCATTCGGGTTGATACATGAAGAGCACCTGATGGAATCAATGATAGAATTCGGTGCGATACTGATATTATTCATACTAGGATTAGAGTTCGATATCCCAAAACTGAAGAAACTAGGATTGAAATCAATACTTATAGCATTCCTTAACAGCGCAATATTGACATTCGTAGGATTCACTGTTGCGACATTTCTCGGATTCAATGTCACAGCATCATTATTCTTAGGAGTGATACTCGCATTCGGAAGCACAGTAGTAATAGTTAAAGTCTTAGAGAATAAAGGAATGATGGATCGTCAAGAGGTACCGCTCTTGATTGCAGTTCTGATAATAGAGGATATAATAGCAGTCATGGTAATAACATTCTTCTCAGGAGTGCAGGACAAAAGCAAAGGATTGCTCGGAAACATAGAATCACTGATAATATCCATGTGCATACTCATATTGGCATATATATTATTCATCAAATTCATCAAGCCACTATTGACATACGTATTGAAAGGCAATAGTTCAGAAGAGATAATGACATTCACAGCACTTGCTATGTGTGCAGGATTCGCATACTTCGCATATTACCTGCATCTTTCGCCTGCTGTAGGAGCATTCCTTGCAGGATCGATAGTCGCATCACTGCCTAATGCAAAGGGTTTCGAGCATGCGATGTCACCATACAACATAATAATCAGCTCGTTCTTCTTCATAGCCATAGGCACATTGATAGATTTCACAGCAATACTCGACAACATAATGGTGATACTCGTATTTGTTTTAGTTGTAATAATAACGAAGATAACAGCATTCTCCGGAATGGTATATTTTTTCGCAAATATAAGAGGAGACAAGATGTTCTTCTCCAGCATAGCGATGTTCTCAGTAGGAGAATTCTCGTTGCTTGTAGCTAAGGAAAGCCTGAAATTCGATATTGGAGTCGACATAATCAGCATAGCTGCGGCAATAATAGCAATTTCAGCAGTAGTCATGTCATTGACAATAAACTATTCAGACAGGATATATCAGCCTGCAGTCGAAAGGCTTCCATGGAAGATAAGGAAAAGCATGGACAAATTCGCAGAATACATCAAGGCAGTGACTGAAGAGCTCGACCTAGACAATAAGTACAGCAGAGGATTGAAGAGGACATTAGGCAAGGCATTATTGACATTCATGGGATTGTTGCTAATAATATTCGGTTACAGGAAGATTATGCCATTAATAGATGCATCACCAGCAGCGAACATATTCATATACGCGACCGTACTCGTATTGTTCGGCGGGGTCTTGTTCCATTTCATAATGGTCATGAGAAAAGTCTTGACTGCAATTGCAGAGGTATTCGACAATGCAACAAACACTAAAAGCGTCCATCAAAGCAGGAAGATAGTCAAGAGGGCATTCATTGGCTCAGGAATATTAGCTATAGCATTATTATGGCCATTCGTCATGTTCCTGTTCAATATGAGTCCAGGATTTTTAGCAGTGTCATTCGGCCTATTGTCTGTCTCGATATGGCAATTCTATAAGATAAGCCAATCGATGCATGATAATTTAGATGGTATGAAAGATAAATACCACGTATTCGTGCATTACAACAATAAGCCAGAAACGAGCAGCAAGAATTTTAACAGTGGATGGAAGTTCTAGAATTTTTTCTAGAATTTTTTTCTTCCTAATTTTTTTATGGACATCTCTTATTATACAAACACCTCTTATTCTATGAACATCTCATGTATCAATTCTATATAAGTGGCAATACTCCATGCCTGGCAGAAACACCCTCCTGGTTCAAGCCGTGATATGCTCGACAATTCAGAAGAGTATCCGATGAATCCTTTGAAAAGCATATCCTCTGTCGATGCGTCAAGCATCCTCTTTATGTATGGAAAATATTTCTCCTTGTTAAGACGATGAAGACATATCGCAGCGATGTTATTCACATAGAACCATGAATCTCCACGATGATAGCTCCTGTTATCCTGTCCAGTATAATTAGGTTGATAGAGATGATTATCCTTGTCTATTGTGGACAATCCTCCTCCCGAACTTTCACTGTTAGCCTTTCCTTCTTTGTCAATTGTCCTATCTATATCCCACCCATTCCATAATCTTGGTAGTGCATTGTCGAATGCTAATCCCCATTCTTCATGCTTCAAAAGCTCAGGATATAAGTAATATGCAAGGAATATGTTAGGTCTTGTTATGTCTGCATTGTTGCAGTTCCATCCATCATTCAAGTAACCATTCACCAAGAAACGTTCACGCACCAGCATGGCAGTCTCACGCTCAAGCTTCCTGTAATCCAACTCCGTATCTGTGATGTTTATAAGTTTATCATGCTTTTTCACGAACTTGTTCGCGAGCAGATGGTTCAACAGGTTCATAAGATTCAGCATGCACAAGAATGCGCATTGTATCTCTATCCTGAACCCTTCACGCACGTCCCCTCCATAATCTGTGTCCATCCACGTCTCAAGGGCATCATTGTGTATTAATCCATCGACATAGTGATTGTTCATCAACTGCCTTATCGCAAAATTCAGCCTTTCACGTATGTATTTGAGTTCGTACAGGCTGAAATAGTTTAAATCTGCATCCTGCTCTTCAAGAAGCAGCACGATATCCTTTATCCTCCTGAAGAGCCAACCTACAGAATCTGCACTCCCTAATCCGGAAGGGCCATCTTTTGTGTATATGTTTGGTAATCGTCCATTAGGCATTATTGAGTTGATATGCCTTTCGATAACTTCTTTGACGAATTCTTTTTTTCCCTCTAGGATCAATGCCTTCAATGATAATAGCTCATCTCTTGACCAGTACTGGAAGAACCAGGGCAGGCCCGCCCATAATCCATTCAATGCTACTGATCTTATCATCAATCCATCTATTGCATGCAATGCATTGACATATCCGAAAGCGAATTCCTTCCCTGAAACCTGCGATATAGCATATTTCATCCCTAGATGTTTTTCAGAGTATGATTCATGTATATCGCTTATAAGTGAGGCATTCTTCTTTACGTCCATAAGCTTGCCCAATGCATCTGCCTTGCTATCTGCGAATGAGAATATAAGACGTGTCTTGCTCTTGGATGATAATCGCAATGCATGATATACATAGAATTCTGACCGCGAATTCCTTGAGCGATCATAGCCGTACTCCTTTCTTATCCATTTCGATGGCAATTCATAATGCTCTCCCATACCCCCTATAACCATGTATTTGGAGTAAGATTTGTCCTTGAGGGAATTATCCTTATACTTATTATAGTCTATCATCAACGAATCATCTATCTTATGTATCCTGTATTCCCTGCCTTTATCATCATAATCATGTATCCACCTGAAATCAAGCTCTACGTCTATGCTTATATCATCCTGTGATTCGACGTCATATATCAGCCCGTTCTTGACGAGCGTGAATTTCTCATAATACCCGTCATATAATCTCTCGACATAATTGAAACCGTTCACTATCTCATAAGGCACTTTCTTGCCGGAATCTCCTGAAAGATATATGTTATCTATAGTCTTGAACATCATCCCATCTATGTTCAATAAGTATCCGGAATAATTACTTATTGAATGCTGCGGATTTGCAGGTATAGAAAAATAATTGCCCAACTTGCTCAACAGGAAGATGGAAAGATTCCTATCATCACATTCCTTAGAAAAATTTTCCGACAACGTATGTGTTACTTTCATGATATGATTCTCGCCTAAGAATTATCCTCATAATTCTCATGCATCTGAGAGCTCGCTCCAAGATTTATCTTCTTGAAGCCGCCATTCATCACAGAATCCTGTCCTATAGTCGAATCTTTAATGTTGACTGAGTTTAGTCGTGCATTATCATCTATTATGCTGTTGCTCACTATGCTGTCCTTTATCACTGCACCAGGCGCTATTGAGACGAATGGCCCTATCACAGAATTTTCTATAACAACATTCTTGTCTATCGATACAGGATTTATTATCACTGAATTCTTTGCCTTGGATTTTATCTCATGATCCTTCTTGAGCAACACACGGTTTGTCTCCAACAATGTCTCGAATGTTCCGCAGTCCAGCCATTGCTTCACTTCTGGTGCATAGAATCTTTTTCCTGACTTTACCATCAATGCCAAAGCATCCGTGAAGAAATATTCATTGTTAAGCATTATCTTATTCTCGAACAGGTATTCTATCGCCCTGAACATTGCCCATGAATCCTTTACATAATACATCCCTATGTTAGCAAGCTTGGATATTGGCTCTTTAGGTTTCTCGACCATCTGTGTTATAACTCCATTAGCATCAGTCACTACCACTCCGAACCTCTGATAATCCTCGACTTCCCTGACCCATATCAATCCGTCAACATTCTTATCGCTTATCGCTTTCTTGAATTTCTTGAAGTCTATATCGAACAATGTGTCTGAGAACAATACTATGACGTCCTCATTGACATATTCTTTTGCAAGATAGACTGCTGCACCATGACCATTCATCTTTTCCTGTGGTATGAATCTCGTCTTGAAAGGGTATTTTTCCTTGACGAACTGCTCAATCTTCTCTTTCATCGGACCAGTTATGAATATGACTTCAGAGAATTTTACAGGCTTGAAACTGTCAAGTATGTGCTGAAGTATTGGCTTGCCTGCAACATTGAGCAATGGTTTAGGTTTAGTGTACGTATGAGGTCTTAGTCTCGATCCATATCCTGCCAGCGGTATTATAAGTTTCATTATACTCCTCCGTATTATTGTTTTACCCTCTCTACAGCCATATTGTGTGCATTCAGATAATTCTGTATGAGCAATTCCCAATCTGCATATCCTGACAATGATTTCGCTTTCAGCTTGCAATTGACCCTGTCTGAATGTTCCATATTCAAGAACCTAATAAGGACATTGCAGAAGTCATTCACTACTTCACTTTCCGGCCTCTTGAAACGCTCCAACACCATTATTCCTTTATTCTCTGGATTCTGCGTCTTTATGTAACGGCCGAACCCAGACATATCAGTGGTCAAAGACGGCACTCCTAGAGCTGCGCTCTCCAGAGGCGTATACCCCCATGGCTCATAATAGCTGGGGAATAGTCCAAGATGGCATCCTATCATTACATCATAATGCGTGAGATCTATGAATCCATCCATGCCATCAAGATATACTGGCTCTATTATAACTTTGACAGGATCCTCTTTCCTATTCAACAGGCCATTCTCTCTCAATGCGACTATAACAGGATTGTTCTCATCCATGTTATGTGTAGATAGTGGCGGTTCGCCCTCTCTGGAGAATGCGACTATGTCTTTCTTTATTTCTTTTACGAATGACTCAGTGAATAATTCTCCAACCTGGTCCTTCTTCGATATGAAATCATAAGTTATCTTCTTTAGTATCTCCGGACTATTTGTGAACACATAATTCTTTATATGCATGTAATAATTCTTGTTCTCCAGGACATCTAATCTTATGCCGTACTGTTGCATCGGCACCCAGAATATCATCGACAATGTCTTTCCACTCTTCTCATTCTTTAAGCGCTGGTTCAACATGCCTAATGATTTTATTATAAGGTCATATCCCTTGTTTCGGTATTCGAATCTTCCGACGGTGTAAGCTATCAAATTATGGTTCACGTCGAAAGTATAATATGGGAAAAAATAATAAGTCAAGAACTCACGTATCTTATCTCTAGACGTGATGTGTTTTATGCTGACCTCTTCAAAACTAGGAAATTTCTCCAGGTCCAAACCATTCAACACGAGTACATCAGGTTTTCTTCCTAAGAATCTTTCAGACTCTATGCCGGTTATCTCAGATACTGTCGTGAATACATGTGCATTCTTAGCAGTAGCAGATTCTGTATGGTGCTTTGCTTCTATGTTATTTAAGTATATCTCATAGCCGATGTTTATGCTCTCGAGATAGCCATATATATCTACACCTTTTGAGCTTAGTGTTCTTCCTAGCACTGTGGCGTGTGTAGTGAACACTGTGGCCACATCAGGACAATACTTCCGTAGATACAATAGTCCGAATCCTGATAGCCATTCATGGAAATGCCCGACTATCCTCTTGTCTTTCAATGCATTCCTCTGCAGCTTCTCTATCAACATCCCGACTGCATAAGACCATATCGATGGTTCTTCAAAGTCCCATCCTGCACGTATAGAATCTATTTTGTAGTATTCCCAGAATTTTCCTTTTATCTCGTTTTTTCTTGCAAGAAGCCCGTTCGATTCTATTAGTATAGTGTATGGTTTGCCTTTTATCTCGAGCCACTTGCCATAATGGCATATCACTCCCTCATTTCTCAATTCATCGAATACTTTCTTGAAATCTTCTGGAGGATCCATAGATACGAAGTCGACCTTGACATTGTGTTCAAAATATGGGCCTACCAAGAAATAATTCTTATATAATCGCATCATCTCAGATGATTTGCTTTTTATGACTGTATATATCCCGCCTACTTTGTTGCATACTTCCCATGATACTTCAAAAACATAATCTGCTTTCACTTCTTCCATTTTTATTTCTTCCTCGTCTGCATAAATTTTTATCCAATAAAAAAATTATTTTTTATTATACGAATTATGCAAATTTATTTTATAATACGAATTTATATACGATGATTGCAATTATTGCAAATATCACAATACAGTAAAGCAATATCCAAGAGATATTTCCTCCGGTAATGGTGCTTGTGCCATTTTTGGCATCACTGGCAACATGCTTTCTCTTATTGAATTGATACCATTTCCTTAATGGATTGTTATTATTTTTATCTTTGTCCGGTCCATTATTTATCTCTTTAATCTCTTTATATGTATGGACTTCAGGCAGTTTCTTTGAATCCTCCACCTTATCTTTCCTTCTGAACCATCTCTTCTTTTCTGGAGCAGGGAGCATCTCATGATGTCCGGGTTCTGGAAGTTTCTCTATAGGCTTCCTGACTTCAACAAAAGGATTCTTTTCAACAGGACTTAATATTTTTAACAAAGATTTCTTTCCATTCGAAGCATCATTCAATGATGATCTAGAACTATTCTCAATTTTTATCTTGTTGCTTATGAGCTCTTTAGTCTTCGGAAATAAGATGGTCGATCGTAATGATGAAGCAAGTTCCTTGTCTAGGAGCACGTATTCTATCCAATTAGCGAAATCATTCTTGCTTGTATTGACGAACCTCTCGAAATCCTGCTGTCCGATATTCTCAAGCATTGAAGAAAGCTCCAATAGGTTCTTTGCTCTTCTCCCATCATGGAATACGAACTCCTTCTCATAAGGAGCATTTATCATTCTCTCACCCCTTTTTTTACACAAAAATAATTAAAATCGATGTAAAAAAAAAATTAATCTATTAAAGTCGATATCATTCGCATAATCCTTCAAGCTTATGGAACAGATGTTTGTATAATAATGCCATCATCTCATGCCTAGACTTGGAGTGCCTTATTCTCTCTGCAAGCTCCTCCTCCCCAAATACGTCTCTGACCCAATTGGCGAAGTCGTTTCTCTCACTAGTGACATGATAATAGAACACATCATCTCCCACAGTCTCAAGCAGGGCGGCCAACTCCTTATAGTCCTTTATAGTGTTGCCATTACATAAGACAAAATATTTTTCTGGAGAAAGCTCGATGAATATCGACTTCTTCTTAGCAGTCTTCTTTATTTTAGGTTCTTTTACTTCTGTTGTCGTTCCGGCCTTTTTCCTTGGCATAAGCTCACCTCTTTAATGAAAAACAGTTTTCTGATTTTTTCCAATTATTGACTATCATTTCAATTGTTGATTATCAATGTCGGCTTGTCTGTTATCTGATGCTTTTTCTTCATCTCATAAAGCATGTTCCGGTCTTGCAATATCGTCTTTATACGTATTATGATATCATTCATTATGTTCATGAAATTTATGTATGACTCGTATGGCGTTTCGTATGGACTGAAATACTTGTGCACGTCTCCATCGTTGAAGTATTTTGTGCACATATAATAGAAATGATCTGAAGTGGTCAATTTCCTCCAATCCTCTAGAAGCCTCTTGTCGTTTATCTCCTTAACATGTTTCTCCAGCATATATATTTCATTCAATGCCGAATCCTGCATGCTATTGCCTCTCCATGCGCTCAAATCTCGCTCGACATCTGCCCAGCTCATGAAATTATGTATGTCGAGCTCTGCAACCGGTTCATAATCCGCAAGTTCTGATGGTGTCAAGAATTTGGTGTGCGGATTCTTGAACAATTGCTCCGGAAGATGGCTTAAGAACCTGAATATCCCCGTATCTTCCCATTGGTGCTCGCCGAATGTCTCATAATCCATGAATAGGTTCACTGAATGCCCAGCATTGTTATGTATCCAATGCGCAAACTTCTCCGCAGTCAATGGATGATCCTTCCAAGATTTCTGTCCGAACCTGAATGCGACGTCATCGCTCAGCTTATAGTTCTTCAGCAATAGTTTTATGTTCCCTGCAGTCTTTGCTGTATACACATAATTAGGACTCCTCCAATCAAGAACATGGTCTGCCCCTTCTGCAAGTATCGCCTTATAACCCATGTCCTGTACGGTGTTTGCAAGCTCATTGTTGAATATCAATTCTGTATTCCTGAAAACCTTCGGCTCCTGACCGAATAATTCTTTTATCATCTCTGCATGAAGTTTTACCTGCTCTTTGAACTCATGTTTGCTGTACAGATATGACAATGAATGATAATATGTCTCCGAAAGGAATTCCACATTCCCCGTATCTGCAAGCTTTTGGAAACTATGCAATGTCTCTGGACTGTATTTCTTGAATTGTTCTAGCGCAGTCCCTGTTATACTGTATGATATCTTGAACTGCCTGTCTTTGTTCTTGTACTTGTTTATCAATTCGAGCATTAGTTTGTTTGTCGGCAGATAGCATTTCTTTGCTACCTTATGCAATATTTCCATATTCTTGTGCTCATCAAAATAGTTAGAATTATGTCCTACATCGAATATCCTATATCTTGCCATTCTGTATGGTTGATGCACCTGGAAATAAAAGCATACGTTCATTTTATTCTCACCTACCAATGTCCTCCATGTCTCACTTTTACAGCCAAAGGCATCAATCTATGGTATAGGTCTATGCATTTCTGTGCCGGGACGTCCCATGTCAATGTTTTTGCTTCCTGATATCCTCTGTTTGTCAGTTCTATATGTAATGGACTGTAATTGAGCAGTGCAAGTATCTTGTTCGCCATCTCATCAGTGTCCCAGAAATCTACTTTTAGTGTGTGATTTAGCACTTCTGAAACTCCTGACTGTTTGCTCACTATTGTCGGCGTACGTTTCATCATTGCCTCTAATGGCACTACACCGAATGGCTCTGATACTGATGGCATAACGAATACGTCCGCCATCGAATAGAATTTTTCAGCATCCTCTCTAGTATAGAATCCGTGGAATATGAATTTGTCCGCTATACCTAAGTGTGCCGCAAGGTCTATCATCCTGTTCAGCATGTCTCCTGACCCTGCCATTATGAATTTGACATCATCCCTATACTCGCACACCTTCTTTGCTGCATGTACAAAATACTCGGGCCCTTTCTGCAGCGTCACCCTTCCTGCAAACAGGACTATCTTGTTGTATTTCTTGATGTCTGAGATGTAATCCATGCCTTCATCCATCTCAATGTTCGCGTTGTGTACGACAAATATTTTTTCTGCAGGTATCCCATAATGGGATATGCACATGTTCTTTATAAGATTACTGACGACAATGATGCCGTCTGCTTTCTGCATCCCTAATTTTTCAATCTCATATAGCTGTTGGTTCACCCCTGCACCGCCTGATTTGTTGAACTCCGTTATATGCACATGAACAACTAATGGCTTTCCGGTCAATTCCTTCAAGGCTATTGCTGCAGGGAATGTTGTCCAGTCATGTGCATGTATTATGTCGAAATCCTCTTCCATGGCTAGCAGTTTTACTTTCTCTGCAAACCTATAGACCTCTTGGAGAAGATTCGCGCCATATAGCTTGAACGTGTTATCCTTGCCTACTGTTGAGTCTCCTTCTTTCATACCTAATTGTTTGAGCTCCAATTGTTTAAGCTGTTGCATATACTCTTCTGGACTCATGTATGCACTAAGAAGCGAGCTTATCTTTCTCACTTGTATCCTTGAATTAGGTATGAGGTTGTCTGCTGCAAGAAGCCTTACATGACCAGAATGCAGATCTTTAGGACCATATGGCATGACATATGTCACTTGTATATCATTTCTTTTAGAAAAAGCCTTTGTCAATTCATAGCAGACCATCCCTACCCCGCCTGCGAAGAATGGAGGGAACTCCCAGCCTAGCATAAGTACTTTCAAAAAATCACCTCAAGGATCGTTTGAGAACATGAACAACCATAATTTTTTCTAGCGTCCATATTTCATTCATACCCTCTTTTTTTATAGTAAATTTTTATAGCAACACACATATAATGAAAACTATAATGCCAATATGGCCATAAATATATTTAATAAGGCCTATTACACCAATCACCATCAGTTTTTAAATTACTCGCACTAGTAGTATAAAAATGTTGTGTTTTTTTTATCTTTTTTTTGGTTATTTTTATTGAAATTTTGATGTTTTTTGAGGATTTTTCTTGCTTTAATTAAAATATTTTTTGTGCTCATTTTTAAGAAATTCACGCACAAAAAAACATATTAAAAAAAATAATTATTAAATAATTTAAGTTTTAACTTTAATAATTAATTTAAAGAATAAATAAAAAATGATAAACTTTTTATAGTAGTCACAACAATAACAAAAGATGCAAGAGATACCGGACATCTTCAACAACAACAGGTGGGCGATTCTTAAAGAGCTGTCCAAAGGAGAACAGTCCGCGACTGATTTGGCAGAAACGCTCAAAACAAGCGTATCAAACATAACACAGCAGCTTAAACTGTTAGAAGCGTACAATATAATCATTAAACGGAAGTCTGATGAGAAGGCTGTAGGAAAGCCGAAGACAATATATAAGATAAAAGATGAATTCGTATATGCAGCTATGCTCAAGAACGGGAGGGCAGAGAAGAGGTTGTTCAAGCTTGAAGGGTTCAATGGGTTCATCCATAATATGATATTCACGACTGGCCCTGATGATTCATTCTACATACTTAAATTCATGCTTAAGCATGAAGAGGTCCTTAAGAGATGCAAAGCATTCGGATTCATAAGATCGACAAGAGACGCTGTCGAATTGTTCATCCTTACAGAACACGTTGACGATATAAGGGCAAGGTTCAGCAATCTTTTCATAGAAGATATGAATGGAAAGACGAAGAAGATAATCAATTGGACACATAATGAATGGGAGATAAATGATGGATTCAACAGGAAAGACAAGTATTTCCTAGACATGCTCTGGAACGTCCAGATATTGTATGATCCTAATAAGATACTTGAAAAGGCTGTCGAGCGGAGAAAGGCTATATGAACTACGTAGACATACTTGATAAATTGGAAGAGCATGACCTTGAATTGTTCGAGAAAGACTTGAAAGAGGGATATGTACAGAAGTATGTTGAGCGGAAAAAGGAGTTCTTCAAAGTCAAAGATAAGTCTTGTCCGGTATGCGGTAATGGCGTAAAAGAGGATTGTTTTGTGCTTATATGGGGTGAGCCGAGCATAAGAAAAAAGGCACACTTCTGCGGCACCGATTGCCTTAATTATTTCTTGGAGCATTTCATACAGAAAAAAATAAAAACAGGCAAAGAAACCGCTAAGGGCAGGATAAGAGATTAATAGAGTGATGTATATGCCATTAAGAGAATTAAGATCAATATATGAGAAAAGAAAGGCGAATCTTGTTGAGCTTCTAGAGAAAAATCCAAGACTTGACCCCGCAAGACAGCACCAGATATATGGAGCAATATGCGAGATTGACATACTGCTAAAGACGATTGAGCATCTGAGGGACCAGGAGATAAATGATAATTACAAGCTTGATAGAAAGGCAAAACGTATAAATGATTAGATATTCCTAAAACATGAATAAATGAGAAAAAAGGTGCCGATATGCCATTAAGACAATTGAAATCATTATATGAGAAGAGGCAGCAGACATTGAATGCGCTGCTTAAGGACAGGAAGATAACCTCTAAGAGGAGAGATGAGATACATGGCGCGTTGGCCGAGATAGATAGTTTCTTGAAGGCAATAGATACTTTCAGAGATCAAGAGATCGAGGATAATAGGAAGCTTGATGAAAAGACCAATCTTGATGTGAGCAAGAGCATATTCAAGAGCATCCATGAGAAGATGAAGTCAAGGTTCGATTCGAGCCAGACAAGGAAGAATCTTGTGCTGTTGTTTCTGAAGAAGACTGAGACAACAATCAGGTATGAGTTCTATGCGAAACTTGCGAAGAATGAGGGTTATGAGAGCATAGCGCATGTCTTCAAGGAATTCTCTGAGAATGAAAAAGAGCATGCACGTATCCTTTTCAAGTATCTCGGATGGGATATGAAGACTAAGAACAATATAATGGAAGCTGCAGACATAGAGCGACAATGCCATTCGAAGATGTATGATGAGTTCGAGGACACGGCGATGAAGGAACGTTTCAAGGATATTGCAGAATTCATCAAGGAACTATCAGAGATAGAGGCAGAGCATGAGAAGAAATTCTTGAGATTGATGAAGATTATGCATGACAACAAGGTATTCAATGCAGACATGATTGTCAGGTGGAGATGCAGGAACTGCGGCTATGTATCAGATGCAAAGGAAGCCCCAAAAAAGTGCAAGGTCTGCAAGAAGACGCAGGCATTCTTCGAAGTGCATAAGGAATAATCTATCTAATAAAATATTATTATTCTAATTTCCTTTTATTTCTTCCCAATTCATCCTTCCATGGAGCAGTTCTCTTAGAATATGTCTTAAATGCTCTTTATGTATCCTTTTCTGCCCTTCACTGTCTCGATCACGTATCGTCACAGTAGAATCCTTAAGCGTATCATAATCAATAGTTATGCAGTATGGCGTCCCTGATTCATCTTCTCGAAGATAACGCTTGCCTATTGATCCAGAGATGTCGTATCTTGATGTGAATTCTTTTTCTAGATCTTCAAATATCTTCTGTGCCTCTTCTGCAAGGCCGTCTTTCTTCACTAGAGGGAACACTGCAACTTTAACTGGCGCCATGTGCGGAGGTATCTTGAACTTTGTCTTTCCTTCTTTCTCTGCGATTCTTTCATAAAACATGTCAAGCAATGCGAATGTCGGCCTGTCGCTGCCGAATGCTATCTCTATTATGTTAGGGATCTCTTTCTTCTCTTGAGCGTTTGATTGCTCATTGAATGCTACAAGCTCCTTTCCTGATTTGTTTGCATGCTGTTTCAGGTCATAATCTGTCCTGTCATGCACTCCGCAGACTTCAAACCATCCGAAGCTCTTCAGTTTCAACTCTATGTCCCATGCATCGTCTGCATAGAATGCCTTCTCATCAGGGTAATGTTGCCGTAATCGTATCTTATCTTCTGGTATGCCTATCTTCCTGAATAAGTTATAGGCAATATATACTGCCCACGCGTATGCCTTGTTCTTAAAGTGTCCTTGCTCGAGTGCTTCATGGACCCTGATTTTTATCGGATTCTCATCCTTCTCTTGCAATTGCCACGGCCATAATGGGATTGTTTCATGCTCTACTTCAATGTATCTCTCGAAATCATTTTTTTGGTCTTTGAACAGGAATATCTGCGCTTCTGCCTGTGTGAATTCTCTGCTTCTCAAAACATGCTGTCTTGGAGAAATCTCGTTCCTGTATGCTTTCCCTATCTGGAACACTGCATATGGCAGTTTTTTCCTGAAGAATTCTGTGTATCTTATGAATGGGAGGTATGTTGTCGTCGCTGTTTCTGGCCTATTGTATGCTTCAGTATTCAAGCCGATTGTTGTCTTCATCATCAATGTATGTTTCTTTATTTCACGATTGAAATCGCCTTTGCAGCTCGGACATCTTATCTTGTTTTTATCCATGAATTCCAACAATTCTTCATCTGTCTTATGATCAAAATTCTCGTCGGGAAATAGTTCTGAGAAAAGATTATCTGCCCTGAAGTTTGATTTGCATTTGCTGCACGTTATTACAGGGTCTGTGAATCCACCTAGATGCCCTGATGCCTCCCATACTTCTTTCTGCATCACTGTCGGGCATTCGACTTCCCAGAATCCATTCTTTGTGTAAAGTTTCCGTATCTCATTCTCTACATTGTTTTTCAAGAGTTTCCCGAGGGGCGCATACGTATAGAATCCTGCAAGCCCGCCGTATATCTCTGGCTCTGGACCCCATATGAATCCTTTCTGCTGCATGAAACTTATAAGCTCGTCATAGTATTGTTTCGATGATTTTATGTCTTTATTGTCAGCCATTTTTCTTATCTTCCATTTTATTCTTTTTCAGATTAATGAATTATTTAAAAAGTTATCACTTAATTTTTTATCATTTATTCACTGCATACATTATGTGCTGGACTTCACTGCCCCAGCTGAATTCTCCTTTTTTCTTCTCTATCTTATGGATTTTTATCTCTCCAAGCGATACTCCTTTCTTAAGATGGTAATATATCAGCCTCATCGATACTTTATGATGATGCTTTATGTACTCTTGATAGAGTTGATACCCGTGCATAGGTCCTTCTT
>CAZJFT010000003.1:0-44342 GCA_964545585.1 uncultured Methanosarcinales archaeon
GATAAGTTATAGAAACAACAGGAAGAGTGTTGACAGCACCAGCAGTTTCATAAGCGCCGATGTCCCAAGCAGCACCTTGAGGCCTAGATATTCCGTCCTTATCCAAATTATATTGAGAACCTAAAGAAGTTCCTGCATCAATACCTATAGATCCGGCATCTAATCTGAAGTTCTGCAATAATTCATTTACGAACTCAGGATTGCCATATCTTCCGTTAATGTCAAACCCTGCCGCTTGCCATTGTGCGAAATTCCTTATGGTATTGTTGAAGAAATATGTAGAATTCGGCGCATAGTATAGATTATAATCCCAGTTTGCAGGAGGAATTGACGCACCATCAATATTTACAAGAACAATTGATGGTTTATCGCTCATTATTATATTGTTCTTTATCTCTGAATTAGGACTGTCCCTGAATGATATTACACCCCACCCGCCGCCTACAAGAGTATTCCCATAAGCAAGCATCCTTGCATTGCTTCCGAAATAATTTGAATTCGTCAACAATGCATTCTTTGTACTTGGACCATATATGATGTTGCCGTATGCGAGCAATGTGCCGTTGCTAGTGGTTATGTATATGCCTTGTGCATTGCTGACTTTGCTATTGTTCTGCCAGATGAAATTATACCTATAAGTCATGTCTGTATCCATGAAAGACTGTATGCCATCATTATGACCATCATCACTAGAATTGTTCGGGTCACCAGACCAATTATTGTTCATCAAAATATAATTATGTTCATAAACATTGTTGTAATTCTTCTGGGAGTATATTCCGTCTGTCTGTGCACTGCTGTTCTTAGGCGTATCAAACTTATTATTTCTTACAGTTATATGGTCGCTAGTCTGCACAAATACTCCGCCATGTCCTGTAATGAAGAATTCGCAATCCTCAACAGTGACATATTTGGATGCGCCGCTGGTGGTATATACTGAGCCACTTGATCCTCTTATCTGTACTCTTGCGCCATCCTTGAATTTCAAATTAGATATTGTCAAGTATTGCTTATTGTCGATATATATCCCTTCAGAACGTACTGATTGTCCATCTAAAGTAACAGGACCGTTATGATTTGCATCAACACCTTTTGTTATGATTATGGGATTACCTGCAATGCCGGATGCTCCGACTGTCATCTGTTCATAATAAGATTTTCCACTAATCCCTCCTGAAATATAAATCGTGTCGCCTGGCTGCACGTTATTCCAGTTTATTGCAGAGAATGAATTCCATGCAGTAGCCCAAGATTGACCATTACCACCAGCAGGAGCAACATTATCAACATACCATTTGCCAGAAGTATTGGTACTATTCGTCAGAGTCACAACATTAACAGTTATTGATGTCGAATTAGTCGATAGGTTAGTGTTGTCATACGCCCTTGCATAAACAGCATAAGTTCCTGCAACAACATTAGTCCATGCATAAGAGTAAGGGAATGTTGTATCAGTACTCATTAATGCATTATTACTGTAGAATTCTACTTTCGCAATGCTTCCATTAGGATCAGAAGCTAAAGCGACAACAGTGATGTTGCTGCTAGCATTGAAAGTAGAACCAGTCACTGGACTTGATATTGATACTATCGGGGGATTATTAGGACATTGTAAGTCTGCACCGCTGCAGTCCTCATCAACACCATTTCCGCAGATCTCTGTTGCACCAGTATAGATATTTGCATTATTGTCATCACAATCGTCTACAGGACCATATATAACGCACCACAACAATAATTCCTGATTATGTCCATCATTATCAGTATCACAGAAACCAGTACAACCATTATTCAACACACCATCACAATCCTCATCAATATCATTATTACATATTTCTGTCTGCTGCGTCGGAGCAATGCATGTACCCCAATTATTATTAGTACAAGTCTGAGTGCCTACAGCACATATTCCAGGCTGACCAGTAGCGCAGGACTGAGTGTCGCCAGCATTACAAATTATTGAAGGAGCTTCTCCTTCTATCGCTCCGATTGTCGGATGCGATGGATCTCTAGGGTTCCCATAGAAGTCAGTGTCTATGTTCATCCAGAAACCATTTGCAACAGTGACTGGAATTCCTTTGCCTACTTGCGGGCTTGATGAACTCAATGGAGAGTAATCATTTGCCGCAATATTTCTGAATGTTGGTGCCTGTGTTGTTATCGTATGATTCTCTTGTCCAGTCACTGAATTCCAATTAGGATACCATACGCTCATATAGTTTGTACCCCAAGTCCCCCTTATCTTCTGTGGTGCAGTGAACGCATCTGGAACATTTGCGAAATAATAAAGATTATAGTCATTCCTGTGCCTATATATCGCATTCCAGTCACCATCGAACCTGAAAGGCTGCAAAGAGCTCCATCCTGAATACGTAGAATAGTATATGTTATTTACGAAGTTCACTTCGTTGCTTCCGACATTATTCATTATGTTCTGCTGACCATCCTCTATTATCGTGTTGTATGCGATTATTCCCCTGCTAGAATTCATCACATCCTCTGGCAATCCTGTAGGATAATGGAAACCTGTATGCTTGTCTATATCGTATGGTGTTCCTGAGCGTATGAATATATTATTGTAGAATGCAAACTCCTCACAGTATCTAGTATAGAGATTTGGATATGGATTGTCAATGAATATATTGTTCCTGATTATAGGCCTCTTTATTGTTGTCGTATCATTAGAGTTAGTTGCAGGGAATATCTGTATAGGAGGATGGTTTGTCGCGCCTTTCATTATGCTGTTCTCCATCAAGAAATAATCTGCCTGCCCACCAGAATTCTTCCTTACCCATATTATAGTCCTAGGTCCTTGGTTGAAAGTAGATCCTCTTATAGTTACATATCTACCATACACCAAGATTAAATGATTAGATGATGAGCCTACGTTAGAGGGATACTTTGAAGCCACCTTTTCCCAAGTGATATGATCTCCCTGAACATAAGCAAGTACTTTTGCAGGAGTATCCTGTTGGATGACCATATTCTTAAATATATTATAATCTCCGTTCATGTTTATCGCGCCATTATTTATGTAGCTGCTCTTCAGTATGGTAGATTGCTGTCCTGTGACATTCACAGTATCCACATTGAAGTCATTGGGTGATATTGTTCCTTCCCAAGTTATAGGATTCTCTGCAGTACCATCCTTGTTGAAGCTCAATGATGACGATGCAATATTATAAGTGCCTGCAGCGAGATGTATTCTGTCTCCAGGAACTGCGTTAGCTGCAGCCTCATAGATTGTCCACTCGTTTCCTTGAGTACCGTCATGCAATCCTGCACCAGTTGGCGAGACATAACGTGTGAAGTTCTCAGTTATATTAAGGCATGTTCCACAATCCTGAGGACATGTACTGCAAGATTCTGTTGCTGCACAATACTCATTGCCGCAAGTCTCAGGCACAGGATTTATTCTTACTAATGCAGTCGCTGTAGCAGAATCACCATCATTATCATATGCAATGACTGTTATCGTATAATTTCCTAATTGTGCATTGTTCCAATTATAGATGTAAGGATACATGGTGTCATTTAGCAGGAATGCAACAGAATTTGATGTACTCCTATAGAATTCCACCCTATCAATTGTCCCATCAGGATCATTCGCAGAAACATTTATAGTTATGTTTGAACCGACTACAAATGCCTCATTGTTTACAGGCGATAAGATATAAACATTAGGCAATATATTCTGCAATATAGGCCCTTCATAAGTTTTCAGCATCAGATAATCCATCTTCGTATTCCTCTCTCTACCATAGAATGTGAATGTATGCAATCCGGCTTCCAAGTCATATATCATCGGGTCATACATGAAATAAGTAGAATTGCCGTTAGGACCTCTCAATCGCACAGTATCATCCAAGACGCCTGCACCATCAATGCTGTCATATACATAAGCATTATTCCCTTGAGCATTGAAACCATCTAATCCAATATAGAATGAATCCGTACCTGAAGTAGGGTCTACCATTCCAGTATCAATAACGTATTGTCCAGAAACAGGGACATTGAAAGAATATGATATACTGTTCTGTTCATCAACATCAGTATAAACATAACGTTCAGTCAAATTTATATTATTAGATATTGTAAACCCATTGTTTGTACCGACCTCTGCCTGCACCATAACATTCACACCGTAAGACACATTCTGCGGGCACAATATAATTCCATCGCAATTCTCATCGACAGAATTGCCGCATATCTCTGTCGCGAATGGATTTATGTTTGAATTTGTATCATCACAATCTATCGGTGGGAGAGAAGGATAATATCCAACGCAGAAAGTCACAAGTGTACCATCTGTGACATATGCATTGTCCCCATCATTATCTACATAATTTGCATGCTGATATGTCTGATCCTCATCTATCTGCCCGTCACAATCATTATCTATATAATCACAATATCCCACTCCATCTACTAACCCTTCATACACTCCAGGATTTATATCAGGATCATTATCATTGCAATCATCTCCACCGCAACCGGAATAGTTATAACCATCACCATCACCATCAAAACAAGGAGGAGGCATAGTAGTACAATCACGCACATCAAAAGTACAATCAGAATTACATTGCAATAATCCTCCTAAGAAAGGACCTACATCATCGCATGTCAACCCCCCTAAATCGGCACCATCACATTCCTCAGCACCGTTTAATATGCCGTCTCCACAATATTCATTCTGACATCCTTCATCTACCTGTCCGTCGCAGTCATCATCGATGCCATTGTCACATACTTCTAATGCCCCAGGATTAATATTCACATTCACATCATTACAATCCTCTTGAGAATGTAGGCATAATTCTGAAGTTGGCTTCCCATAACCATCTTTATCATTGTCTGCACATTGAGTTGCGGACAAGGATAATAGTACGGAGTCTATCTTTACTTGAGGATCCCTTCCTTCGATTTTTATCGTGTGAGTGCCTGGATTCAAGAACCATTCTTTCTTCCCGTTCAAAGATACATCATTCCATCTATAATTGTTTGATTCAACTGCTTCGACGAGAGCTTTTTCATTAGTGTTCAATTGAAGATAGAAGGAATTATGCTGTGCATAAGGTGTTGACGTAGCGACTTTTGTCGATATCTTGTAAAGACCTGCCTTATCGATATTGAACGAGTAGCTTATGCTCCCTGAACCATCAGGACTATAGACATATTGTTTATCAGACGCCTTAGGGTCTTCACCTATCATGAAACCTTGACTAGAGCCTGTCTCTGCCTCGAATGAGAGTGCAGGAGAAAGCGCGATGCTGCCGCCACCCTTGCCTTTGGCAGCGAATCCATAATACTCGCCGTTATTATATGCAGATAATAATGTCATTATTATTATACCAATCACTGCCACAGCGCTAACTATGCCTAATCTAATAGAATCTGATTTCATGCAACCACACCTCACGCATTGGTGAATAATTGGAGAATAGTATTTATAAATGTTTGCCATAAATATTAATCAATAGTATAATAAAGAAAGCGTGCATGCCTGAGGATGGATCCCATAGCCCAAACCAGTTGATCCTAGGTTTCCCTCCCCTCCGCGACCCCTAAAGCACCAACGCAATAACTTAGGACTGCTACATTCCTGTCCTGATCCGTTTCATTAAAGTATCGATCAATAGGGACAGAGGATCGACAGTACATCCAGGACTGGCCTGAACTATGAAGACCGCTCCTCAGGCTTCGACTCCACCTAAAGTCCGTTTATGGTAACAGGCGAGGACTAACCGCCCAGTCTAGCACAATAACTGTGAATAAGAGGGCGTTTTTAAAGTTAATTAAAAACATAACAAATATAAAGTTTGAGTCATAAGCAATATCATGTCTAAAATATTCATTCCAGGGACAGCGGGGGACCATGATTCTGTGTATGAAGGTAAGAGTTCTGGCGGAATAATCATCGATGGAGAGATAACTATTGTCATAGACCCAGGGATAGGGTTCATTGTCAAGTCTGGACTGAAAAAGGTTGACCTGATACTTATGTCTGACACCGAATTGCTATATAGCAATGATGCAAAAGCACTCATCAAGAGGTTCAATGCACGAGTCTTCGATGATAATCATGAGAGCATAAAGAAGGTGCAGAACTCATTCAGGATAGTGACTCCGAAATACGTCCTAGGATACATAAACAATCCAAAGCTAACTAAAGGATTTGCAGAAGAGTTCAAGGATGTAAACATACTGGTCTTCAGATGTGAAACCACAAAAATAGACGACATGATAAATATCATTGAATATACAAATCCTGAGCTTGCGATATTGATAGGATTCAAGAAAGGGATTGATGCACTTGAATATTCCAGGAATGTTAAGAAAGAATTGCAGAAATACAAGAAAGATCATCTCAAGACACAGATAATCGCAGCAAAAGAACAGATGACAATCAATCCGGATTCCTACAACATAAAACTGAAACAGAAGAGCTTGAAAGGATTCATATGATAAGATAATCACTATTTAGTGGACATAAAGATAATATTTAAAAATCATGATTCTTAACAAAAAACATGCGAGAACCAATATTATATGATCCGATAAAATACGTCATCAACATCGCAGAGATAGTGGATAGCTTCGATGGAGAAAAATTCATGGACACATCCATGATAATAACCCCCCCAATATCATTGTATGATCCTGAAAAGAAAGAATATAAAGGAGTAAGTCTGGGCCTTTTGAGCAGTATGCTGAAATTCTATTCCAATACAGCAAAATATAATCGCATATCATCCGATATAATAAAGAATGTGAATGCCTTTTATGATAACCTCCTTGAGATCATAAATCCTGATATAATGATAACACCTGAAGTATTCGCTGAAATAAAGAAATCAAATAAACACCAGGATATGCTGACGAAAAAAACAGAAGAAATGTACCGCATCAAAACAAGGGGAGTATTCTATAAAGGCACTGCAAGGAAAAAGACTGCAGAATACATATCAAAAAACAATCCATCCATACCTTTCAGGATAGGAGAGCGATTCTATAAGATGAACAAATCGAAAATCCATAAGATAAAAAAGACAATGGACGAGATATTATCCACAGAAAAAAAGTCAATTGAACAGGTTATGAATAGTTCAATGACGCACGTGAATGTGTTCAAGGAGTTGGACGAGAGATACTCGGACATATATGAAAACATATTAGACGTGACAACAGAAGCATTCGAGAGATACAAGAAAAGGAGCAATAAAAACCATAATAACTCCTCTGACCATAAGATACTTGCAGAGACAATACTATATTCCCATCTGCTCGGGAAAAAAATATTGTTCCTAACCGCAGACAACGATTACAAACATATCGCTATGGAGATGAAGAACCTTGAAATGAACAATCCATTATCCGCCAAAGTGGTGATAGTTGATAGAGTCACTCCTAAAAATCATCACGTAATGCCATATTTCGAGAAGGCATGCACGATAACATATAATGGCGGATTCAAGGTCGAACACAAGGCAGCATAAGATGAAAGTTCTCTCATTGAAACAACCATTTGCAGAACTCGTAGTTTCAGGCAGTAAGAAGATAGAATTGCGTAAATGGAACACTAAATTCCGTGGAGAATTCTATGTACATGCGTCAAAGATTCCTGATTCTAAATCAATGAAGAAATTCGGTTATTTAGAATTGCCTACAGGATGCATCGTTGGGAAAGCGACATTGATTGATGTCAAGCATTATTCTAATGATGCAGAAAGGAAGAAAGATGCTTCATTGCATCTTGCTGATGGCGACTGGGGAGATTACGGATTCATCTTAAAAGATGCGAAAAGAATCAAACCAATCCCTGCAAAAGGGAAATTGAATTTCTGGGAATTTTAGATGAGAAGAACAATAGCCCATCCTATCAAACATCCTGCTGTGACGAATGGCATTGCTGGATAGAAGCGGTCCTTCTTTGCGAAGAAGAACAGTAATGCGAGTGCGATTGTCGTCGTAAGAATCATTATTGAGCTTTGCATGAATGCCTGCGATTTTGTCAATCCTTCACGCAATAACCCTTCCATGACTGCACCAGTCATAATCAACGGGAACACCACATCTCCTCCACCGAGTATCGCAGTCTTTGGTTTTGATTTAGGTATAGTTGACGTATCTAATTTCTTAGCGAATTTCCCGTTTATCGAAGATTTCTGCACCTTCATATCCTTCATCTTGTATGGTATCATCAATCCTGCGAAGACATTGCTTTTAGTCTGGAACTTCGCCATCTTCACCATATGTTTTGACTTCCATACAGCATACATGTCATATATTGATATAGCAATCAACAGCATTATCGCCCAGAAAACATCGAAGATAGGAACTAGAAGGACCGCGATTCCTGAATACACTAAAACTTCCGTAATATTATGTATAAATATGTTAGGCTTCCAGATCTTCCATATTGCAAGAACCAAAGCCAACAGCATCGCAACATCATAATTGAACAATATCTTTGCCTTCACCAAAACACCTATAGATAGGCTCAAAGCCATCCACACGGCAAGGAAGAACCAATACTTCCAGATGTTTGCCTGCTTGAATTTTACAAGAATCAGAACAAGGATGGTTCCTATAGCTATTCCAATGACCAAATATAGGAAGCTTCCGAACCCCTCAGTCTGAGGCCTATCACCAAGACTCGTGTCTCCATGACTCACAACAATGTCCCCTTCTGCATTTACAGCAACAGTAGAATCCTTGTTTATCAGCCACAAGCCTGTGACCTGCGCCAATAAGAAGAATGAAAGTAACATCAATGTTATTGTAAGATTATGCTTCATTTTCTTCGAGAAACATCCATCTTTTTATTTTTTGTTTTTTTCTCCCGTTGTTCCTTCCAATGCCTATAGAATTCTATGGCTGCGGGAATCAATGACACAATTATTATTCCGATTATAACATAAGTGAAGTGTTCCTTAACGAAAGGTATGTTCCCGAAGAAATAACCAGTCCATAAGAAGAGGCCAACCCATAATATCCCTCCGATGATATTATAAGATAGGAACTTGAAATAATCCATTTTCCCGACGCCTGCAAGGAATGGTGCGAAAGTCCTTATTATAGGGATGAACCTTGCCAATATTATGGTTTTGCCGCCATGCTTCTCAAAAAATTTATGAGTCCTCACTAGATGCTCCTTATTCAATAACTTTCCTTTATACTTAAAAACTCTTGGACCGATGAATTTCCCTATAGAATAATTAACGCTGTCACCAAGCACTGCAGCGACAGTCAGCAAAAAGAACAGTATCCATATATCCCACGCGCCTATCCCTGCCAAAGCTCCGGCCGCAAACAGCAAAGAATCTCCAGGAAGGAAAGGTGTCAATACAAGCGCAGTCTCTAAGAATATTATGGTAAAAACAATACCATAAGCCCATGGACCGAAATAGTTTATTATTATCAAGAGATTGGAATCAAGATGCATGATATATTCTATGAATGCATGGATGAGGTTCATCAATCATGAGAAACAGAAAGTATTTAAAAATGTTCGGAATTATTATTTCATGAAATATTGCCACACGATAACCGTAAACGTCTTTATAAAACCAGAAGACATAACACAAAATCCGGAAATAAAAGAGAAGGCGAAATATACAATGAAATCTTTGCTCCCATTAGATTGGGAGAAAGAAAAGATATCGATCAATGAAATCAAAGCAGAAGGCTTCGAGGGAAGACAGATAATAATATATGAACTTAGGATGCAAAAAGAGAAAGAGACGAATGCATTCCTAAAAAACCTCCTTTCTAAACTGTCTAAAGACCAGAAGGATTTCTTAAGGCTAGAGAAAGAATCAAGACTCGATGAGAATGATGACTTCTTCATAAGATTAGACAGGAACAAGCTCCTAGAAGGCATATACGAGATAACGACATCAGGAGACTGCTTCCACATACGGATGAACATTGCTGCATTTCCGAAGAAGCGAGAGAACGCAATGAAAGTGATAGATGAGATGTTCGCAAAAACTATATAAATAGGATTGTATATAATTAGATAAATTGAGGTGAATAAATGAAATATGCACATTTAAGCGCGGGGTTCATGCTTACAAGCATCATAGGATTCCTTATATCGATATTCTTTGTAAATGACCTTTCTCCAACATGGGGATTCACGTTCATGCTGTTCTTCGTGATAATGTTTGTCGCATCGATGATAAGCATGACAAAAGCGCCATACACAGAAAAAGAATACCAAGAAGAGCTAGGAATACACAACAAAATTTCCAGAAAGACGTGGAGAAAGAAGAAATAAATGGATCTATCTTTTTTTAGGCCAAGTAAGAGAAAAATAATTTTATCTTTTCTAATAATGATGGTTTTAGGAACATTACCAATTATACCTGTTTATCAGATTATAATGTGTGTTAGAACGCCTTGTTATCCAATACCTGGCGGATATTCCTCTATTTATTCATTAAATAACTACGCATTAATTAGTTTAATGTCATATATAATGATTATATTAGAATTAATCCTATCATACTTACTGGCCTGTTTCATATTAAATATCTATCAGAAAAAAATTGCAAATAAATAACCTTTACAACTCTATCTCTTTATCTACATCTGATTTCTTAGGGATTGCTGATGGGTCTTCTCCGCCGTGCCATGTGAGTCTTGGGCGCATTCTTATTGGATACATTCGTTCATTATTATCGTCGAATATTATTGCTGCACCTTTTACTCGCGGCAAATCATCTAATTGCTGGACAAGTCCTTCTCTCATGTAGCTCTGCATCAATGCGCCTAACGCTTCTGTGTCAAGTTTCGCAGTTATCCTGTGAGCTATCACTACGTCTGACTGTGTCATCACATCAGTATGTATCTTGCCAGGCTGTTGGGAAGCAAGTATAAGAGATATTCCTGGCTGTCTTCCTTCCCTCAATATAGTGACGAGCGGATCTGTCGCCAATGTCTTTCCATCATGCGGCAGGAATTCGTGCGCTTCATCGATGACCAGCCAAACCATTGGGGATTCCATCTTCTTTATCATTTCATCACCGAAAAGGTTTACTGCCTTATGGATTTGTTGGTATTCCTCATTCTTTCTCGCAGTCATCCTTTGTATGAACAGTTTCTCAGCAATCAAGCCAACGACAAGATTCTTTATATTCCAAGAATTTGCCATCGTCGCATAACAGCTCAAGTCAAGGACAGTCACCTGTCCTGCTTTCGCAAGCTCACTGAGCGGTGTCGCCTTCAATTTGCTTCCTTCAAGCTCGAAAATTCCCCAATTCCTGGCGTTTGTGAAAAGGTTCTTTGCAGCATTCTTGCTGTTATTGTCAGACTCCTTGTCTGATTCTATGTTTTTCAGAATATCACTTATTGTGAAATTTTTGCCTGATTCCTTAAGATTGTATACGACCTTCTCTATCAATACGCCTATAGGATCATTTGCAGGTATGCCGAAGCTCTGCGTCCAATCAGTTGCATCAAGCTCACTCGGTTTGATGCTGAAAGGGAAATCGGTAGGTATGCCTTTCTTTTTATAACTATCATAATATCCTGTAGGGGTGAATATCTTCACATCCAAAGATTTCGCCTTAAGACCCCAATCATCAAGCAGATTCCTGTCTTTATGATTAGGATACTTCATAGTCCAGTATATACCCATTGTGTCAAGGAGTATTACTGAGATATTGTTCTTTATCTCCTCAGGCAGGTCAGATATGCCTTCTGCGATGACACCCATCGTATAAGATTTACCTGATCCTCTCTTACCAACTATGAAGAATACGTGCGCCCTTGTGACATCAAGATAGATATTGTTGCTCAGGCTCACAGTACGGCCCATCTTGACGTAATGCTTAGCAATAAGCACAGCTCCCCTATTACCAAGCCTCTGCTTGTCAGCCTCACCTCTGCCGATTATAATATCAAACATGAAAACCACTAGAGACCACGTATATATAAATTTTAGGATTATTAAGGTTTAGGATTGTTAAGGCGTCTCAGAAACAAATCCATAACCTTTATATATGCTCGATAAATCCCTGTATCTACTCAAGGGAGGTATGATTATGGAAAAGGACAGGAACAATCCAGAAGTGACAGAAGATTCTGATATAACCCATATAAACAATGTGATAACAAATGAAGACGATTCTAATGAGGATTATGTAGATTATGATTCAGTAAATCTCGAAGGGAATGAGCAAACAGAAGGACCATTGAAAGAAGTAGAGACAAAAACGGAGAAGAAGCCTGCAGAGAAGAACAACACAGAAAAGAAGATGACAGTAAAAAAATCTGAAGATAAGAAAATAATAAAGCCGCAAAAAAAGAAGGAAGAGTTAAAACCAAAAAAGCAAATAATGCATAAGAAGGTAGACAAAATGGAGAAGAAAAAATCTATTAAATCAGATAAGAAGCCACACGCTTCACATAAATCAAAAGGGACAAAGCTCATCTGGCTTTGGATACTCATAGCAATAATAGTGATTGCAGGAATAGCATTCCTAATAATAACATTATCGAAAGAAAGACCTGTCGACAAGACTACATCAGAGATAGCTGCAACAGTAAATGGAGAGCCAATATATGCATTGGACATAGAGAACCAATACAATAACCTGAATCCTATATTGCAGCAAGTATATACGAAAGAGACAATACTTAACCAAACGATAGATGAATTGCTCCTTATCCAAGAGGCAAAGAACAGAAATATACAGGTCACGGATGCAGAAATACAGGAAGAACTGACAAATTTCAAGCTACAGAATGGCCTATCTGAGAGCGATTTCGAAGACCTTCTTGAAGGACAAAACCTCACATTAAAAGAGCTTGAGGGCCTTATAGAGAGAAGATTGTTGATAAAGGATTTGTTGAATGAGACAATATTCAAGAATGTAGATATAACAGATGACGCAATAGAGCAATATTATGAGCAGAACAAGAACAGCTTCACACAAGCAGAGCAGGTCACAGTACAACACATACTGATACTTACATCAGACAACGTCACGGATGCACAAGCAAAAGATAAGATAGAAGACATAGAAGATGAATTGACAGACACAAACTTCTGTGAGCTTGCAAAAGAGTACAGCGAGGATCCGGGAAGTAAAGATAAATGCGGAACATATACTTTTGGAAGGGGAGAGATGGTTGAAGAATTCGAAGAGACATCATTCGACTTGGACATCAATGACACAGAGATAGTCAAGACCATATACGGATATCACTTGATAAAGAAGCTGGATTATACGCCAGAAAAAATACAAGAACTAAATGAAGTGAAGGACGACATAAAGAATTTCTTGAGCGATGAAGCAGCACAGAAGAATTTTGACGCATTATTGACAGATTTGAGGTCGAAAGCCACGATAGTGAACTATATGTATAAGACTGAAACCAAAACATCAAGCAATGAAGATCAGACAACAGGCAATTTAGTCCCGATTGCAAATCTTGATGATTTCGCCAAATGTCTGACAGAGAAAGAGGTAAAGATGTATGGCGCATACTGGTGCCCACATTGCGAGAACAACAAGAAGGCATTCGGAGATTCATGGCAGTATGTCACATATGTAGAGTGTGCAGTAGAAGGACAGCCACAAGTTCAGACGGCAGCATGTACAGATGCAGGAATCTCAGGATATCCTACATGGATAATCGATGGAGAGAAATATCCTGGAGAGCAGACATTAGAGAATCTGGCAAGATTAAGCGGATGCACATTATAGGCGCAACCTTTATAAACACATTTTTTTTCCTTTATTTTATTACCAAATCTGTCTCGTTGTAGGGGCAGGATGCCATCTGAGGTTAAAAACACGATGGGGAAGAGAGCTTCTAGCATCTTTCAAGGTAATGGAGAATACAAAATGACACAAGAACAATTATTGGTACCGACAGATGAATACTTGAAATCAGGAATACATATAGGGACAAAATTCAAGACAAAATACATGGAGAAATTCATCTACAAGACAAGACCAGACGGCTTGACAGTATTGAACATCCAACAGATCGACGAAAGGATAAGGGTCGCTGCAGATATGCTCTCAAAATATGCTCCAGAAGACATAGTTGTAGTGTCAAGGAGAGAGAACGGCTGGAAGGCAGTCAAGATGTTCGGAAAGATAACTGGTGTGAAGACATTCGCAGGAAGATACACTCCAGGATTGATGACAAACCCACAATTGAAGAATTTCTTAGAGGCAAAGATCGTGTTCGTCGTTGATGCTTGGCCAGACAAGAATGCGGTCCTTGACGCAAACAAGGTAGGGATCCCAGTCATCGCATTATGTGATACAAACAACACAGCGAACTATATCGACTTGATCATACCCTGCAACAACAAGGGAAAGAAGTCATTAGGATTATTGTTCATGATAATCGCGCAAAGATACATGCTTGCACGTCACATCATAAAGAAGCCAGAAGACTTCAAGTACAAGATGGACGACTTCTCAGACGAGTAGATAATTGAAGAAATATTTTTTAATTATTTTTTTAGATTTATCAACCAGCACCATCATTTTAAAATCGATTGCTTTAAATACTCTTAATTCTAGTTAATCAAATTAATGGTTGATGACAAACAGATAAAACAATGGCTCAAAGACGGCACCATTACACAACAGCAAGCAGACAAGATGCTGGCCGATTCTTCTCGCGATAAGACAGAAAAGAAGTCAGTCAAATTCATAAACGTCATTGCCACAATAGGAGCGATACTCATATTCATAGGGTTTGCATGGCTAATAGCAAAGAATTGGCATTACATTCCTAGCGCAATCAAAGTCCTAATACTTGTCGGGGCAACACTCGCAGCATTTACAGGCGGCGTATTAATGCGAGTAAATAATCATGAAGGAATAGGACGATCTCTTCTGGTCCTTGGCGCATTATTATACATACTCAGTCTTTTTTTAATATCTCAGACATATCATTTGGCAACAAGCATACAGCATTATACATGGATAGTCTTCTTGTCTTGGACAGTCATAATGTTGACTGCATACTTTTTGGATTCCAGAGAGAATCTTGTGATATCTATGTGGTTGTTCTTCCCATGGATGCTCATGCAATATTATGTGTCAGTGATGGATAAGGATGTGGAGTTTGGTTTTGTCATGGCATTAGTCATTTTATTCCTAAGCATAGGTGCATTGCTTTATGGCCTATCAGTAATCCACAAGAGCATAAAACATAGGTTTGCACCTATTTATCAATATTGGACCGTTTTCTATTTCCTGCTAATAGTATTCCTGCTGAGTTTCCAATTGATGATACCTTTCTTCGTCATGGGATTTGAATCTGCAGCACTGACGCCATTTGTAATTGTAATGATAATCATATGCTTAGCAGCATTCTTGACAGGCGTTCTTATGGCACTAAAGCAACAGGTAATCGCTCCAAAAGAGGTATTGATAGTCTTATTAATAATTGTAGCTATTTTCGTTCTGACTTTATTGCCTCAGTTAACGAAAGGGACAGCAGGAAGATGTGAAGCTGTTAGCTGTTATGATTATGGCACCAAAGAACTATGTGAATCATCGCCAGAGCAACTATATTGCGAGTGGACAGATAAATATACACAAGGAAGGGAATATTGCACACAGATAAACTGCTATGAATACAAAGACGATAGTGCGTGCAATCTTCAGCCAGGATGCGAATGGATGAACAATTTCTGCAACACCAAATCTGGAGTTACACGGCAGATGTGTAATACTTTCCACAACGAAAAACAAAACTGTGAATCACAGAACGTATGCAAATGGTATCCTTCATATAATGGAATGAGCGGCAGGTTAGCCACAGGACAGTATCTGCTATGGATACTCAACAACGTATTACTAATAGGATTCATAATATTCATAATATGGTATGGACAACAGAACGGAGAAAAAAATATAGTCAGTCTTGCAATATTCTTCTTCATAATAGATATAATATCTAGATACATCGGATTCTGGATGGACTTCTCTGGGTATTTAGGATTTAGCTTATTGTCAATAATCGGAGGCATACTTCTAATACTCGGAGCATGGCTCATACCAAAATGGCATAAAAAGCTCATTGAAGACACAAAGACAAAAGACACAAAACCATGAGAAAAGAATATTTATCACTAATAATAGTTCTTAACATAATATCCGTCTTAATATTCTCCATAATAATTTATAACCAATGGCCCTATCTGACTGGAAAGAAGATAGTGCTTGCAACACAACCAGTAGATCCATTCGACCCATTCATGGGACAGTATATGGTCATAAATTACGATATATCCAACTTAAATGTTAGGGAGAATTTTGATACTGGTGATACAATATATGTCATGTTGCTAGAAGATGAGCAAGGTATTTGGCGTGAGCAAGAGATATCAAAAACAAGGCCTAAAGAGGGCACTTTCATAAAGGGAGAAATAAAATATTTTTATGGAAACAGTGTATCTGTGGAATATGGTATAGAACAATATTTCTTTGAGAGAAACGCACGTATGCCTACAACAAACATAACGATCGAAGTCTTAGTCTCTTCATCTGGAAGAGCAAAAATATCACAGCTTCTTCATAATGGAAAACCAATAAATATAGAATACGAAAAAGTAGACTTTATGTCATAAATTCAGAGAGCTCACCCGTTAACCTCTTCCAGTCCTTTCTGCACTATCCTGAACACAGCGAAGTTTCCTTCTTTAATCGAGCGATGTTTGATTATTGTTATCTTTCTCAAGTCGCCACGCATCTTCGTCAATTCAAGCAATGCTCTCGACCAATACTTTGTGACATCTCCGCCGACAGTCTTGACCTTATCCCTCTCCTCTAAGTCGGCATAAACCTGATTCGTCATTATCACAGGAATCTTTCTCTTTCTTGCAATCTCTGTCAAGAGGGCCATGTGCAGACTAAGCTCACGGTTTACACTCTGCACATCATTAGATACTCCTAATTCAAGACGGTACAATGCAGCTATAGAATCCACTATTATCAACCCAAACTTTTCATCAACAACCTTTCGCATGTATTCAAAAGCATCCTTCTGCTCAGAATACGTTGTCGGCGTCAAGAATACCGTCCTCTCAAGGACTTCCTCATAATTAGGGCATACCTGCTTGAAACGTGCTAAACTAAAACTACCTTCTGTGTCAACATAAAGTATCTTCTTCTCATTAAGATTCGCCATTGCCAACAGGCAGAAATTAGTCTTTCCGGCACCAGGCGGGCCATAAATAGTCGTAATGACATCATTCTCAAAACCGCCATCTAAAAGAGAATCGACAAAATCCACACCTGAAGATATACGCATGATTATTGATAATAGAGAGGATTTTAAAAATTTGATGGGAAAATTAATAAAGAAAAAAACTTACATAAAGACATGGGATTAAAAGAAAATTTGGATGTAATAAAAAAAATATTTCCATTAATAAAAAATTATAAATGGGTCCTTATAGGAAGCACAAATTTAGCACTACAAGGTATTGAAGTAGAAGCAAAAGATATCGATTTATTAACGAATGAAAAAAATGCATACCTGATAGGAGAAGCGTTAGAAAAATATGCTATTGAAACAGTTCATTTCAAACATACAGATATATTCGATTCTCATTATGGGAAATTCATTATTGATGGAATAGAATTGGAAATAATCGGAGATACTAATGAAAGTGATAAAGACATTGATAAATACGGGATTAATATAAAAATAGACACATACAATATATCGGCTTGCAGCTTAAAAAGAGAATTAGAAGCATACATCAAGCTCGGTAGAACAGAAAAAGCCGGTTTAATCAGAAGATTTCTAGAAGATAAACCATAACCCTTTTAAACCTTAATTCCTCCCCTAAATCATGGGTTTTAAGAAGCTTTTCAAGAGTCAAGAATTTTGGGTGGCGATAATATTCTTAGCAGTATTATCAATAAGATTGATTATTGCATTCCAGACACCATTCTTCAATTATGAAGCATATTTCAGCCTAAGACAAGTAGAAAGCATAAAGGATACAGGATTGCCCACATATAATGACCCGCTTAGTTATGGAGGAAAATCACAATTATTCGCACCGTTGAACTATTACGTGCTTGCATTATTCAGCATATTCATGCCTGATGATATAGCAGCAAAGATCATACCTAACATATTCGCTTCTTTGATAATAATATTAGCATATTTCATGGCCTTGAAGATAACAAAAAGTCCGAAGATAAGCCTGTTGACAGGACTCATGACAGGATTCATACCAATATTTTTCTTTGACATAAACAGGGTAAGCATAGACTACATATCCACTTTGCTCGTATTCAGCATAATATACTGCATATTCAGGATAAATGAGAAGAAATATATAGATTACGCATTGATACTCATATTCCTTTTAGTCTTGACGACGCCGCTTGCGTTAATATTGATAATAGGGTTATTATTCTATTTGCTGCTCCTGAAATTAGAGAACCATCATATAGAGATGAAAGAGCTGGAGATAATACTTTTTTTCGCATTCCTTACTTTTTGGGTCAATCTACTGATATTCAAGAATGCATTCCTAAGTCACGGATTCCTGGTTATATGGCAGAATATGCCTACAGAGATAATAACAGGATTCTTCAATAAATTAACTCTTCTAGAGACATTCTATACTATAAGCATAATACCATTATTGTTAGGATTGTATGGATTCTATCTGGCATTCCATGAGGAAAAGAACAAAGAAGTAATGCTGCTGACCGGGTTCGGGATATCAGTATTCCTTTTGATGTGGTTCAGGCTTCTCAATTTGGTGACATCAATAATGCTATTGAGCATAACATTGGTTATAATATCTGCTTTCGCACTCAGGAAAACGACAAATTTCTTTGAAAGGACAAAACTGCATAAATATGAGAGGATATTCCTGATAGTGTTCCTAATATTATTTGTCATAACATCGATACTCCCATCGATATATCTTGGATTAGAGAAAGCCAGAAATACTCCTAAAATAGAAGATATAGTCGTGCTAGAATGGACAGGACAGAACACCCCTAAAACGGCGACCATAGTAGGGACATTAGAAGAAGGGCATATGATAGCATATTATGCCAAGAGAAAGAACATAATGGACGACAATTTTCTATTGGTACAAAATGTAGACCAGCGCCTGAATGACCTGGAGAGCATATATACCACAAGATTCCAGATAGAGGCCGTATCTATACTCAATGAATATGATGCTAAATACGTATTTTTTTCAAGCCAGGCCAGAAAGAAATATGAAACGCAGAACCTGTCATATATAGATAATGAATGTTTCCAACAGGCATTCTATTCCCAGAACACAAGCCTATACATAAATAAATGCAAAGTTGAGAATGATTAAAATGAATGAGAATACAAAGACATTGCTTATACTCCTGCTTGCTGGCGCATTGATACTCTCACCATACGCATTCAGGATATTCCAGGGAAACCCTTATATGATAAATAGCGAAGCATATTATAATATCAGGGTTTCGGGTGAGGACGTATTGCAAGACAGGACTATGCCATTCAGCATACTAGACCTATTCAATCAGAACAACGTCATATTCAACAAGATACTGCCGCTTCTTTTGGGAGTCTTATGTGTCGGTTTATCTATAATGATAATGAAAAAGCACAACATAAGCGAGAAGAACACCACCGCAATAACATTGATACTCATAAGCAGTCCGATATTCCTTTACACATTTTTGGACCTGAAATATTTCTCATTTGCAATAATATTGTCATTATTGACTATCTATCTTATATCATCAAAGAAATATATTATCTCTGCAATACCTCTCGTCTTGATACCTTTCTTTGATTTCTATAGCTCTCTGATATCTATAATACTTGTAATATTATACATATTATTGACAGCAAAAAACTACAATAACTATAAGATAATGATAATACTCAGTATAGCTTCATTCATTGCTGCATTATTGCTCAACAACTATCTGGGATATTCCGTTGCCAGGATACCGTTAGAGAAGACTAGGCTGATAACAGACATCGGTGCTGAGGTAGGATTCTCTTTCTCAAGCCTGGTATTGACACTCATAGGGATGATACTGCTTTGGGACAAAGGCCTGAAGAATCTGCTCGTATACATATTGATAATAACAATGTTTGGATTGTCTGTTTTCAACACGACATTGAAGGCTTACGTGAACTTCATATTGGTGGTCTATGCCGGATTCGCATTCATATATCTCACAAGAAGGAAATGGTCGATACAGATAATAAAGAAAGTAACTCTTCTCCTGATAGTGTGCAGCATAATGTTCACCACAATACTATATGCTACAAGGTTATCTGAAACGGAACCTACGCCAGCATATGTTGATGCGTTGAGGTTCATAAAGGAAAAAAGCCTTGAGGATGAATCTGTATTAAGCACGATAGAAAACGGGTATATAATAGAATACTATTCAGAAAGAAGGGCATTCATAGATGAGAAGACAAATATATATGAGCCGAAGAGGCTTGCAGTATATAAAAACCTGACCACTTCGAGAAATCTTGAGAAGACAGAATCCATACTTAACGATTACTCAATCAAATACATTTTCATAGATGAAACATTTAGACAAAGACTTGAAGCAGACCAAGGATTGCTATTCATAATAGAGAACAGCCAGAAATTCAAGGAGATATATGAGAATGAAGAAGTGGCAGTCTGGATGTACATAGAAGGATAAAAATGAACATAACAACAATTCAGGCACTTGTATGGTTTTCATATTTCATATCATTATTCTTCTTAATATACTGGTTATTGTTCTTTTTGGAAAAAAAGGACAGCCTTAAACTAGAGCTCGACAAGAAGAAACCTAAACTCAAAATTTTTCCTACAGTGACTATAGCCGTCCCCGCATATAATGAGGAGAATCATATCCTAAAAACCCTCAAATCACTTATCGAACTAGAATATCCTAGAGATAGATTCGAAATAGTGGTCGTTAACGATTGTAGCACAGATAATACTAAGAAAATAGTAAATAAATTTATGAAAGAGATAAAACAGGATAAGTACAAAGACATAAGGATAAGGATAATAAACCAAAAAACAAACAAAGGAAAGGCAGAGGCATTGAATACCGCGATAAAAACTTCTGATTCAGAATTTTTTTCATGCATAGACGCAGACAGTGTCATAGACAGCGAAGCCCTTCTATACATGGTCAATGACATGGTTAAAGACCCTAAGCTTGCGATTGTCACACCTGTAATGAAAGTCGATTCACCAAAGAATTGGTTGCAGAAATTCCAGAGGGTAGAGTATATGTCTTCCATGTTTGTTTCAAGGTTGATGGGATATATAGATTCAATATATGTCGCTCCGGGGCCATTCAGCCTATACAGGATGTCCGCACTTAAAAAACTCGGGAAATTTGACGGTAGAAGAAATATAGAGGACCAGGAGATTGCATGGAGAGCGCAAAAACACCATTTCAAGATGAGACAATGTACACACGCATTCGTTAATACGGTCGCCCCAGATACTGTAAAAGGTTTCACGAGACAAAGGACCAGGTGGTATAGGGGAGCGATAATGACTATATATGATTATAAGGAGTTGGCATTCAATAAGAAGTATGGTGACTTCGGAATGTTCCAAATACCTTTGATGATATTCTCGTATGTCCTTTCATTCATAGCGCTCATAGCATTAGGCTATTACGTAATAAAGCCTATATATAAGTACATATATAATCTTTTCCTGGTAAGGTTTGACATACTCACACAATTCAAAAACATGGAATTCACATTCAACCTTTTAGATATAGAGATAATGCAGCTATTGATGATATACAGCGCATTGTTCATAGCGGTATTGATGCTATACTTCGCAAGTAGGCATACGAATGATAAGGTGAGGAAATATGGAAGCATTTATATAATACCATATTTCTTCGTCTATTATGTGCTGGTCAGCGTACTGGTCATCAAATCGGTTTTTGAGATAATCATAAGAAAAAAACAGAAGTGGTAATTATGAAGATAAAAAGAAATTTCAGCAAGACAAGGATATTCTTGGCATTAATAATAACATTACTCATATTCACTTTGGGATTGACGCTAGGATTGTTGCTTGATACACAAAGGATACAATGGTCTGAAAGAGAGAGTAAGCAGCAGAAAGCCGATTATGAGAGTCTGCAATGGCAATACCTATTCCTCACATCTACAGAGGATAAAGAGGAGACATGCATATTGCTGAAGGCCGCATTCGACAAGTCAGTTACGGATCTTGGGGAAAGCCTTGACAGGATACAATCGTATAGGAAACAGTCACAGATAAATGATGAAGATTACGTCCTAATAGAAAGAGCATACATAATAGATAACTTGAAGTATTGGCTTCTTGCAAGGCAATATAAACAGGAGTGCGGAGGAGAATATGCCATAGTTCTTTACTTCTTCTCAGAAAAAAATTGTCCTATATGCCCCGATCAAGGAGTCATACTTACACATTATAAGAAGATATATGAGGAGAAACTTTTGGTCTTCCCTATAAACACTGATCTGGAGACGCAAGAAAGCAGTGTTAAGATATTGCAGAACAGATACAACATAACTGAATTGCCTTCTATTGTCGTGGGAAACAAAAAATATTCAGGAGTTGTGGATATGGAATCTCTGTCGGAGATAATATGCAGCAATTTCAATGACAAGACCATCTGCGCAAGATGAAAAATCTAAATAACACAAAACAGAATATTACTGCATTCTTCAGAGAAAACAGGCTGATGCTCATATTATTGCTGATATTCTTCCTGATAAAGTTTTATTTCATAACTTCGAGGTATCATATGCCTATATGGGATGAGGCAGTATATATAGGGATGGGGAAATACATTTATGCCGCTGGCTCATCAGGATTATGGGAGATGATACGACCATATGGTCTGCCTCTGATTATCGGAGCATTTTGGAGTGTAGGCCTTGACCCGATATACTCTTCACAATTAATAGCAATAATATTCTCATGCGCAACAATATTTATGACATATCTCGTAGCTAAAGAGCTCTTCGACAAGAGTACTGCAATATTGTCTGCATTCCTATTGATGATAACTCCGGTCTTTTTTCTATACTCCATATATGCTCTTACCGAGATACCGTCAACATTCTTCGCCCTTTTAGCATTATATTTTTACTTAAAGGGCAGATACTTGTATTCTGGACTGTCGACAGGTCTCGCCCTGCTATTCAGGTTCCCCCAAGGATTGATATTAGTCCCTATAGGAATAGCAATCATTATTGATTGGATATATGAAATGAGACAGGTCGGAGACAGAAAGAAAAAAAAATATATCCATATTGATACTATGAAAAAGATAGCAGTATATGCCATAGGTTTCTCCATCATAATCCTGCCTTTTCTTGCAATAAATTATGTAGCATACAATGAATATACGAGCAAAGCGACAGACGCCATATTCAGACCATTGATACTTGCTGCACCACATCAAGGCAACATATTTGAAAGTGTGGGCGGAAGCACAACATGGGAGAAAGCATACAACATATTGTATTATATCATAATGATGTTGAAAAACAACATACTGTTCATCTTATCAATAGCGGGCGCAATATTAATCTTTACAAGATATAAGGAGAGGACAAGGATATTATTCTTGACATTCGTCATATATCTTGCATACTACTCGTATATAATCAACAAGCAAGAGAGGTTCATGATAACATTTCTTCCTATAATATGCATATTGACGGCATATTTCCTTTTCTATATAATAAATAGGATTCTCCCAAAAAAATCATCTAACATAAAAAATTATAGGACACTCAATAATATAATGACAAAATCAGCAATAGTCTCTCTAATAATAATATCTTTGATACTGACAAGCCTTAATCCCATAAAAACCAACATAGAATACTACTATTGGTTGCACGAAAATGACCAAAAACCTGCAATCATAGAGGAATATTATTCCTTGATAAATATGTTGAACATAACTGGCGCCATATTGATATCTGAACCCGTAATAGCAGCATACACGAACAACAAACTAATAGAATACACATACTATGATAAAAAGATACTTATAGCAAACGAATGGGAAGTTGACGAAGATATTGCTGCAGTGACATATACATATAATACAATACCCTGCCTGGAGGAAGACGAGACATGTAAGGATTTGAGAGAATCATTGTTGAACTATTTCACATCGACATACGACACATATTACGAGGGAAACTTCTATGGACAAGACACATACCTTTTCTTGAAGAAACAATCATAAAAAAAATAATGAATCATATTTTCTTAATCTTCATTCTAGCTCTGTGCGCATAAAGCGATATTAGATGGACCACGTAGTCTATGTAAACCTTGCTCCCTAACTTGCTCTTTCCATGATAACGTTTTCCGAAACTAAAATATATTTCCTTTACTCTATTATAATTTCCCTTCACAAGTATCTCAAGCAGTATCTTGTAACCTTTAGGTTTTAGTTCTGCATCATCTATTACTTTTCTTCTAAAGAAGAAATATCCGCTCATCGGATCACTTGCATTGGTCAATGGTCTCGCCATTAATGTTGCGCCTTTGGACACAAGTTTCCTGAAAAGACCCATATTCTCCCTTCCGCGACGGACATACCTGCTAGCTATTACGATATCGTTATCTTTGCATGCATCAATCATCTTGTTCATAAGCTGCGGAGGATGACTGAGATCTGCATCTATGACACCCAATATATCCCCTTTAGACTCTACAAACCCCCTTATTACGGCACTGCTCAACCCTCGTTCATTCTTGCGGCGTATGACCCTCAATTCAGGATATCTCTTTGACAATTCTCTAGATATTTTCCATGTCCCATCAGGACTGTTGTCATCAACAATAATTATCTCAAAATCCTTTCTAGAAAGCTCTGCCCTTATGGCAGATATAAGTTTTCTTATATTCCCTGCTTCATTATAAGTCGGTATTATTATAGATATCATTTCTAATAATCAATTTCTAATAATCATTTTCTCTTATGCTTAATGAAATCTCCTAAAGTCAAGCCGGCATCACGAGATGATGAAGTTTTTCCTCCGGATGTGCCATTGGAGAAATCTTTTATCTCTTCCAATATATTTATCTTAAGCTCTCTTTCAAGTTTCCTCGCTATATCGACACTTGGTTTAATATGTTCTGATTCGACCTGATGGAGGAAACTTTCCCTTTCATTCAATCTCTTTGCCATCTCTTCCTGTTTCAGGCCAAGCCTCTCTCTTGCTCTCTTGACTATTGAACCATATCCTGGAACGAACAAGTATATTGGCTCCTTCTCTTCTGGACGCTTCTCTTTTATGACTATCTTCACATTGCTTTTGCGTTTGTTAGATCCTAACCTTGAGCAATCGATGCAGACTTTCATCGTTGTGCCTTCTATCTCAGAATCATAAACTGCAGGTTTCTGTCCGCACAATTCGCAATTCATTTCTCCTCTTTAAGATTTCCTCTTTAAAAAAATCAAAAGGTTCATTACCTGGGTCCCTGACTGGAATGTCTTCACTTCTTTAAGTTCAAGATATTTGGATGCTGATTCGATTAATAAATCTTTTGAGAGACAAAGTATGGAGACTTGACCATTCTTTTTCATTATGTATTCTGCCTGATAGAATAATTCCTCGAACTCTTTCCTGAGAGCACTCGGATTCTTATGTTTGCTGCTTCCAGGAATGAATGTTATTATATGATTGAAAGTCTTCTCATCATGCTTTATGTCCATCCAGTCGATATCTATACGTCTGAAGCCCATGCATTTCTCTACACCCGCAACCTTCGCGTTTTTCCGTGCAGCAGTTATATTGCGCAATAGCGGATCTGCAGCAGTGATGTCTAACCTGTCATATCTTGCTTTAGCATCTATGCCCTTAAACAATGTCTCGAAAGCCATATCGACCCTCAATCTAGTGAATGGAAAATCCTTGTTGTAGAATCTTGGCGAAATATTGTTACCATACAATACGGCCTCTATACATGTTGTCCCAGAATTGCAGTAAGGATCGAGAAATGACTCGCCTCTCTTGTATCCTGAAAGCATCAACACCCCGAATGCGGTAGTCCCCTTTATGGATAAAGGATTGTTGAATACCCTATAATCTCTCTTGCTCAGGTCTCCAGACAGGTCTAATGAAAGGAAGAAATCGTCTTCGAACTCATGTATCTCAATATTGAATCCTGGATTCTTCAAATCAACCGCATAGTCCTTGAACAATCTGCCTATCTCCTCCTCGTATCCGATTTTCGTCGTTATCCTGAAAGTCCCTCCTTCAGGCAGCAATGATTCCGAGAACTTAGGAAGCGCCAATGCATCCACATCTTTTTTCCTATCGAGGATCAAACTTACGCCATTTGCTATCTGCGTAGTATATACGTAAGAGAATAATCCTTCCAATGAATCGAATTCCACAATCACTGCAGCGTCCCTCTCTCCCTCAAGCTTCTCTGAACATATTGGAGAACGCGAACCATCGAATAACTCTTCGAATCCCTTGTTTATCTTTATTAATGCCTTGAATCTGATTTTTTCAACCCCCATAAAAATAATTAATTCATACGGATAATCTTTCGGCTATGTGAAAGAATTTCTTCGAGACGTTGCTGTTAGGATACAAATATATCAGAGGATGCTTCATCTGGAATGACTTTACTAGGACATTATTTTGAGGAATCTTTGATATTACTGGTGTAGAGAATATGGAATTGACGCTTCCTTCATGAGACTTATTTAGTACGACTCCTAAGTTCGTGACTTTGTTCTTCGACAAAATCTTCTGCATATCCAGGACATTCTTAGAGCTATATTCTGGACTATGAACTATGAGTGCCTCATCTGCGTATCCTAACAACGAATCTATTAGACCCTTATCCTTCGGCATGTCGAGTATTATGAAATCGTTGTTTGGCGATAGCTCATTCAGATGCAATCCAATCTTTGCGTTCTGATGCTCATTCTTCTTGATGCTGGGTATTATCCTCAAGCCAGACTTATGCGTAATTATAGAATCGAATATGTGTGATTCATTATTCGTCACCGCATTCAAATCCGTAGGCAGATCATTCATGTAGAGATGCTCAAGCATGTTTATCTTTGAGAAATCTGCGTCCAATACTATTACCTTATGCCCTAGCGTATGTAACGCCAGACCTAAATTCAATGCTACAGTCGTATTGCCTGTGTTCGGTCTCAGGCTGACAATGCTTATGAATCTCGCCATGCTTCTCCTCATCTCCTAACTAATTTTTACCTTCACTTCTTTCCCTTCTTAACCTTCTGTTTTGCTTTCTTGTCCTTCTTCTTCAATGCAGAATATTTCAGCTTATCCTTAGGGACGACCCTTTTAGGCTTTATCTTAGGCTTCCTCTTTGTTATCCTCTTGACCTTCTTCTCCTGTACCCTCTTGTCCATCGTCTTCTTCAAGTCTTTCTGTCTCTGCAGCTCTTTCTGTTGCTTCTCAATCCTTATCCTCTCGCGTATCTCCTTATCCCTGGCAATCTCCATCTCTGCATCTTCCTTCATCTGCCTTATCTCGACCCAGTATGGATTGTTAGGATTCTCTTCATCAGCATCATGCTGCTCCCCTACCTGTGTCGCTGTGCCTAATGCATATGTCCCTTTACGCAGATTATCGACCATGTGGAAGAAGCTTGTCAAGAATTCATAGTATCTCGATATTATGTTTATGTTTATTATCTCTTCCCTGCCTGCGATTATGGCCCTCATCGCCACATGCCTCCTGTACTCGTTCTCCCTTGAGAAATTCGCCTTAAGCATAGCCTTAAGAAGCAAATACAGGTCTATATTGTCATGTATCTCCTGCTCCTTGAACAATTCCTTTATGAGAGTCACCCTCTCTTTAGGGGTGCTCGGGATGTCTGCAGTCATCTTATGCTCTTTAGCATAACGCAATAAGGCCAGGAACAGGTACTCATAGCAATCAACCATCCTAGATATTATATTCTCCAGTATATCCACGGTCCTAGTATATTTAAGACTCACGAATATTGAGTGATCCACTCTTTTTAATTCCTCTACAGCATTCTCTATTGCCTCATCCATCTTACCACCTAATTATTCATACCTTTTTATTATATCAAATATCTGTTCGACATATGATCTTGCCGATGTATATTTTTTTTTCACATCTTCATATGTTAATGTCTTTAGATTATAATCGTTGTCTGAAATGACAAACTTCTCCTTCTTTGTGAATTCAACACCTGATTTCCTATGACTCTCAAGCGTCAGTTTCAAGTCTGCATAAAAATCCACGATTTTCGGGTCTAAACCATATTTCGTGATTATCTTTCTCCTGAAAAATTCTATCTTGTCATGTTCTTTGAATTCTAGGGTTTTAAAATTTTTTTCAAAATCAAGTATGGCAGTTATAGCTATGTCCATCGCCTGGTACAATGCATCAATCACAGAAACCAATAATTTCGGGTCCTTGACTATGGCGAACGTTGTGCTTAAAAGATGGTCTGCTATCTTCAGCTTGTTCTCAGCTTGAGCTCTGGTATGCGGCATTTTTATACGTATATAAACTGAATAACCAGAGAATATATAAATTTTGCTAAGGACGGGACAATTGGAGGTTTATTCTTCCTTCTCTGCAGTCAATAATAATATTGCCTCTGCAATATTGCCTTCTGTGTCTTCCAAGGCCTGTTTTGCTTCCTCTTCTGAGGAATTTGTCTGCTCCATGACTGTCTTTATATCATCTTCAGATATATCGAGCGTCGATTCAGAATCATCTAATGGCTCAATATGCTCTTCGCCAGAGATCTGATAGTTCTTCTGACCCATCATGTTCACTTTCTGCACAGAAGGATTCTTTATGACTATCTTCTTATCAGAACACTTTATTATTACCTCTTCAGCATCTATATCCTCTTGCTGTATACCCATCTTGCGCATCATTTGCTGCATCTGTCTCGGATTAACATTCGGCATCATCGTAATTCACCTATCAGAATACCTATTGCAGGCCAAACCAAGCGGCACCCTGCCAGTTCAGTATGACTTCAATCAATATAACCACAATTATGAGTACGATTACATGCTCAGGCTTCAATTCTATCTTAGACTTGTAATCATCAAAATATCTTGTCAACCCAGCCATACTTGATGGCATTGAAATCTTGTCTTGCGCCATGATAATAGGAAAAAGGAGAGGATTTAAAAATGTTTTTGTCAAAAAACATCCCTGAACGAAGTTAAGGAATGTTGCGCCATGCGCAACATTACGAACGAGAGTGAGTAAAGATTATGGAGAATTTATGTCATCTAAGGATTCAACCTAACTTTCTGTTTGCACATCCTGATCACTTCATCAATACGCTTCTTTCGCGTATCTGGCCTCTTCGCATACAATATCTGTCTATAATGCATTCTCTTGACTGAAGGAGGGAATTTATTCAAATAGGCAATCAGAATATTATTTTTCTCCAATTCTTTTTTCAATTCTTCAGGCATGTCCGGATTTACTGGAATATGACCATCGAATGCTTTTTTTCTCAAGCCTTCTTTATACATCTTTATTCCAAATTCTGACATCTTGCCTGCTTTAAGGAGTTCTTTACCATATTTCAAAGTGTTGACGCTCCATCTGCTGTTCTTGTTTCTTTTTACATAAACTACTGACCATCGCTCATCATCAACCCTTCTTGCTGTCGTATCTATAAATCCGAAACATATAGCTTCTTTCATCGCATCCGCAGAGCTGATAATTGGCCTGCCTGTATGCTTCTTGTATTTGATAAGAATGACTTTGTCCTCTTTAAGATGATTCTTCTCAAGCCATCTCCTCCATTCAGAAAGGTTCTTTGGCGTGATGCTCTTGGGCTCTTCCTTATTCATTTAATCTCTCCAGAAACTTCTTCTTATCCCGTCCACGGACTTCCTTACCCCACAAAACAAATATCCTGTTTATCTTCGACCAATATTTTTTTGGAGCGATCTTCATCAATGCGAATTCTGTCTCTTTAGGATTTTTTGTTTTTACAAAACCGAACACATTTGATATCCTATGAACATGTGTATCCACGCATATGCCGTCCTTATTATGGACCTCTGCAATTATGAGATTCGCTGTCTTCCTGCCGACACCAGGCATCTTTACCAGTTCTTCTATCGAGTCTGGAACTGATCCGTCTTTGTGACCATTATCGACAAGCCATTTCGCTGCCCCTATGATGTTCTTCGATTTATTTTTGTAGAAATTGATTCTTCTTATTATGTTCTCGACATCATGCAGTTTTGCTTTCGCAAGCCTGTCCACTTTAGTGTATTTCTTGAATAATGCCTCTGCAACAGGTATTGTAGTTTCATCTCTAGTCTGCGCAGAGAGTATTGTCGCTATCAATGTCTGCCAATCTTCCGTCCATCCCTCGCCTGCAAGCCTTTTAGCTGAACTACCATAATGCTTCTCTGCTTTTTTGAAGATTTCTAGAAAATATGCTGTCTTGTCCATAGAATGAGTGAATTTTATATGTATTTAAAGATTATCAATAAAGCTTAGGCGTCTCATTGACTAATCTTTTCAAGTACTCTTTTATGTATATGGCTGCAGTCTTGAAATCCTTGGGCGCGGAATTAGGATCAGTTATGCCGAGAGATCGCAATTTTCTATTTGTATATTTCTGTATCATTCCTGAGAACCTAGAGTCGTATTCTGAAGCGGAGAGCTCTTTTACCCATAAGCCTACTTCCTCGGCAGAATCGACCATCTTGTTCAGGCTATTGTTGAATTCTTTATTCCAGAAATCATATTCAATCTTTGAATGGAATATTGGTGTAGAATATATCTTTGACACCATGGTCTTGCTGATCCTGTCACGGATAAGGAGATATACTTCTTCGGCAGAATCGATGAGTGTTTTTATAGAACGGTCGGGATCTATGTATGTTCCTTTGTGATCGAATGGCTCAAGAGCTTTAAATCTGTTCACCGCAGTTGAACTATCTTTCCACTTAGAATATTTTTCCTTCACTTCATCAAAAGGATTCAAATGCGCAGCATGTTTTGCCATTGCTGTTTTAGTCGCAATCTTATCTAATACTAATTCTTTGTTCTGTACATTTTTCAATATGGAATTGACCACAAAATCCAATGTCTCATCTAGTGGAATCTGTGATTCATTCAATATTTTCTTATAAGATTTATTCATGATTCCAGTAAGAAAAGACCATTTAAAAAGGTTATTATTTTTGTCACTTTTAAGTAGAAAATATTATTAATATAAGTTGTAGGGTAGTTGTAAGCCGCCTTCTGTAAGCCATCTCTGCGCGAACGCAAGGAACTGACTTTCTTGGCATTTGACTAAGCCTCAGTAATTGAGTTGCACAAGCCTAGGACTAGCCGTTTCATCCTTAATGCCATGACGTCACGGAATCATCCTAAAGTCGCCTTAAGGCATATCCGATCATCCCATATGACAATAGGTTACGTTTCTGTGCTGTTGCCCTCGTTATTAGCGAGCACGCTTTCACGTGTGGCTGTTTATTGTGGGCGGACTTTCCTGAGCCTCTTCCCGTTTAAGGGAAAGATACCCGCTGCCAAGCGCTACCCTACAAAAAAAGGAGCGAAAAAGGCTTTAAAAAGGTGATTGATTAATTATGAAAAGATGATTGAAATTTTATGAAAAGATATTTAAATAGCCCACATAAGGAACTAACATGCAACTATCAGTATGGAAAGGAGTAGGGTTCGGATTGACATCAGGCATAATAACAACTTTAGGCTTGATGGTCGGACTCAATTCTGGAACTCATTCTAAGAAGATAGTTATTGCCGGCATACTAATAATTGCTATTGCTGACGCATTATCGGATGCATTAGGGATACACGTATCTGAAGAATCCGACAATAATAAGACGACAAGGCAGATATGGATGGCTACATTAGCAACATTCTGGTCAAAACTGATAATGGCATCAACGTTCATAATACCCATACTGCTTTTCGATCTGCCCACGGCAGTGATAATAAGCGTGGTTTGGGGATTATCATTAATCGCGCTATTCAGCTATCACGTCGCAAAACATCATCATGAGAAGCCTAGCCACGTCATGATGGAACATGTAATAATAACTATAATAGTCATAATAGCAACAAATTATGTTGGCAAGCTAATAAACATCTTGTTCCAGTAACCATTCTATCATAGTTGTAAACCTTTTTATTATATTCTAGTAATTACTAAGCATGGATTATAGGCTAGTGCCATATATAAAGAAATATTTGCATGAAGGACATTCTTTGCAGCAAATCAGGCAGTCATTATTAAACCAAGGAGTGCCAGATGCAGACATAAAACAGGCAGCAGTATATGCGATGGATGAAGGCACTAAAGAGATAAAGAAGAAGAATTCTGCAATGTGGATAATTCCAGTATTGTTGATACTCATGATAGGTGGTGCAGGATATTATTTCCAGGATCCTATAAAGATATTCGCGGTAGACACAATCAGCAGATTCAGCGGACAGCAATCAGGAACAGAACAACAAATAGAACAACAGACAGAGCAGCAAACAATGCAAGGAACACAACAGAATAATCAAGGACCATGTGATATGGACTGCTTGATAGCTTCAGCGGAGAATTGCAATGCGGCGAGCACAGATTTTGAATCGAGATTAGATTTTTTTGGAATGATGATATCTTCAAAAAATCAGTATACAATTAATCCAGGAAACAAATGCACATTGAACATAAAAGTCTTAGATGCAAACATAGAGTTTTCTCAAGAATTAAGAGACCAATCCCTAGCGAATGGCATAACAGAAGAGGAATTGAACCTACAATTAGAAGAATCGCGCAGGAGCCAGAAACTGACTGTGGGTAAAGAAGGGACATGCATATTCCAGGATAATGCTAAACTCAAAGAATTCTTAGAAAAAACAAAAGCAGGAACATTCTCTGGATCCGCAACTTGTCAAATGAAGGGAGATTGCTCCATAATAGTAAATGGCGACACCACCACATATTCTGAGGGATGTGATGATTTAAGTTGGGAATGCGAATATGATGGTGATTGGGCATTAGGCGAGTGCACAGGCACCATGTTCTCAGGATAAAGACTTCAATCCTGTTCAAAGCTGAAATTCGCGTTTCATATAAAGTATAACTTCCATCATACTTGAACTTAAAAACATATTTAAATATGAACATAATACTCGTTCTTATGGGATACAACACTCAAGAATTCAAGAAAGAGAAGAAGGATGATTACGTGAACAAGAACTTTTTACTAGTATCACTAGAGGAAAAGAAAGCGAAGAAGATCGCTGAAGTAATAAATAATGATACCTCCAGGAAAATAATAGATTTCTTAGCAAAAAAGGATGCGACAGAATCAGAGCTATCGAAAGAACTAGGCATACCCATATCAACTATACACTACAACATGAAACAGCTACAGGATGCAGGTCTTGTTGTCGTTGAGGAATTCCATTACAGCAAGAAAGGGAAAGAGGTCAACCATTACACCCTCGCAAATAAATACATAATAATCACTCCGATGAACCAGGACTCGAAATTCTTGGACGCATTGAAGAAGATACTCCCGATAACCATAATAACAGCAGGAGTCGCATTCATAATGCAATTATTCAACACATTGACATTATCTAAGAGCAATGCATTGATGAGCGCAGAATCAGTCATTATGGACGAAGCTGCAACAGGAAGCGCGAAGCTCATGGCTGCAGCACCGATGGCTCAAGAAGTTGCAAGGCCTGCACTGCAATCAACACCAGCAGCATACTTCCTTATAGGGGGATTGGCAGTAATACTAATATATTTCATCTACGAATTTGTAAGGAAGAAATGATTAACTTTCTATACGCCAGAATCTTAATGTAGCAAGGTAATCTATCTTCTCATCGGCCTTCCTATCACCATATTTCTTCCCATTCTCATCAGCCCTAGAAAAAATGTTCATCATCCTGTAGATTATCGGCATCCTAGAATTATTCTCATGGACAAGTCTCTTGAAATTCTGCGAGAAGGCTTCCTTAATCTTATCGGCACCCAGTGAAGTGGAATTTATCTCAAAGAGATCATAAAATCCGCCAGTTATGTGTGTCATCTCTTTAGGGAACTCTATTTTCTTCATCAAATCTTCTGGAGCTATAGATATGAACCTGCTCAAAGAATTCACATAATCAGACAGATTATATGTGTCCTTCTGGAAATACATACTCCCGGAATTCTTCAATAATATAAATTTCATGAGTTAATACATAAGAGAATACAGATTTAAAAACTTTATCAGTGGACTAAAGCATAACTGAATGCCACCTCTTTTCCACGCTTAGAATGTCTCTCGAGATAAGAATTGAAATTATTCGCTATAGTCTTCATTAAATCTTGAGCTTTCTCCAACGAACCCTTAACGACGAAATAAGAATGTCCAATATCAAATTCTGATCCATCACGATTAACTACTTCCACACCATCAAACAATATCTCTGAAAGATCAATATTGCCATTTTTTATGTAAGAGCAATAATCCGCTAAGTTTACAGTCTTATAATCTATCCTATGAACAAATTTCTTCTCAGGAAATCTAATAGGAGGCAACGTCCTGAAAATGTGAGTCTCATAATCAGACATAAAGAATGTATCTACAAAAAAGAATTTAAAAATATTATGAATAATCATCCTATAAACTTGAATCTAGGCCCAGAATAATTTTCCTTATCGATATGCTCAGTGAACATCTTCAATGACCTTACCCAAACGGCATTCTTGCCGAATTCTGAACTATCATACAATGCCTTGTAAACGACCATCTCTTCCAAAGTCTCAGAATCTCTTGCTATAGCGATGACTTCATACTCTTTCCCTTTGAAATGACGGTATACGCCAAGTTTGAGGTCAGTCATTGTAATAGTTTATACTTTGTTTTTATAGGAGTATCATAATTTTCTGTAGATGGATTCCACAGAAGAGCATGTTCAAAAATGTCATTAAAAAAATTTGGGTCAAAATTTTTTGATATTTCATCTGAAAAATAATTCTTGTCATGGAAAAAATTCTTATGTAGATACCTTAAATTTAAAAGATTTTTAGAAATCGCTCCTCTAATAACTTCATTACCCATAATATTTTTTACAGATGGATAATTGTGTTCTTGAAGTATCTTATCGAGTAATTCAAATCTTTGAATATCATCCTTGCATCCATCACTATCATGCATCTTTTGAACTTTTTCAAAAGCAGGATTATTATGAATGAGCATTATATCGACGTCTTTCGGATTAGAAGAATTTTTAGCGACAGAACCGAATAATACTGTATCTAAAATATCGTAAACAGAACTATTTGAATGACAATATTTACCAACTTCTCTACTAACTATCTTATGATTCAAAGCGGGTAGAGGGATTTGAACCCCCGCATGGCCGCTCTGCAGGCGGCTGCCTTACCGCTTGGCTATACCCGCAAACCTTTTTAGGAAAAAGGTTTATCAAACGCAAAGAAACCGTTGTTTCTTGCGCACAAGAAATGTTAAACATTTCTTTGTGAAAGGTCGTAACCGACAATGAAGAGAAATTGTGGCCTTTTAAAAAGTTATTGACATGTTAGAATCATGATTCTTGACAACATTTAAAAACCTTCCTTTAATCCTTCAGAGTATGGCAAATGATGATGAGCAGAAGAAGATGAATATGCTCCAAAGACAGAAATTGAAGCATTTCATAAAAGAATTGGATCCTGTTAGGGGACGCCATACAGAGCTCGTTTCTGTCTATGTGCCTGCAGGATATGATATGAATGCCATAATAAACCATCTCCAGCAAGAGCAAGGAACTGCGACGAACATCAAATCCAAGACTAATAGGGATGCGGTCATTGCAGCTTTAGAGAAGATGATACAGCATCTGAAGCTTGTCAAGAGAACTCCTGAGAATGGTCTTGCTGCATTCTCTGGTAATGTTGCGAAAAGAGAGGGAGTACAGGATTACAGGGTATGGTCCATTGAGCCCCCGAACCCTAACAACTTGCGATTGTATAGATGTGACAAGGAGTTCATCCTTGAACCACTTAAAGAGATGTCTGAAGACAAATCAGTGTATGGATTGATTGTTCTGGACAGAAGAGAGGCGAATATTGCGCTTCTCAAGGGAAAAGCGATAATACAGCTCGTCAATGAAGAATCGATGGTCCCTGGAAAATTCAAGGCTGGTGGACAATCTTCAGTAAGGTTTGCTCAGAATAGGGAGCTTGCAGCAAAAGACTTCTATAAGAAAATAGGTGATATGGCAAAGGACCAATTCCTGCAGATGACAGAGCTTAAAGGAATACTTGTCGGAGGACCTGGACCTACGAAGTATGAGTTTGTCGATGGAAATTTCATAACAACCGAAGTTAAAAACAAGATAATGACTATAAAAGACTTAAGCTATACTGGTGAGTTCGGATTGCAAGAGCTTGTGGAAAAATCAGAGGATGTCCTTGCGAATGAGGATATCGCTGAAGAGAAGAAGATAATGAATAAATTCTTCGATACCCTGGGGAAGACGCCTGGGAAGGCCGCGTATGGAAAAGATGACGTGATGAACAAGATAAAGATGGGTGCTGTAGACACAGTACTATTGTCGGAATCTTTAGATGATGAAGTCATCGATGAATTCAGTGCAGAGGCTGAAAAGATGTCTACTAATATATTTCTCGTAAGTACAGAGACAAGGGAAGGCGTGCAATTGAAAGAGATAGGAAAAATAGCGGCGATTTTAAGATATGAGATACATGGGGAATGATAAATCAATTCCATAAAATTCTTAAACAAACATTTCATCATTCATTCTATGAACATTCTTGCTGAGAGGGCATTCAAAGGACTGGAGATAGAGGACAATAGAGCACACTTAGTAAAATACTCTGGTCATTTCAAGGGATACAATGCGAATGCGAAATATAATCATGATAAAGTAGAATTCAATCTTTCAAGAGAATGGAGAAAGATAGATGATGATATACAGATAGGATTGATACAGGGATTGATAGTCAAGATAATGAAACTTAAGAGTAAGAAGACTTCTCAGATGGAGCTTTATGAGAATTTCATGAAAGGACTCTCTAAGTATGCGAAGAAGCACGAGTTCGAGCCAGAACTCGAAGAAAGCTTCCATAGGGTTAATGAGCAATTCTTTAATGGATTGATGGACAAGCCAAACCTTGTTTTCGCATCAGAATCATTCCATAAGCTAGGAAGCTATGAATACTCCTCTGACACTATCAATATAAGCACGATATTTCAGGACCTGCCTGATGAAGAGCTACGCATACTCGATTATGTCATGTATCATGAACTATTGCACAAGAAGCATTCATTCAACGTGAAGAATGGAAGACATCATGCGCATACGAAGGCATTCCGCGATGATGAGAAGAAGTTCGGAGAGACTGCAGAGCAGGAATTGACTAATTGGCTGAGAAAGAAGAAGCTCAGGAGATGGAAGTTCTGGTGAATTTTCAATAAAATTTATTAATAGGCACGTCAAAGGGGATAATAAGGTGAAATCATGGGTGTTGGAAAGATAAGTGATGCACAAAAAGATAAGATAGACAGTTTGACACTTACCAAGGTTAAGGTAGATAGTTTCGGAAGGACATATTCTGAAGATGCACAAGGCAACATATTGAACGGATCATTAGTGCTTAAAGATGGAGATATATTGGCATCTAGAGAATTCGTAGCATTCTATGCATATAAGACAGGAATAAAAGATAGGATACAAGGTTTCTATAAAAAAAGGTTAGAAGAAGACATCATCAAAGAAGACGAATTCTTCAGCTATAAACTATTAGGGGCAAAGAATATCCCGGTCATATCAATAACTTTCAGGTTCTCGAAAAAGAATGGTTGGTTCTCGAAAGATTATAAGCTGGAAGTAGATGCAATAATAAGCACTAAAGATTTCAATCAGGGACAGATTGATTCTATAAAGAGCCTGCTTAACGCTTCAAGACATCTATTGTTGAAAGATCCTGTGCTGAAAAAAACAAAAAGCACCATAGTAATAAGGACTAACGTATAACAACATTTATTAATAACATATTTTCTTGTTTTTCTTATGGACAGATACATTCATGAGGTCGAAGGTAGCTTTTATTCTAGCGCAGAGCTGCTGGCCAGGATATTCAATGGATTCCATGAAGAGGTGAATGTATTGGTGAAAGATTCCGCATTCACCTATATAGAGGACATAGAGATGCAGAACCAGACTTACAATCTTTATTGTGTCATGGAGGAGAATACAAGATTGGCCTCTAAGGTATTCCTATCGTTCAGGCCGCAGACGACTGTTCTGGGCAAAGAGAAATTTCTTGTGACAATAAACATGACACATGACCAAAACCAGTTCCCACATAAGATATATAAGAAACTGCCTTCATTGATAAAGAGCAGGGTCAAAGAGATAAAAGATATCCCCGAATTCAAGGGAAAGATCAAGAGCATAAAGATATGATTATTGTTTCTAGATAAAATTTATAAAAGATTTGACCATTCTAGAGTAGTATGAGAAATTTTTTGTTGGATCTGATGCAGAAATATAAGACTACAGACAACTTCCAATATAAAATAGACTTCAATCCGGAGTTTCTCCATGAAGTAGAAGAAATCCTCAAAAGCGAAAAAGAAAAGACCACGCTATTATGCAGCGTAAGGGGCGCTAATAAAAAAGACCTAAAGAATATTGAGGAGAAAAGAAGCTTCCTATGGGCACACGATATAGAATCATACTTTCCTAATTCTCACAACAACCAAAAGGACCTGTATAAAGGACTTCTAATATGCAATACAATGGCATTCATGATCAGAATACTGGACAATGTAACAGTGATTCATACAAACAAGAGCGGAGGCACAGCTTTTGATGCAGGGGTGACGGAGAGTTTTGACAAGAAAATACATCTTCTAGAGCATGAGAATGATGAACCATTCCTAAACTATCTCAAAATAAAATCAGGCAAGGAAGCAGATGATTCATTCTACAGGCATATACAATTGATGAAAAATTACATCCGAAAGAACGATAATATACAATTTGAATTCAAACATGACGGCATCGGCCCTATCAAAGATTCTTTGTTCGGATTCGGATTGATATATGGAGAGTTAAAAAAACATCCATCAAAGCAGTTCACCATTCTAAATAGGGAAGAATTAAAGGATATTTCGGCTTTGCAAAGCAAACAAGATCCTCCGATACTAAAAAGTTATACAAAAGTGGCATTGATACTTGAAGACCTGCATAACGGCATGCATATAGGAGATATTCTTAAACAACAATATCTTCTCACGTAGTTCGAACCTGTTTTGTCTGACACAAAACATTTATAAATGACCCAAATTTCCTTTTTCTTATAGATTATTAGGTGAATTTTATGGGAGAGACAGTTCCAAAATCAGTGGGTACATTACAGAAAGGCAATTACGTTGTCATAGACGGTGTAGCAAGCATCGTCTCAGATACGCAGACTTCAAGGCCTGGAAAGCATGGTCACGCGAAAGTAAGGCTTGTAGCTGTAGGCATGATTGATGGCAAGAAGAGAGAGATTGTAATGCCCGGTCACGATAATATTGATGTTCCAATAATAGAGAAGAAGACTGCTCAAGTTTTGAGCATTGTAGGAGACACTGCAAATGTCATGGACTCTGAGAGTTTCGAGACATTCGATCTCAAGATTCCTGAAGAATTGAAGGACACATGCAGGGAAGGCTCAAACATACTATATTGGGTAATATTGAACGATAAGGTAATGAAACAGGTAAAGGCTGAGTGATTGAAATGGTCAAATTTCCAGAAGCACAAGTAAGGATGTACAAGAATGTATTTGTCTGCAGGAATTGCAAGAGCAAGATAAGATCTGATAATATGAAGGTCATTGCTAAAGCAGTAAAGTGTAGGAAATGCAATAGCAAGGCATTAAGGCCTGTAAGAAAGAAATAAGTTTTATTCTTATATTTTTTCAATAAACTTTATAAAGTTCCAGCTTAGGTTCTAAATCATGGAGATTATACAGTGGATCACGAGATATGTTGACATATGGGTGCTTTTATTCTATATAATAATCGGATTGCTTATCTTCATCAATAGGAAGAAGTGGCAGGTAGAGAGCAAATTCATCCTTATACACAGGACACAATGGGGAATAAAAGCCATTGACAGATTCGCTGACAAGAATAAGGAATTCGTCAAAGTATTAGGATATTCTGCTATAGGAGTAGGATTCGTCGGGATGCTTGTAATAGTAGGGTTTTTCATAAAAGGACTATACGACTTATTGTTCGTCCCGACAGCACCGCCTACAATGTCTTTAGTGATTCCTGGAGTCCAAATCCCAGGAAGTCCTATCTTTGTGCCGTTCTGGTATGGGATAATCGCATTGTTTATCGTTATCGTTTTCCACGAGTTCGGGCACGGAATAGTCGCTCGCGCGCATGGAATACCAGTAAAGGCTACAGGATTAGTATTCTTCGGCCCATTGCCAGGAGCATTCGTTGAGCCAGATGAGAAGAAGATCACAAAAAGTTCTTCTCCAATTCAAGTATCGATGTTCGCATCGGGACCGTTCTTCAATGCGATACTCGCAGCGATAGTTGCATTGATACTTTTTTTAGTGTTGAATCCGTTGATTGCATCGATGGTCAATCCTTCAGGTGTACAGTTCACGACAATACAGGAAGGACAACCTGCACAGATTGCAGGATTGCAGGCAGGATCAACATACACATACATCAATGACGAAGAGATGAGAGATTCAACAGTATTGATGAATACATTGTCATGCTCCGCACCAGGGGAAAATATTACATTACGCAATGCTGATTCTATAGTTGTAGTCACATTAGGAGAGAATCCTTCAGGCGGAGACAAAGGGTATATGGGAGTCATGGGAATAAAGACAGATTACCAATTGAAGAATGAAGGACTACGCATACCATATGAGGCATTAGTCATATTGACAACATTATTAGAATGGGTATTCATGCTATCTCTAGGAATAGGTTTGGCTAATCTATTGCCACTAGGACCAGTAGATGGCGGCAGAATGTTGCATACAACACTCGTTGACATGAAAGGCAAAGAGAAAGGAACTAAGATATGGGCAAAAATAAGCTGGGTAACATTTGTCGTTCTTATCATATTAGTATTGACACCAATAATAAAGAGCGTGCTGTTTAAGATTTAAGACTGATAGTTAAAGACTGATAGTTATTCTGTATTCTGAAATTTCATTTTTGCAAATTTTGCACATAAAATACATCTTTCATCCTATGTATTTTAACAAGTGAATCCACAAAGAAATCTTGGCAGGATTCTTGATGCATCATGTCTTTTAGAACAAAATGCTCAGCCTTGACTAATGCATCTTCCCTGATCTCCCTAATGTATGGCTCAAGCAAACGCCCATTATCTAATCCTGCAATCAAATCAGAAGTAATCACAGATTTCCTGATATTCTTTATTTTACTAGTCTGATCCATGCTATCAAGCCCATGATTATTGTCAGACAAATCAACAAGTTTCACAAGCAACACTAGATGAGTCTTATCATGATACGATATATTGACAATTTCTGGGATATACAATCCAGTATAACACTTCCATTTTATATCTTCAAGATAATCTTTGCTAGAAGTCTCCTCGTAAGGAGAGGATTCAATAATATTTATCGTCCTTATGATGAACTCTTTCAATTCAGTGTATGCATTATAATCAAGTAATTTAAGGAATTCCAAAACATTCTCTTTATTGAATCTTTTTCCTCTCCTATCCAAATGATAATCAACATACTTTAATATCATATCATAATGATTAGTCAATAATTTGACTGCTTCTTGCAAATCCTTAGGAATCATCTTATCCAGAAATTCCTGATAATTAGCGATAGTATACCTGTTGCCTTGTTCATCTTTCAGATTATACATCAAATCTTCGATGAAATCATGCAATGCAGCAACAGACGCATACCGTTTTATATCAGGATTATCTTTATTCAATTCATAGAATGTGCACGCAACTCTATTATGATGACAGCTCATGCTTATGCCAGATTTTCGAATCTTTTTTGACTTGATAAAAAGCCCATAAGAAAGTGCCACAGCATCAGAATATTTCCCGAAAAATCTCTCTAAACAAGTCTTATCAGGCACCTTGAAATCGAGCAATTCATGATGCATAGTCTGAAAATATTTATTCTTGGCGACACTAATACGCGCATCACTTATCAACGTAGGCGCATCCATGTCATGCTCTCTCGGAGTTCCATATTCCTCCTGGATGAATCTTTGTGAGAACTCTATGATCTTCTTATAGGAATTCTTGTAAAGCTTCTTAAGGACCTTCTCATCAGGAACCTGCTTGTTCAATAAAGAATCTAGAACAATCCTCGCATACTTGTATCTAGGACTCTTCCTCAACATAGAAATCTCATCAGTATATCTCATAAAAGAAGAAAAGAGGAATGATTTAAATATTTATTTGTGCAGCATCCACAACTGGCTTCTTTATAGTATAATCTGTATCCACATCTGTAAAGAATACAGGTGTCAATTGTTTCAGATTAGTTAATGCCCTGAATGTGAATGATGAAACAAATATGGACTTTATGAAATCCTTAGCGACAGAATCATATGAGTATCTCAATGTATTCTCTGCAACTTCCATTATATGATTATTCAAAGGCGCATAATTTGTGTGAATCTCATATCCTTTATTGACCCAAGTCATCGCCTTAAGCGCATTCTTATTTCTGTTCCATCTCTTAACAACATCCCTTCCGATGCCATTGTAATAGAGATCTATTCCTTTCATGTCAAATGCGAGAAAATCATTATTAGAAACACAAATATCAGCGATATCCTTAACATAATCCCTGTAACATGCCCACTTCAATCTTTCCCTGAAGAAGTCTCCATCTTCCAGATTATATGCTATAGAGTATGTCCTGCCGACATATTTTGCCAATGACCCTGCATCATTATTGAATAATGATTCAAGCACCTCTAAAGAATTTTTCTTGTTGAACGTCAATCCTTTTATTTCTGAACGACCTGAACTATCCTCGACAATATTGTTCTTAAGCTTATCCTCTATGGTGCTTATTATTAAATCATACTTGTTTGTTATCGCATCAACATTCATTCTTAACTTATAAGGTATCATTTTTTCCATGAATATATCATATCCTTTTATTCCTTTTTCAAGATTGAATTTGTTTGCTAAGAATACAAATAAATCTTCAGGAACATCATGGTATGCTAAAGATGCTCTGCCTACAAAATCGAATCCCATAGCATATCCTGTCATTGCAGCATTATGTGGATGCGTAGACGCCGGTAATCCGCTGTCTCGTATCAGATTGGCTTCATCATAATAACCATATACAGAAGTGACTGAATCCGCAAATTCATCAAATATTATATTCATGAGATCTTTTGGAGGCTTTTGTTGTGTATGCACATAGAAATCAAGTTCATCGACTATAGGATCATATTCTTTGGCATATCTTGCTTTAAATATCTCTTGAGGATCGCGCCCCTTGACTCGTAAATTTTCTCCTAACACCAGATCGTCGTTTTTCCAAAACCACTCAATAGCATTTATGGTGTGTTTAGTCCTCTTTCCAAACAATGTATTCAATGCATCGATTGGAGGATATTTCTGCAAAAGTATAGAACGTATAACATAATATGCGGCCTGCATATTATGGCTTGACAAGTCTAGTTCTTTATCTTTAATATCTTCCATATGAAACCCCGAACAATACCGAACTACTAGGTGGTAACAACTATCTTCTTATAAATTTTATCAAAATATATAAAACATAATCAAAACCCAGAAAGCATGATTACACTCATACTCATAGAACCAGAAAATCCGGGGAATACAGGAGCGATACTTCGAAGTATGAAGAATTTCGATTTCAACTCAATAATTCTTGTCAACCCAAAATTTGACATAAGCAGTGAAGAGCTTAGGAACAGGGCAAAATGGGCCGGCGATCTGATAAAAAAGATAAAAATCAGGAAATATGACATGAAAAAATTGAGGAAAGACTTTGATTATCTTGTCGCTACAACAGCAAAGCTTGGAAGGGATTACAATCTTTTAAGGACACCGATAACAGCAGAGCAATTCGCAGAAAAAATATCCAATATAGACAAGAAGACAAAAATAGGATTATTGATAGGGAGAGAAGGGACAGGATTGAACAATGAAGAGATAAAAGTATGCGATTTCACAGACACTATACCTGAATCAAAGAAGTACTGCACGATTAACATAAGTCA
>CAZJFT010000004.1:0-40804 GCA_964545585.1 uncultured Methanosarcinales archaeon
AGGCGTTTTTGGATGCCGTTATTAATGCTTTTTTCGGGGCATTTTTTGTATATTTAATGTTATGTTTACCAATAACTATAATAATTAATCTTATTATAGTCTTATATATATTATTTAAGTCACGCAAATACATAAATTCGATAGTTCCGATTATAAGTATAATTATTTCAATTATATGGTTATCTATAATTATTAAAAACCTTAGCAGACCAAGCGTATTTTTTGTGTAATCGGCATTTGTCGGAATTTATTATGAAAAATTAAATTATTTTTAAGGATATGATTCCTTCTTATTTGGGGTCTTTGAAACCAGTTTCACTACATCATTTATAAAGGGTTTCACACTACTTCTAATTCATAAGATATAAAAAGGATACTATGTAATCCTTTTATGAGGGGACTATGAGCATATTAGAAGATAAGAAATGGCCTGTTGCATTTGCATTATTGGTTATGATAGCCGGCAGCATAGCTTATTTTTGGACTGATGCATACTTGTCGGGATTCAATGAGGAGCAGTTCATCAAAGATATGATATTGCATCATCAAGAGGCAGTGGATAGCTCAATGGTGATGCTCAATTCGGAAAATCCTGATGTTAGGGGTCTTGCTGAAGATATAGTAGAATTGCAACAGAAGGAGATAATTATGCTGGAATCATGGCTTGATGAATGGTATCCTATGATGGAACAAGAAGATACTCCTATGAAATATATGAAGATGATGCCTGAACTTTCAGAAACTCCTTCAAAAGAAAGAGATGTGACATATCTTAAAGGGATGATAAAACATCATGAAGGTGCAATAATGATGGCTGAAAAAGTATTAAAAACAAATCCGCGAAGTGAAGTCAAGAAATTGGCCGAAGATATAATTTCTGTACAATCTACAGAAATATCATCGATGAAAAAAATGATTAATGATATGAATGGTGTATTAGTATAATAGAAATCTAAGGATTTCTAGTATGCTCAAAAACTAATATACTATGGGCTAAAGCTCATAGTTTTTGACATGAAAAAAACCGATTTAGACATTAAGGGAATGCATTGTGCAAGTTGTTCAACTCTCATAAATAGATCGCTTTCTAAAGCAGAAGGTGTCAAGGAAGCAAATGTTAACTACGCTACAGCTAAAGCATTCGTGTTATATGATGAATCAAAGCTTTCTGATGCCGATTTGATTAAGATAGTACAATCAAAAGGATATGATGCGCTGGTCAGTGAGGGAAAAGTCGATGTTGAAAAGAAAGAGAAGGAACAGAAAGAGGAGATAAAAAAGTATAGAGACAATCTCATTCTCGGGCTTGTTTTCGCGATTCCAGCTTTCATTATTGGAATGGTTTTTATGTTGTTGGACATAATGATACCATATGATGGATATATATTATTCTTACTTGCAACCCCCGTACAATTCATTGTGGGATCAGATATCTATAGAAGCTTCTGGGTTGCGTTGAAAGCAAAAACTGCAAATATGGACACGTTAATCGCTATCGGAACTACCGCTGCATATGTGTACAGTGTTTATGCAATATTCTTCAATCCTGAACTCGGACAATATTTTGAGACATCAGCAATTCTGATAACATTTGTCGTCCTCGGAAGATATCTTGAGGCGAGAGCTAAAGGAAAGACTGGAGAAGCAATAAAGAGCTTGATGCAATTGAGTCCGAAGACTGCTGCTGTTTTAAGAAATGGAAAAGAGTTGAAGATAAGTGTTGATGATGTTGTTTTGGGAGATATAATTATTGTAAAGCCCGGAGAAAAAGTGCCTGTAGATGGAATCATAATCGCCGGTGATAGCAGTATTGATGAATCGATGATTACTGGAGAGAGCATTCCTGTTGAGAAATCAAAAGGCGATAATGTTATAGGCGGAACGATAAATAAGCATGGCTCATTCAAGTTCAAGGCCACTAAGATAGGAGAGAATACGACACTTGCAAGCATAATAAAACTCATTGGGGATGCACAAGGAAGAAAGGCGCCGATACAGAGGTTTGCAGATACAGTTTCTGCATATTTCGTTCCGATAGTCCTCGTCATAGCCGCGTTGACATTCATCTCCTGGTTTTTTATATTTGGAAAGGAGTTGCAATTCGCATTATTGACAAGTGTCGCTGTTTTAGTCATTGCATGCCCTTGCGCTCTTGGCCTTGCAACACCGACAAGCATAATAGTAGGTACAGGAAGGGGCGCAAAGGAAGGGATACTGATAAAAGGCGCTGATAGCTTAGAGATAGCTCATAAGACTAAGTATGTGATATTCGACAAGACCGGAACGATAACAAATGGCAGACCAGAAGTCACGGATGTAATCCCGATAGCGAAGATATCTGATGAGCAATTGTTGAAGATTGCCGCAAGCATCGAATCAGGGTCTGAACACCCATTGGCTGATGCGATAGTCAGAAAGTCAAGAGAGGACAAAATAAAACTATCTGCAGTCAAATCATTCAAGGCAATCCCTGGATACGGGATAACTGCATCTTCCTCAGGGAAGAAGTATTATTTCGGCAATCAAAAGCTCATGAATGAGAACAGGATAAAGATGGATCAAGCAATCAAAGATAGGATATCCTCTTTAGAAAGTGATGGTAAGACAGTCATGATTCTGGCTGACAAGAAAATACTAGGGTTGGTTGCTGTTGCTGATACGATAAAAATAGGTGCACAAGAAGCAGTAAGAAGACTGAATGGCCTTAATATAGATGTTTATATGATCACTGGAGATAATGAGCGGACAGCCAAAGCGATAGCTAAACAGGCAGGGATAAAACCAGATAATGTGTTCGCAGAAGTGCTTCCAGAGAATAAGGCACAATATGTCATGAATCTACAGACGAAGGCAGATAAGAATAATGGAAAGGTAATGATGGTCGGTGACGGCATAAATGACGCTCCCGCATTAGCTCAGGCAGATATAGGGATAGCAATGGGTTCAGGCACGGATGTGGCAATGGAGACCGGAAACATAGTTTTGATGAGGAATGATTTGAATGATGTCCCTAAATCCATAAGATTAAGCAGGGCTACAATGAGGAAGATAAGACAGAACATGTTCTGGGCATTGTTCTATAATGTTCTAGGAATACCTATAGCTGCAGGAGTGCTTTATCCATTTACAGGATGGCTGCTCAACCCGATAATCGCTGGAGGAGCGATGGCATTATCAAGCGTCTCTGTGGTTTCAAATTCGTTGTTGTTGAAAAAGAAAAAACTTTGAGAAATAAATAATTATGATTAGAGGTGAAATGATGGTCAAAAAAACATTGAATGTGAAAGGGATGCATTGCAAGAGCTGTGAGATGCTCATAAAGGATTCATTATCGGAAGTAGATGGTGTGAAGAAAGTGGATGTGTCTTTGACGAAGAACACCGTCACAGTCTATTATGATGAGAAGAAGGTTAAAGAAGGTATGATAAAGAACGTCATTGAGACAGAAGGATACCATGTGAGGAGTTGATGTAAATGAAAAATGGTTTTGACAATGATAATACCTATCATAAAACATTGAAGTATGGATTAATCACATTTTTAGTGTTGATACTTATCGAATCAATAGCTTATTTTGGATTCTTGAATAGAATTCCAGATTTCCTTACAAGATATGGTGTCTGGATACTTTACTTGAATATCAGCGTCGTATCAATATCGATGGCAGTATTGTATATGCTTTACAATAAGACAAAAGTCCCATGCATGACGGGAATGATGATCGGGATGACTATTGGGATGCAGATAGGGATGATGATTGGTGCAGTCATTGGTGCAACAAATGGATACTTCACTGGCGCGATGGTCGGGATGATATTAGGTTCAATAGGAGGGATAATTGCAGGTTTTACTTCGAACAGCACGATGTCATGGGTCCAAGGATTGATGTCAGGAATAATGGGTGGCACGATGGGTCCGATGATTTCAGTTATGATGTTCACTGATAGAATAATAATATTCATGCCATTTTATATTCTGCTTAATTTAGTATTATTATGGGGTTTCATGAAGATGTATCATGAAGAGGCAATCGATGGCAACAAGGAGTTAGTCCATAAGAAAATAGATTTATTGACATTCGCGAGCACATGCATAATAATCTCTGCAATATTGATATTTATAATGGTATACGGACCGAAATCGCCAATATTTGCAGTTTTTGGTTAATCAAAATATTTGTAAAGGAGGATAAAAATGAAAACGAAATATTTTATTATTGGAGGGGCCGGATTGGTGATTGTTGCATTGATATTATTTTCAGCATTGAATATGGGTGAATCACTTACTTCACAAAGCACGTCAAAGACAAATAATGCATTAGGGACAGGAATAACTGGAAACACGCCAGGCAACGGAGAATATCAGGAAGCCACATTGTCGATGAAGAATTGGGAATATGTTGTGACACCATCAACACTCAAGAAAGGCATCCCAGTAAGGATGACTGTAGACTTGAAGACAGTTGTAGGATGCGCTGCAGATGTCACGATAAGAGAGTTCGGAGTTAGGAAATATGTCAAACAAGGAGACAATGTGATAGAATTTACGCCGACAAAGACAGGCACCATACCGATTGCCTGTTCAATGAACATGTTCTTTGGAAAATTTGAAGTCGTCGATGAGGCAAACCCTAATGCGCCAGCAGAAGTTCAATCGACAAGCATCCCCGCACCGACAGCCAAAACTGGCGGATCATGTGGCATGGCATCTGGCGGCGGGTGTGGTTGTGGAGTGAAAAACATTTAGTTTATTTTCTTATTATATTTTTCTTGTTAATTTATAGTAAAATTTAATAATAATATTGATTAGAGTAAAATATCATGGATAATCTGAATAAGAGTTACATTACTGTCGTATTAAGTGTTGCTCTTCCCATGCTTGTTATAGGTGCATTTATAGGATATTCTACTACTGGTAGTTATTGGACTATGGTTTTAGCAGGCAGCGTTTTCTTCTTAGTCGCTGCGATATTCATATCTCTTCTGTTTTTTATCACAAATCGTTGGTTCAAGAGAGTCTCATCCGTGAATTTAAAAGACAATCCTATGAAAGCATATTTCTTGATATATCTGGCAAATGGCGGGGTGATAGTTTTATCTTATATCTTAGGACATGATGCCATGCCTGCTTTTTTTCTTGGTGCAGCATATATTGTCGGATTGATATGTTTCTTTATTGACATGTATATCAAGAAGAAGTATGGAAAATCTGTGGGAGACCTGCTGGATGCGGATGCAAAAATAGATGAAAAACATTTCACATACCAGTTTTTGGGTTTGATGTTTATAATACTGGCTTTTTTATTCGTCTTATTGGTATATATAGATATAAAGCTATTCAGTGAATTTTTCCTATGGCTTTTAGATGTTATAGTAAAATTATTCTAGAATGCTATTTCTTATAATCATCCTTCTTATGATCATATTTCTCTAACGCTTCTTGTTCACGTATCTTCTGCTGTACTGTCAAGTCTTCGTGGTCTTTTGTCTCTCTGAGCAATCTCTCTAGGTGAGTGTCTCCATGGTTTATTGTGAACACGAAAAATCCTGCTGATGCTATTATCAGTAAAAGTCCTGTGATTGCAGTTATTGTTCCACCAGGACCTGTCGCTCCAACGACCGCACCAGTGATGTCTTTTGTATTTGCCAATACAAAGAATGCGCCTAAGACAAACGTTACTGTTGCGATAGAAAGATTGAAACTTTTCTTCTCCATGATTTCACCTTGATATGGTTATGTTCTTGTTCGGCTATTTATATTTTATGCCTATTTCATCAATATCTTAATAACGTCGACCATCCTATTGCTGTATCCCCATTCGTTATCATACCATGCGACTACCTTGACGAATCTCTTATCCATGACCATTGTTAATTCTGAGTCGAATATTGCTGAATGGTTGTTGTGTATTATGTCCACTGAGACGAGCGGCTCTTCAGAGTATTGTATTATCCCTTTCAGATGATGCTCTGAGACGTTCTTGAATAATGTGTTTATCTCCTCTATTGTCACATCCTTTTTGAGCTCACATACGAAATCTGTTATCGATCCATCCGGCACAGGAACCCTTAAGGCCAATCCATCGAGTTTTCCTTTAAGTTCAGGAATTACTTCCCCGACTGTTTTTGCTGCACCGGTTGTTGTAGGGACTGTCGATACCGCTGCACTCCTCGCTCTTCTCAAGTCTTTATGTGGGGCGTCGACCAATCTCTGGTCTGCAGTATATGCGTGCACTGTTGTCATGAAACCATGGACTACGCCAAAATTGTCGTTTAGAACTTTGACTATCGGCGCTAGGCAGTTTGTTGTGCAGCTCGCATTGCTTATCACGTGATGCTTGTCCTTACGGTATAGATGCTCATTGACTCCTTTTACTATTGTTATGTCCACGCCTTTTGCAGGGGCGCTTATCAATACTTTTTTTGCACCTGCTTTTATGTGTTTTGATGCGCCTTCCTTGTCTGTGAAGAATCCTGTGCTCTCAACAACCACGTCTATTCCTAATTCTCCCCATGGTAGCTTTTCAGGGTCTTTCTCTGCGAATACTTTGATGAATTTTCCTGCAACGATTATGCCTCCGTCTGCTGGCTCAACACTATATTTTGATATGCCATGCACAGAATCATACTTGAGCAGGTGCGCAAGCGTCTTAGTGTCTGTCAGATCGTTTATCGCGATCCATTCAATATTAGGATCATTTATCCCCGCCTGCAGAACTTGTCTTCCTATTCGGCCGAAGCCATTGATTGCAACTTTAACCATCATAAACACCCCTTTTTTTACAATAATAATAGACTTATTTAATATAATCAATAATATCTTATTTATATATATTATGAATATGGCTATTTATTGTCTTTAAATATTTCATTCGTTCTCTTCCATATCTCTTCATAAGTCATTATCTTTTCCTTTATCAGTATCTCTATGACTGCCTCGAGCTGCGCCCTAGTCATGGCTAGCTTGTATGTGTTTATCAGGAGCATATCTTTCAATTCTTCATTAGAAAGCTTCTGTATCCTCTTCTCAAATTCCATTAGCTCAGGATTGCTTTTAGGGATTTCAGAGTTTTTTTGTTTCTTAGAATCAGTCTTTGGCATGATATGCTCTCAGGAATTAAATTTATAAATTTTCTGATAAGTTTTTCAAGTCATCCTTGAGTTCTATGTTCTCTCCGAGCAGTCTTTCGAGTTCTTCATGTATTGATTTTCTTAGTATCTTGTTCTCTCCTTCAAGCCTTGCCAGGTCGTCCTGCAGTTTCATTATGCTGTCGTTGTGCGTCCGTATCTTGTCCTGGTTTGCTTTAAGCCAGTACTGCTGCTCTGATAAGTTCAATGATGCGGAATTATGAGTTATCTTCGTCTGCATGTGTTGTTTTTGGTCCTCTAACTTCTTTAATTGTGATTGTGTCTCTTTGAAATATTCGAAATCGAGCTTTGACAACGTATCGATGATATTCTCTTTTTTCTTGTCCTTTAGGTCTATCGAATCGATATTCTGTTGCAGCTCTTTTATTATACCTGCCATCTCAAGAGAATTGTCTTTCAACAATGCCTTGTAGGGCTCTTCTAAGTATTCGCGTATGATCTTCTTGTCCTGGTTCTTGTAGTAATATTTCTTCAATGCCGTGTCTATGCCCGATATGCGCATGTCGAATTCCTTGAAGATGCCCTTTATTTCAGTCTCTATATCTTCTTTTTCTTTCTTAAATCCTTCTAATGCCCTGAAGTCTGTGCCGGATGTTATGGTGTCTATCCTCTCATTGAGTTTCTTTATCTTGTCTTCATAATCCTTGACTATTGCCTCATGATCTTTTATCTCGTCCTTCAATCTTATTTCTCTAGTGAGGTTGCTCTTTATCTTCTCTATGTCATCTATGACTCCTTGTAATCTTTGTATCCCGTGCTTTTCCAGCAGCACACGCACTTTTATCATCTTCTCTTCCAATGTGTGCATGTCCTTGTTTACGTCTTTGAGTTCATTCTCGAAGAATCCTCTAAGCACAAATATATTCTTCTGTATCTCTTTCGATAGCTTTTCTAGCTCTTCTGAGAATTTTATAGTGTAATAATATAGTTCTAGATATTGTTTTGGCAATTCTATCTTTGTCAGGAAGTGTGCGACCTGTTTTATGTAATTGTCCCTGTTGCCTTCCATTATCTGTATCTCTCTTCTTGGGATGTTAGGGTTCATCAATCCTTTCTTGTGCAATTCCCTCAGCTTATGGATAAGCTCTTGTTTCAATTCCTCGAAGTCTGTAATAGTGTCTGTTATTGTCTTGTTGTTTGATGCAAGCTTCTCTCTGAGTATGAGATTGACGTGCTTATCTATCTTGCTCAGTTCTACTTGTTTCAGAATCCTTTCCGGCTCCTGTCTTTTCCTGAAATAATCGAATATACCCATGCTCTATGGAACGTTTATTGCTTTAAATGCTTTATGAAATAATTCTGCCATTAATTATTTAAACATCAGGCGCTTCTTTCCTCTCATGAATGATTCGAACAAGCGCAAGGCAGCAGAACACGTCAATGAGCTTTTTGCTGAAGCAGAATCTGCGTTCAAGGATAATCCTGAATTGAGCAGGCGTTATGTTGTCATGGCGAGAAAGACTGCAATGAAGCATAAGATATCTTTTGACAGGCAGAAGAAGATGTCGTTCTGCAAGCAATGCAATGCGTTCCTCAAAAGAGGCATTAATTCTTCGATACGTGTGCATGATGGTCGTGTTGTTTTGACATGCAAGGAATGTGGTTTTGTGAGAAGATTCGCTTATAGATAGATATATTCTGCCTATTTTCTACCCTGATTGTTTTCACTTCTCAATAGATACAAAATCGAAACCTTTATAAATAAGTTGTTACTGAATGATAGTTATAATAATTCAGTCGAATTACAATCAAAGGGGGATTAAATATGGAAGATTATGAAGAGAGAGACTTTGAATATGACGAAGTCAGAGGAGAGCATGGCAGAAAGCCAAAGATGGCAGTTCTCAACAAGACTAAATTGAGCAGGTACGAGCTTGATGACCTATTCACAAGCGAGGAATAAATGAAGATTTTCCAATACAGCTTTTCCCTGAATCCTGACATTGCTGATTCAGCGCTAGTGGAGAACATACAAAATAAATTATCAAAATATTCTATAGATTCATACGTAAAGGACACTTCAGCAGCAGACAAATCAGAGAGAGGATTGCCTGAAGATTCAAAACATTTGCATGTCACAAAAAGCTATTATATGAATAATGGCGACATAATAAGATTCATAAGATTAAAGAATGATTCATTCAACATATTCCAGTTAGACATAGATAGGAATTGGCGTTTCACACCAAAATATTTCAGGAATATGCTTGAATTGTTAGGCGTTAAACGAGACGCAGGATATTCTTTCAATGAGAGAGATCTGCCCGACATAAAAGGCAGGATGTTCAAGGAGGCAAAATGATAAGACCAGAGATACCCGAGCCGTTCGCATTGCTTAATTATAAGAATGCATTATTTGTAGTCGACACTCAAGAAGAGGCAATAAATGCAGTGAAGAATGCTGCAAGAGAGATAACCGGATTCGACCATGAGATATCATTGAAGAAATCATTTGTAGGGAACGAGAAATATTTCAATATGAGCCACGATCCTAAAGGTTATGATCACTTGTTCAGGAACAGGATATCATTGCATCCAGTGAACGGGAATCATGTATTGAGCATACAATTGCGCGATGGACAAGAGCCTATAGAATACACTATGGAATTGACATCAGAGATATATAGGCAGTTGAAGTATTCGGTTGACGAATAATCCATAACACTTAAAAACTCTTTATTATTCTTTTTTTCTTGATGGATGACAAGACTAAGGTATCAAAAAATATATCTTCAGGAGCTGAAGCGATAATATTGTTGAATGCAGATGGCAATATAGAGAAATCCCGGATAGGGAAATCTTATCGCATACAGTACATCGATGTATCGTTGCGCTCTTCAAGGACTAAGAAGGAAGCGAAGATAATGCAGAAGCTCCACAAGATAATCCCTGTACCAAAAATTCTCAAAGTTACAGAATATGATTTGGAGATGGAACACATCGACGGGATACAGCTAAAGAAAATCCTTGATGCGAGACCAGAGCTTGCCGTGTTGATAGGTAAGAATCTTGCATTGATGCACGACAACAACATAATGCACGGCGACTTGACAACAAGTAACATGATATTGAAGAGAGAGGGGAAAGATGGGACTGGTCCTGAAACGCTTTATTTCATAGACTTCGGCCTGAGTTTCGTATCAACAAGGATAGAGGACAAAGCTGTCGATATACATCTTTTTAAGCAGGCATTGGAGAGCAAGCACTACAGGATATTCGACAAGGCATACGATGAATTCCTTAAGGGATACTCTCCGAAAGACAAGAATGCGATATTGGAAAGGTTAAGAGTAGTGGAGGAGCGGGGACGTTACAAGGAGAAGACATGAGAAAAGCAATATTGACCACGTTTTTGATGACATTTCTTTTACTATTGGCTGTTTCTATTAGTCAAGTCTCTGCTTACAAAGAAGATGGAAAGATCGGTCTATTGACTGTCTCTGAAAGCCTCAATGGCACGGTGCAGCGTGGAGGCGTAGCAGACCTCTATCTCTCGATAAAGCCTGGTACTGGCAGGATATACATAGACAGTTTCCCCCTATCAAGACTCGATACGCAGATAACTATGCGTTTCGCATCTGAGTTAGCTTGCGACTTCCTCCAAGTAGATTGCTCAAACCTGGATTTCTTCTACACGATAAGGGCCGATTCTAGCATAGTCGGCGGGCCTAGTGCAGGCGCTGCGGCAACAGTGTTGACAATTGCGATGCTTGATGATCAAGAAATCGATGAGAAGACAATAATGACTGGGACAATCAATTCTGGTTACTTGATAGGTCCTGTTGCAGGCATCTCTGAAAAGACTTTCGCAGCACAGAAATTCGGTTATGAGAAGGCATTGATTCCTAAATGGGATGCGCTCAATGAAAGTTTTGAGGACAATCGCTCTTTGGAGATAATTCCTGTTTCTAGGATAGAGGAGGCATTATATGTGTTCACAGGAAAGGATTACTCTAAGGAATATCCTGCAGTAGTCCCTTCGAGCGATTATAAGAACACTATGCGGAAGATAACGATAGATCTTTGCGCAAAATATGGTGGCTTTACAGACACCGAGATAGTCTTGCCTAATATCTCTGACATATCGCCGATTGATATATCTAATTCCTCATCGAATTACTCTAATGAGGATAAGGACTATTTCGCTCTCGCATTAGTGGAGATAGATGATGAGTCATATTACAGTGCAGCAAGCTATTGCTTCGGGGGAAATGTCCGCATATCAAGGAAACTTTATGAGAATCTTTCAAACAATAGGCTTAAGCAGGAATATGCGAAGCTGCTCGGTGAATTATCTATCCAAGACTCGTTCCTGAAAAAACAGGAGATACAAACAATAACCGATTTAGAGACTTATATGATAGTCAAGGAGAGGATAGAGGATGCGCGCAGCATTTTGCGTGATGAGGATCCTGATAATATTTCAGGCAGGAACATAGCTTATGCGAAAGAGCGTCTTGACACTGCCATATCATGGTCGAAATTCTTCTCTGTCAATGGCAAAGAGTTCAGCAAGAACGAGGACGTTCTTGAGACTGCATGCAACAAGAAATTATCTGAGACTGAGGAACGCATAAATTATCTTCAAATATATTATCCTCGTGATGTGGACAGGACAGAATTGAACAAGGCATATGGTTATTCTGAATCTGGAGAGTTTGCGTTATGTATCTTCACTGCCGCAAAAGCGAAAGCTGATGTCGATGTGGTCCTTGGAGCGCTATTCCTGAATAATGATGATGTCGATGAGCTGCTAGAGGAAAAATTGGATGCTGCTTCTGTCGTCATAAACAGGCAGCAGGAGTCAGGATTGTTCCCTATCCTTGGATATAGCTATTATGAGTATGCGAATTCTTTGAGAAGCGAGGAGCCTTTTTCGGCTCTGTTGTACGCGGAGTATGCGCTTGAGATGAGCAATCTCGACATGTATATAGGTATGCAGAAGGAGAAGATATCTGTACCAATAAAGATTGATTCACAGAATATTGCATTGTTTTTTCTAGGATTCGCATCTGGGGCGTTGCTTGTAGTGTTCTTTGTCTTAGGTTATTCGCGAAATAATGCAAAGCGCAAGAAGTCGATTAAGCATTCTAAGAGATAGATTATTCTATAATAGATGAATTTAACCCCGGAAAACCCTCTTGCGAAGGTTCTCCTGGGAAAAAGAGGTGAGCGTAATAGTTGAGAATGATACACCATCTTTTTCTGTTATTACCAGAATCCATCATTTTATTTAAATCTTTCGTTTGTAACCATTATATAATGAAGAAAATATTGTGATGGTTTGGTGACGAAACCAGATTCATTTATCAAGTCTTCTATATATAGAGAAATATTGTCCATCAAGAGACTCAGACCTGAACCCTGCGTCTATATTGTCCTTATGGAGCTTTCTTCTTGAAATATCGTACCTTCCTTCTATGATATCTTTGGTTATGTTGCTACTTCTTCCCTCATATCCTTTAGAATACTCCCAAAAATAGAAATGGAACTCCGGATCCTTAAATATTCTAGTCTCTAAGTCTATATCTTGAAATAAGACCCCAAAAAACCAATGTTTGCCCTGATGTGCAGAGGCGCCTATCTTCCAGACCGGCACTTTCAAGTTATGAGCTGAATCAATAAAAGAAGTGTATGTCCCATCAATTGTCAGAACATGTTTAGACGATGCAATCTCTAGAGCGAATCTTTTGTCTGAGAATATGTGACTTTTTGTGCCGTTTATCCAATGGTTCTCCTTGAAGAATTCCCCATGATATTTGCTGTTTTTGCATAGTTTAGGATTTTTTATCTGATTAAAAATTTTATTGCAATACGGCATATTCTAAGTAAAAATTTTTCCAATAACTATTTATTCTGATATGAATATATGTATACATGCCTAAGCAATTCTTGACGAAAAAACATGCTAGAGATAAGAAAAAGAGGGAGCATGCGAAAAAGGAAAACAAGAAACTCAATGATTTCTATTCTGAAGAGCAATCACATAGGGAAAAGATACAGTCTGTGGAAGAGCAGATATTCGAGCATTTGAAGAACCATACGAAAAAAGTGCTCAAGAAGAGCAATTCAAAGAGCAAAGAGTGATTATCGTTTAATCATTCCAATAGCTCATCGGTGGAGGCCTGTACTCATTGTTCTGTTGTGTTGCCTGTTGCCGATTATCAGGTTTTTTTGACGCTTGCGTATCCTGTGCCTGAGTATACTGTCTTATGCTCTGCTGTACTGTTGTCTGTATGGTCTTGTTGTCTTCTACATCTTCCATGTCTTTCTTCAACGCTTTGGGCGTAGGGGTTTTCAGGTCTATGAGTTGTATTGTATAATAGAATATCGGGAAGAATATTAATGCTGCAAGGAAGTGCTCCCATGTCAATGGTGCGGCATTATATAGGACGGGTACGAGTATGGCAAATGCATATGTCACATCCCTTATCCTACCAAACCTTTTTACCTTGTCCTTTGTTTTCGTACCATAGATTATTATGATTATCCCATATGTTATCAGCAATCCGCAAAGCATGAACCTTATCCATACGGCATCATGTATATCTCCTGCATTCATCAGGTAGAGTGTCTGCCTTATGCAGTCGACACCTGCCCATAATACTATCACTGCATTGCTTATCGCATTACCGAAGCTCGTCCCAAGTTTTTCTTGGAAGAATTCTCCAAAGAACCATGAAAGCCATAATGGAACGAGGATCCACAACATGTCAGGATTCTTGAACGGAAGCACGAATAGTGTCTGCGCCCATAATGAGAACAGGTTCCAGATATAATTCAATACTTCTGCAAACACCATCAAACACCTCTTTCTGCAATTATTGATGTCTGGGTTTTAATATTTATTGTTAATATGATGATACTATTATTGTTTCGCGAATGTCGCAGCAACTATCAGCGGGAAAACTATTGTTGCTTCAGCTCTCAGCTTAACATTCGGTGCATCAGTCTTTAATTTTGCCCATGTCATAGCTTCCTGAGGGTTTCCGCCAGAATCTGATGCATCATATTCTTGTGCAGTCGTGATGTATACTGCATAGTCCAATCCATCCCTGAATATGTTTGCATTGAGTATGTAGTGTTTTGATACTCCGCCGCCCAATAATATTGCTGCAGTCTTCTCTTGATTCAATGCCAGATTGACTATCTTAGTATGATCGCCTATCATGTCTATCATGAAATCTTTCCTTTTCTGCTTCTGGAAATGCATCAAATCCCCAAGACTTCCATCTGTGAGTGCAGGAGAGAATATAGGGATATCATTCTTATATGCCCAATATAATATTGATTCTTCATGACTTTGTTCTTTCTCTATCTCTCTCCCCAGTTCTATTATTAATTCTGATGGCGTGAACACTTTTCCTTTCTGCATCTCTTCATATATCCTGTCAAAAAAAGGGTTCATGAATTTCTCGAAATAAAGATATCTATCATATGGTGCGAATATGTTACCTATCCTCCCAACGCCTTTGTCGAAAAGAGTTCTTCCTGCAATATCAAAACTTCCTATGACGAATGGCTTGAAACATTTTATTATGTCCTCTTCCACTGCGCCAGCACTCATGACTAATGCATGGACTTTCTTATGCTTGACGAGATATTTTATTATCTCCCTATTACCTGAACTGACCATGTTCGATGTAGCGCTTAAGAATATGAATGCATCATCTTCAATCATCCTGTTTATTATGTCTATTGCGTGCCCTAGATTTGTTCCCTGAATGCCCATTGACTTGTAAGAATCGATGAATTCCTTGAAATCGAATCCCTTCTCGAAATCATATCCCTTAATCTCTGGGAATCCTTCTAATGACTCATATCTTCTCATGAATCTTGCTTGCTCCTGATAATCTGAATGTTCCATTTTGTGTCCTCCAAACATACTAAGTTATTACTTATAAAAATTATAAAAAATTATATCAATATAGAATAAGCTAATCAGAACCTGAAATGACAATATGTCCCGAATACAAACAATTTATGCATGAAAGAAAGGAGTAAAAAGGTGTTTTTAAATTTAATTGAATTCCAGATATTCGCATCCTGTCTGGCATGTTACTGTGCCTGTCTTCCCATCTATTCGGAATCTTGCTTCTGTAACAGTCTGTGTCTGCTTGTTCGTGAACAGCACTCCAGAATACCATGTCTTGTTCTGCTGGTAAAGGTTGACTCTTGTATATGAATCCCCTTTTGCCTGTGCAATAGCTGTCCCGAAGCTATCCATGGATTTGCCTGCTTCCTGCTCTGTTATCTCTGCGCGCGGTATTGTCGGACACCTGCTTGCAAGTTTCTCCTGTGAACCGTCCCAGCATACATATACTTTAGTGCATCCTGATAAAAGAACGATAGACAACACCAATATTATTACAAACCATTTCATAACATCAATCTAGAATAAGGTTTTTATAAAGTTTGTGGGATTTTATATTAATAATATTCTATCATAATCTTTATAAAACCGCTTCGTTTCTCCTGGTTTATACTTAAAATAGCGAGGTAATTAAAATGACACTAGTCGGTTTGAATTTTACAAAAATAAGTGCTGAGAGAATGGGCGGTTCCGAGAATGTAAGAGTTGAGAGCAACGTTGCAATAACGAATGTTGTCGAGGCAAAGATGCCTGATCCAAAGAAGACTATATTGAAGTTCCAGTTCATGTTCACTTCAAAGTTCGAGCCTAATATAGGATTGATAGAATTGAAGGGCGAGCTTATTGAGATGTATGATAAGGATTTAGGCGGCAAGATATTAGAAGGTTGGAATAAGACTAAGAGTCTGCATAAGGATGTTGCACCAAGGATACTTAATGCGATACTTGCAAAATCAAACATTGAGGCAATAATCATGAGCAAGGAGCTTGGATTGCCAAGTCCTGTACAGATGCCTAAGGTAGAAGTTAAGCCAAAGGCAGCTGCACCGGCAGAAAACAAGCCAGAATCTAAGGTCGAAAAGCCTAAAAAGAAGTGATTCTTCCTTATTTTTATTATTTTCTTATCTCTTGTTTTAAACCATAAAATTTATATTCTTTAAGGGGTTTTTCGAGAGTGTTGAGGTGGTTTGATTGTCTGATATTAAGCTTAAGGTTGCAGAGGCAATACAGGATGATGTCAATAAGGGCATTGTAAGGATAGATTCTGGATATATGAAGCAGATGCAGGTCAGGCCTGGTGATGTTGTAGAGATACAAGGTCCTAGGAAGACTGTTGCTATAGCAGACAGGGCATACCCTGGAGACATAGGCCTTAACATAATAAGGATGGATGGTCTAATAAGAAGGAATGCAAAGACCGGTATCGGTGAAGTTGTTGCTGTAAAGAAAGCTAATGTCAAGGAAGCGAAAAAAGTGACTATCGCACCAGCAAGAGAGGGGATTCTTATAAGGGCTAATCCGATGATTTTCAAACAGGGACTTCTTGGAAGAGCTGTAGTCAAGGGAGATATCGTATCATTAGGCGGTACGAGGAGCAGGAGAAGCGCAATGTCCCAAAGCCCATTCTTTGATGATATATTCAACTTAGTGAGTGATGAGGCATTGATGGGTTTCGGTCTTGGAGACTTGAAATTCATGATTGTTGATGCCACTCCATCTAAAGAGGCTGTAATAATCACTGATGCTACTGAAGTCATATTCAATCCTGAAGCTGTTGCAGAAGTTAAAGAGGACAGGCTTCCTGACGTAACATAAGAAGATATAGGTGGATTGGATGAGGAATTGAAGAAAGTGCGTGAGATGGTAGAGTTGCCATTGAAGCATCCAGAAATATTTACTAGGCTTGGTATTGAGCCTCCTAAAGGCGTTCTTTTGCATGGTCCTCCTGGTACTGGAAAGACTTTGCTTGCGAAAGCTGTCGCTAATGAGACGCAATCAAATTTCATCCTAATAAATGGTCCGGAGATAATGAGCAAGTATTATGGACAGTCAGAAGAGAATCTCAGGAAAAAGTTTGAGGATGCAGAGAAGAATGCTCCATCAATAATATTCATCGATGAGATTGATGCTATCGCTTCAAAGAGGGAAGAGACTCATGGAGAGGTCGAGAAGAGAGTTGTTGCACAATTGCTTGCAATAATGGACGGCCTGAAATCAAGAGGAAAGGTTGTTGTGATTGCAGCATCAAACATCCCTAATGCACTTGATCCGGCATTGAGAAGGCCTGGAAGATTTGACAGGGAGATAGAGATAGGCGTCCCAAGAAAAGAAGGAAGGTTGAGCGTGTTGAAGATTCATACTAGAGGAATGCCTCTGCTTACTAAGGATAATTATAAGCAATTGAAGGAAAGGGTAAAGGATTTGGATGATAAGAAGATAATAGATTTGGATTACCTTTCTGAGATAACTTATGGTTTCGTCGGTGCAGACATCGCAGCTTTAAGCAAGGAAGCAGCAATGGTCGTCTTAAGGAAGGTTCTTGGAGATATGAATCTAAGGAATGATGAGCCGTTGTCTGAAGAATTGCTAGAGAAATTGATAATCACGCAGGATGATTTCATGGAAGCATTGAAAGTCGTAAGGCCTTCTGCATTGAGGGAAGTGTTGATTGAGAAACCCACAACTAAATGGGAAGACATTGGCGGATTAGAGGATGCAAAGCAGGAATTGCATGAAGCAGTGGAATGGCCGTTGCAGAACAGGAAGGCGTTCGAGAGACTAGGTATAAAACCTCCTACTGGTGTTTTATTGTATGGTCCTCCTGGTACTGGAAAGACTTTGCTTGCTAAAGCTGTCGCTAATGAATCGAAAGCGAATTTCATTCTAGTAAATGGTCCGGAATTGATGAGCAAGTGGGTCGGTGAATCAGAAAAAGCCGTCCGTAAAGTGTTTGAGAAGGCACGTCAGAGCAGTCCTTCAATAATATTCTTTGACGAGATAGATTCAATAGTTCCAAAGAGGGGTGCTAATCAGGACAGTTCTGGAGTCACAGAGAAAGTAGTCAATCAATTATTGACAGAGATGAATGGCTTGAGAGAGATGAAAGATGTAGTGGTTGTTGGAGCGACAAACAGGCCTGACCTGCTTGATTCTGCATTATTGCGCCCAGGAAGGTTCGACAGGATTGTTTTAGTGAGTGTGCCTGACAAGAAGTCAAGGAAGGAGATATTTGATGTTCACATGAAGAATATGCCTACAGCAAAAGATGTGAAAGTAACAGAGCTTGTAGAGAAGACTGAAGGATACGTAGGTGCTGATATTGAGGCGGTATGCAGGGAAGCAGCGATGCTCGCATTGAGGGCAGACATGAATTCAAAAGATATAAAGATGAAATTCTTCACTGAAGCATTGAAGAAAGTGCGACCATCAGCATCAAAAGAGATTGAAGCATTATATGAAGAATTCCATAATTCTTTCAGAAAATCACGTGCAGAAGAGATGAAAGAGAAGCCGATGTATTATGGATAGTTGCTATTATTGAAAGAATACATTTTTAAATTCTTTTTTGTTCCTCTTTTCTATGTCAGAAGCATTAGTGAAGAAGATGTTCAAGCATGATGCAAGCATAAAGGATTTGCTTGAGATAGAGCGATATATAACTCCATTGCATCAAGGGTTCATGATACCTCACGGAATGGCTGGTGTCCCTTTTTTCTTAAGCGAACCCATAGGTATGAATTATGACACTAAGACAGGATTGTTCCTTACACAGAATTCTATTGCTTCTTATGCTGGAAAATTGAACGGCAAGATTGATTTGAGTGCTAGATATCTTAATGGTGTGAACGAGGGCACACTTATCCATCTTAATGGCTCTTTGAATGACGAATCAAAGATGATTGATGGAAAGATATCATTCCGTAAGGGACAGGATGACTATTATGGATTCTACATCCTTCCGTCATTTGATGAGAAAATGTTCTATGAGTTCTTGAAGAGAAATCTGCATAGGTAATTTCATGGACTATGCATTTGAATATTTCATCTTCTCCTTGAATATCATCAATGAGCTCAACACTATAGTAATTATTATGACTGCATATGTTATCTCTGAAAGTATTGTAAGTTCAGGGATCCTTGAGACTATTATCTGTGCTATCGCCGCAGCTGCGAGTCCTCTTGCGAACATAGACATGGTTATTGCCCTGTCGTAATTGTCGAATTCTTTTGTTATCAATCCAGATGCTCTCCTGGAGAAAAGAAGCACAAGGGATATTATTCCCGCAATCAGCAGCACATTCAGGTTCTTTACGTTGAACATTATTCCTATATACACGAAGAAGAATGTCTTGAGGAAGAATGAGACCTGTTGATAGAACAGTCCCTCATGTGCTTTCACTATTATTATGCCCTCTATTTTCTTTATCTCCCATTTGCCTGCATGCTTTATCTCTAGTATCCTCCTTGTTATAGGCTCAGAGTTCTTCAACGTCATCCCTAACAATAATGCTGCTATAGCACCATTTGCATTCATCATCTCAGCAACCACATATATTACTATGATGTACGCTATCGTAGACATGAATGTTGTCTTTTCCTTGAACACCTCTGCAACCAGGAATATCCAGAACAGCCCCGCACCTATGCCTATTATTGAAGCTATGAAGAACAATGAGAAAAGCGAATATGCTATGTTCTCGAGATTTATGCTCTGTATGAGTATGAGCTCAAGGACGGCGAATGCGAACACTATGCACAAGACATCTGTCAATGCGGATTCGAATGTCAATATTGATTGTGTTCTGCTTTTCAGTTTCAATTCCTTGACTAACGGGATTACAAATGCCGAAGATACTCCTCCTAGCGTGAATCCTGCGAGCAGTGATTGGAGTATCGTGAATTTGAAAAGATACATTATTGCAGCTATGATTAATGATGAGATGATGAAATTGAATATCGTAAGATTGAAGCTTTTCAATGCCCCCTTCACGAATTCATGGATGTCTATGTTGAACCCTCCCTCATACAGCAAGAACAATAGTGTCGCCGTAGTGAATAGCGGTACAAAAATGGCGATGTCTGAAGGATTGACATACCCTAAGACTGTTGGTCCTATGATTATTCCTATAGCTAAGAGCAGCAGGACATCCGGCACGTGTGTCTTCTTGAAGAACAGTTCTGCTAAGAAACTAAGGAAAAGTATTATCCCTACACCTAATAATGCCAATAATACATCCATGGATTTACAGAATCCTCATCATTTTTAATGTTTGTTAAAAAATCCTCAAATCAGTAAAGTTTTTATTATTGAATTTCATTTTTTCTTTCCATGAGAATCCTCGTCATCGGTTGTTTCCATGGCAAATTTCCGCAGAAGCTGAAGAATATTGCGAAATCATGTGATCTCATTCTCAGCACGGGAGACTTCGGCGGTTCAGAGAAATTAAGGAAGTTCATGTTCAAGAATTTCTCACACAATTATACTGATAAGCTAGGAAAGAAGAAGACAAGAGAGTATTATCTTGAGGATTATAATCATGGAAAGAAGATAATTAAAGAGCTCGATAAGCTTGGCAAGCCAGTATTCACTATAGACGGCAATTGGGATTTCAAGGGCACTGCTGACGTAAAGAAGGATTATGGATTGAACTTCAATAGCTATCCTAAGATAATGAGTAAGACTACAAACATAAAATTCCTGAACAAGAAAATAAGGGATATCGAAGGATTAAAGGTTTATCCCCATGGAGGTTTGATGCTTGCAAGCATATTCCATATAGACAATTATTTCAAGGACAAGCATGCGCTATACAAGCAGTGGCATGTCAAGCAGAAGAGACAATTGTTCAAGCAGAAATCAAAGAAATTAGATATTCTTCTGGTGCATTGTCCCCCATATGGATATTTTGACAAGGTAAAATACAAAGGCGTCAATCCGATGAATGGCAAGCATATAGGATTCAAGCCATACAATGAATATATAAAGAAGTATGCGCCGAAATTATTCATCTGTGGGCACATGCATGAGCATCAGGGCATAAAAAAGCTTGGAAGAACGATCATTCTGAGCCATGGGCCGGCGATGGATGGTAAGGCCGCGATTCTTGACTGGGACTGCAGTAGGCGCACTTTCAAGGCGAAATTAATACGATGATTGGTATGTCCGGATCATGTCACGTCTATAGTCTTTGTAGAATCTTTTTTCTTGAAGAAAATGCCTCTATTGACGAGGAAAATTAGTATAGAACTGAACACTATCGTGAATATTATTACATTGTAGACTACTGCCGCTATCTCTGCGGCCCTTGATATATTGTCTGCGATGACCAATTGCACTATTGCTGCCGCCGCAAGTCCTCTTGCAAAAATCACTTGTGTTATCTGCCTGTCATATTCCGGGTAGTCTGACATTATGAATTGCGATATCTTCCTTCCATACAATAATACTGCAGCTATCGCAAGGCCTATTATCAATGCAGGGATGTTGTCCAGATTGAATAAAACCCCTATGTATACGAAAAAGAATGTCTTGAGGAAGAACGATATCTGCTCGTAGAATGTTGATTCCTTATGTGTGACTGCAACAACACCATGTATGTCATCTGCTTCCTTGTCATTATGGTGCAATATCATCAATATCCTTCTGGTTATCTGTTTTGAATTCTTCAATGTCACACCGACGAATAATGTGGCTATCGCACCGTTCCCTCCCAAAAGCTCAGACACCACATAAACCAGTATGACGTATGCTATGGTGAGCATTATCGGAGTGTTCATCTTGAATATTGTAGTTACTACGACTATCCATATCAATCCAGCAATTATTCCTATTATGCCTGCAATCAGGAACAATAAGAACAATGTCTTTATGTTTGACAGGAAATCTACGCTGTTAGAGACTATTATCTCCATGATTGAGAATGCGAACACTATGCATAATACATCTGTCAATGCAGACTCTAATGTCAATACTGAAGCAGTGTCTTTCCTTATCCTGAGGTTCTTGACTATAGGTATGACGAATGCGGAAGATATGCCTCCAAGTATGAACCCTGTCAATAAGGAGAGCCATATGTTGAATCCTGCAATGAGCATTATTAGGCCTACAAGTATTGCTGAGACTACAAAATTGACTATAGTTATGTTGAAAGTCTTGACTGCTCCTTCGACTATGGATTTTATGCTCAAGTTTAGTCCGCCATCAAACAATAAGAATAGCAGTGTGAATGTCGTGAATATGGGCGCGTATTCTGCTATTGACGAAGGGTCGAAGTATCCTAGTATGTGGGGGCCTATGACAAAACCTATTATTATCAAAATCAAGACATCAGGAATCTTTGTCTTCTTGAACAGGAACTCCGCCAAATAACCTAAGAATAGTATTACTCCTACGCCTAAAAGCACGAATGAGACTTCAACCATCATACTTATTTTTCTTAATCCTATTTATTGTTTTCGTTTTCTTTTCAAGCATTAAATTTATAAGTCTGTCATCTATGCACTTATCATGGAATATGCGAAGATAAATCTGGATGATGGGTCGCTTGAAGGCGTCATTGTAAATGAAGATGCTAAGCATTTGACGCTAAAGCTCGACAGTGGATATAATATTGGCATATCTAAGCATAGGATATCACGTATTGATAAGATATCGAAAGTTGAGCATCAGACACATGAGCAGCATCATATAAAGCAATCTTCTGGTCTTCCGAAAATTCTCATATTGCACACTGGGGGGACAATCGCAAGCAAGGTCGATTATAAGACCGGCGCAGTCACTCCAAGGTTTGAGCCTTCTGAACTGATCGAGATGTTCCCTGAATTGAGGGAACTTGCTCATATTGAGACTGAGTTGATAAGCAATATGGAATCCGATTATATGCGGTTCGAGCATTATAATATCATGGCCAAAAAAATATTGGAGATACATTCCAGATATAAAGGCATAATAATCACTCACGGAACAGATACTTTGCATTATACTAGCGCAGCATTAAGCTTCATGTTCGAGCATCTAAACATCCCTGTAGTGCTTGTCGGCAGTCAGAGGAGTTCTGATAGGGGAAGCACTGATGCAGCAATAAACCTTATCAGTGCAGTATCATTCATTGCTAACACAAGCCTTGCAGGCGTCTTCATCTGCATGCATGAGGATATGTCAGACAATACATGCATAATACTTAATGGTCTTAATGCCCGGAAGATGCATTCTTCAAGGAGGGATGCATTCCAGGCAATAAACAAGCAGCCTATAGCAAGAGTGAATTTCTTCACGAAGGATATTTTATACATTTCTGAATACCCAAACACTGCATTGAACAGCAAGGGGAAACTTAAGATACATCCATTCAAGGACTTGAAGATAGGGTTTGTTATAAGCCATCCGAATATGTATCATGAAGAGCTTGATGCATTCCTTGAAAAAGGGTTCGACGGATTGATACTTGAAGGAACGGGTTTAGGTCATATGCCTATAGGGATGATTGATGAACATACTAAAGAAAATGAGCGGATAAGGAAGAGCATTGAAGAATTATGCAAGAAGATGCCTGTTGTGATGACAACACAGACTATCAATGGTATAGTCAACATGAATGTCTATAGTCCGGGAAGAGAGCTCCAGAACATCGGAGTCATAGGCAATCAATCAACATTATGTCCGGAGACTACATTCATCAAGCTTGCATGGCTATTGAGTCAAGGGCTTGATGCAAAAGAAGAATTCATGAAGGATTTCAGGGGAGAATTCTGAATATAATCATTACAATGATATTCATATTTCTTTATCTCTATATTCTTTTACAACACTGAATCGTTCCTTTATGGACTTTAAATATTTCATCTGCTCAGGATTATTTATCAATATAGATAGGTGGTTATTTGTGAAATATTTAGGATTCTGTGTTACAGAAAGCTTCAACAAGGATATTATTTCATTTGGTTCATAATCTTTATTGAACTTAAAATAAGATAGATCAGTCCCTGATATTATGAACTTGTTAGTCATGTTATGGGAGAATATTATGCTGAATCCCGGGAGCTCTTTTTTCTCCAAGTCCCTTATTTTTGGAATGACTGCGGTCAAATCCTGAGAATAATATATGTGTGCCTCTTTATCTCCAAATTGTTTATCAATAGCTTTCTCTAAGTTCTTTAAGGTATGAACATCCATGAATATGGAGGAAAACACTCATTTATATAATTTGCCTTATCATACTTTTTCATACTGTGTGGCTTTTATCTATTGTTTCCCGCTTATCAAACACGAAACATTTGCCTTTAAAGAAATCTGTTTCCCCTGAAATCTTAAGAAATTCAATCACTCCTCCTTCAAGCTTGTACACATTCTCGAATCCTCTGCTTTTCATATACGCGCTTGCTTTCTCGCATCTTACCCCGCCAGTGCATATCGTGACTATTTTCTTGTCTTTCATGTCGCTTATCGATTCCACATACTTGCTGAAATCCCTAAACCTCTCGATTCCAGGGATTGTTGCATTCTGGAATGTTCCTGTATCGATTTCATAACTGTTTCTAGTGTCCAAGAGAATAAAATCCTCTCCGTTTTTATACCATTCGAGAAGTTCTTCAGGTTTTATTGGCTTCCCGCCTCCTGCTGTTGATGGCGTAATGCCTGGAATTCCAAGCGGCACTATCTCTGGCCTTATCTTGACAAGTGTCCTCTTGAAACATACCGCACCATCATCAGATATGGTCGTTCTCCATGTCAAGTCCTCAAGTCCTGGAAGCGTCTTGAGCTCTTCAAGAAACTTGATACAATCATCTTCATGCCCTGCTATGGCACCGTTTATGCCTTCTTGTGCGAGTATTATCTTTCCTTTGATTTTATGCTTCAACATCATCTCTTTGTATGATTCTCTAATGGATTCTGGATTCTCGATATTGAAATATTTGTAGAATGTTATTGATAAGGTCCTGTCCATTCCAGTCTGAACACCGGCTCTTTTTTTAAATTTGTCGTCTTTAAAAGTATCAAATTGTATACTTAAAAGTGCTTGAGTGATTGCACATATAGATATCTCAAAAAATTAATAAACAAACGGTCATTCTTATCCATTGATGGTCAATCTAGATTATGACGCAATCGGACTCAAGGCAGGTCTTGAGATACATCAGCAGCTTGATACGAAGAAGTTATTCTGTGATTGTCCTGGCGAGATAAGGGATGATTCTCCTGACAAGACTGTCAAGAGGGTCCTTAGGGCATCTGCTGGAGAGACAGGGACCATTGATACTGCGGCATCTGCAGAGATGGAGAAAGGTAAGCATTACATATATGAATATTATGATGACACTACATGTTTAGTGGAGCTTGATGAAGAGCCTCCGCATGGCATAAATGATGATGCACTAAATGTAGTTCTTCAATTGTCTAAGATGATGGGTTGTTCTGTAGTCGATCAAGTGCATGTCATGAGAAAGACTGTTGTTGATGGCTCAAACACTTCAGGATTCCAAAGGACTGCATTGGTTGCAAGGGATGGATATATTGAAGTCGAGAGCGAGGGTAAGACAAACAAGATAAAAATAGACACTTTATGTCTTGAAGAGGATGCTGCAAGGATAATCTCAAGAAATCCGGATCATGACATATATAGGCTTGACAGGCTTGGCATCCCGTTGATTGAGATAGCGACAGGCCCAGACATGAGGACGCCTCAGCAAGTCAAGGACACGGCAGCACATATAGGCATGATGCTGCGCTCGACTGGAAAAGTCAAGAGAGGATTAGGCACCATAAGACAAGATGTCAATGTCTCCATAGTCGGTGGTGCAAGGGCAGAGATAAAAGGCGTCCAAGATCTGAGGATAATAGATAAAGTCGTTGAGAATGAGGCATTGCGTCAATTGAACATGCTGAAACTGCGTGAGGAGATGATTTCTCGAATAAAAAAGATTGATTTATCAAATGAAATTATTGACTTCACGAATGATTTCTCTGATACAAATAGTGCGATGGTCAAGAAGAATCTGGATGCAGGATTAAGGATATATGGAAAGTCATATAATGATTTCAAAGGATTTTTCGGTTTTGAGATAAATCCTGACAGGAGATTCGGCTCAGAATTAAAGGACAGGATAAAAGTCTTAGGATTGAACGGGTTGATACATACAGATGAGAATCTTGAAAAATATAAGATTGTGGAAGAGGTCAAGGATATCTATGCAAGATTGGGACTTCAGGATTATGATGCAATGATATTGATAATAGGTACTGAAGAGAAATGCATGCTCGCATTCAAGAAGATTGATGATGCTATAAAAAGTTTTTATGAAAATGGATTGTCCAAAGAAGTGAGGAATGCTAAAGAGGATGGCACATCGACATACTTAAGGCCTATGCCTGGAAGCTCAAGAATGTATCCTGAGACAGATGTTAATACTATAATACCTGATAGTTCCATCATTGAGATGCCTGAATTAATAACAGAAAAGATTATGCGATTTGAGAAAGAATACTCTCTACCTAAACAAGTCGCTAAGGAATTGGTCTTTGAATCAGATTTTGAATTGTTCGTCAAGAAATATCCTCAAGTGAAACCAGTCACTATTGCAGAAGTGCTTGTCTCTGCACCGAAAGAGGTGAAGACAAGATTCAATCTGGATATCGATACGGAATCAGTAAAATTCATCGAATTGGCAGACAAGATATTGTCAAAGATGAATTCTGGAGACCTTGCAAAAGAGGCAGTGATTGAGATATTGGTTGAATATGCGCGTGGGAAGGATATAGATTTCTCAAGGTTCAAGACAAACGAGGATGAATTGAATGAATATATAGTTGAATTGATATCAAAACATCCGAACTTGAACACTGCGGCAATCATGGGTGAAGTAATGAAGAAGTATCGCGGGAAATATCCTGGCTCAAGGATAATGGAATTAGTGAAGAAATATAAGGGTGAATGATGGATCTCTTACTAAGCCTATTGTTTGCGTTTGGTGCGATGCTTTGCTGGGGTGTAGGCGATTTCTTGATACAGCGTACTACTAGGACAATAGGTAATATTGAGGCTCTTGCATGGATTGGGATAATCGGCAGCATCGGTTTAACGCCTTTCATAATAAGGGATTTATCTTATATTTTTACTTTTGGTAATATGGTTTTTTTGCTTTCTTTAGGATTGGTTGTCTTTGTTGCGGCAATATTCAACTTCCAGGCATTGAAAGAAGGAAAACTTGCAGTTGTCGATGTCGTTCTGACACTTGAGCTTCCAGTCACTATATTGCTTAGCATACTGTTCTTTAAGGAAGTGTTGTCTTTATTACAGGTTACTATGATATTATCTATGATGGCAGGGATAATACTCATATCTACAGAAAAATTCTCCATATACAAACAATTAGTGGAGAAAGGAGTATATATTGCCATTGTTGCTGCTTTGCTCACAGGCTCCGTAAATTTCATGACCGCAACAGGTTCTAAAGTAATCTCTCCTATGATGGCTGTATGGGCCCCATGGGTCTTGATGACTATATTCTGCTTGATTGTTTTAGCATACAGGAAAAATTTGGGGACATTCATATCGAATGCTAAGACACACACTAAATTAATATTATTCATGGGGATATTCGATACCATTGCATGGATATTCTATGCATTTGCAGTGCAGGATTATTCTATATCGATAATAACTGCCATAGCTGGAGGGTATCCTGCGATAGCGATGCTTATGGGGTTATGGTTCAACAAGGAATCAATAAAATGGCATCAATATTTAGGTGCAGGAATTGCACTCATTGCAAGTTTCGTTCTGGCAATGACATTGTAGAGCATGTTATATGATAATATTTATTAAACGTCAATAATTCTCTAAAATATGGCAGATGCATTATGTCCTTACTTCGGGAAGTGTGGCGGTTGTTCTAGTCAGCATATTGAATATGAACAACAATTAGAAAATAAGAAAATAATAGTTGCAAGGAATACTGGTGTCGATATAAATACAATAAAGGTTTTCTCAGACAAGCCATTCCATTATCGTAATCGTATGGATTTCATATTCCACAATCATGGATTAGGGTTGAGAGAGAAGGGTAATTGGAAGAGTGTTGTTGATATAGATACATGTGTTATCAGTAATGATAGATTGAATCAATTATTGGAAGAGGTTAGGGAATATTTCAAGGGTGTTGATGCGTTTGATGTCCAAAGAAAAATTGGAACATACAGGTATGCTGTCATTAGGACGCCAAGCAATTCATCTTCTATATCGTTTGTTTTGAATGAGGATTCTAACAAGACCACTGACGCAATTGAGAAGATTAAGGAGTTCGCAAAAATTACTTCTGCAGATAGCATAATAATAACTTATGTCCCTAAAGATACTGATTCATCGATTTCAGAAGAGTTCTTTGTCGTCAAGGGAAGCGACATGGTCAATGAGGATTATTTAGGAAAGACTTTCGAATATTCCGTCCAAGGTTTCTTCCAGAACAATACTGCGATGGCACAGAAGATGCATGAATATGTTAATGGATTGATAAAGGATCATGGATTGGACAATACTAGAAATTTGAATCTTCTGGACTTATATGCTGGCGTAGGAACTTTTGGGATAAACAATTCGGATTTATTCAAGAAAGTATTTATCGTCGAGAGCGACAAGCACTGCATTGATTCTGCAAAAGTCAACATACAAAAGAATAAAATAAAGAATGCTGAAGCGATATTATTGGATGCTGCAAGCCTTAAGAAGTTGAGACTTGAAAATCCATTGTTTGTCATCACAGACCCTCCAAGAAGCGGAATGCATCCGAAAACAGTTGAAGAATTAAGAAGAATCAAGCCGAAAAACATTATTTACATATCATGCAATGTCGAACAATTAGGCAAGGACTTGAAGAAATTCAATAAGTATCAAATAAAATCAGTCGCAATGTTTGACCTATTCCCACAAACACCGCATATTGAGGCGATAGTTGAGATGGAATTGGTTTCTGGCTAGAATCGTATCTTTATCGGCCCTAATTTTATCCCTGTAGCAAGCTTTTCTTTCAACGTAGGTTTCTTGAAGTCATCTAGTGTCTTGTTTCCTAGAGCGATATCTATATATTTATGCATGACTTCGCTTGTCTGTGTGCCGCGTAATCCTATAGGGTCTGGGAATCCTGGTCCTTTGATTATGAATGTAGGGACACTCATGACATCATATTTTTGTGCAGCTTTCTCTCCGTCATGGCTCAATGTGGAGTATTCTATTAATTCAAAATCGCTTCTCTCGCTCTTGAAATTATTTATGAACTTCTTTGCATGCGGGCAATGAGGGCATGTTGGTGATGTGAATAACATTACTTTTGCTTTTTCCATAATTAAAAAATAAATAACTTTATTTAAAAGATTGCGGAGAAGAGAAAAGATGTGCTTAAAAATTCACTACTAAAAATAGTTACTATCCTATTAGAAACTATGAGAATATTTATATATAATTCTGCTTTTTTCACTATCGGTGATATTTATGGGGTTAAAGGAACAATTCGGTAAGATAAAAGATAATTGGTTATTGATAGTGTTGTTTGTTTTCGGCTTCTTCATGGTCTTCTTCATGATAGCTGGTGGGGGAAGCATGATGAGGACAAGTTCATTATCTATGAATTCTATGGATTATGCTTCAGGATCTGGCGCGTATAGGGAATCGTATTATCCTAACACGGGGAATAGTTTAATGCCTGAAGTTGTAAATAGGATAATAATAAAGACTGCATCGATGAGTACTACTGTCAAGGATTGGGATAAGGCAGAAAGTGATATGAGATCTTACATCAAAAGCAATGATGCAATATTGACTAATGAGAATGTGAATGCTGCATATGGCAAATATAATAATGGTTATTATACGATTAATGTGCCTACAGACAAGTATGATGCATTAGTAACTCAGTTGAAGAGCATCGGTGATGTACAGTCATTCAGTGAGCGTGCAAATGACATAACAGGGTCATATGTGAGGCTTCAGGATGTGATTGTTGCAGAGAAGGCAAGGCTTGACAGTTATGAAAAACTATATGCTTCTTCAAGCAATGTCGATGACAAGATAAAATTGATGGACAGGATATACAATCAGAAGAATGTCATCAGCGGATTAGAGTACCAATTGCAGAACCAGAATGAGCAGATAGACTATTCTCAAATTAGTTTTAGCATGCAAGAGAAGAGGCCTACACATGCAAATGTTGTGTTCGCAAGCCTTGCTGACCTATGGAGTGCATTCAAGCAGAGCCTTAATGTGATGCTATACTTGATAGCATATCTGTTGCCATTCTTCTTGTTATGGCTATTGATATGGGGCGTAATTAAGCTGTTTAAGAGAAGCTGATTTTTTTTTATTTTCCCTTTTTCTTTCTTTATAAATCCTATTTTCTCCATTTCGCAAATTATATAAATAAGCGCCTTGTGTCTTATTTTATAGACGATAAAAAAGTTTAATGGAATTAAAATATTCTATAAAGGTGAAATGATGGCAAAGGATATGAAGAAAAAAGATGTAAAGGCAACTAAGGTTAATATGACAGATTCAAATTCTGCAAAAATGGTTTACTTCTTTGATGAAGGAAAGAAAGAGATGAAGGAATTGCTAGGGGGCAAGGGTGCTAATCTTGCTGAAATGACGAGTCTAGGCGTTCCTGTACCTCCAGGATTCACTATAACGACTGAGACATGCGATCAGTACTATGTTCAGGGCAAGAAGTTCCCTAAAGGATTGAAGGAACAGGTTGATGCGAACATAAAGAAGCTTGAGACAAAGATGGGCGCTAAATTCAATGATAAGACAAATCCTCTTCTAGTATCAGTACGATCAGGTGCTGCTTCAAGCATGCCTGGAATGATGGATACAATCCTTAATCTGGGAATAAATGATGCTGTAGTTGAGACATTGATTAAGAAGACTAAGAATGAACGGTTCGCATATGACACTTACAGGCGATTCATACAGATGTTCGGGGATGTCGTAATGGGTGTCGAGCATCATGATTTCGAGGTTGAATTACAGAAGATTAAGGACAAGAGAAAAGTTCATCTTGATACAGAGCTTAACGCTTCTGATCTGAAAGAATTAGTCAAGAACTATAAGGCATTAGTCCTTAAGGTGACTAAGAAATCATTCCCAGAGGATCCAAGGACTCAATTAGACATGGCAGTAGAAGCAGTATTCGGTTCATGGAATAATCCTCGAGCAATAGCTTATAGGAGATTGAATGATATCAAAGGGTTGAAAGGAACGGCAGTGAATATACAAGCGATGGTATTCGGTAATATGGGAGAATCATCAGGAACTGGTGTTTGCTTCTCAAGGAATCCTAGCACTGGAGAGAACAAATTCTATGGGGAATACTTGATGAATGCACAAGGTGAAGATGTCGTTGCAGGGATAAGGACTCCAAAGCATATAGAGGAATTGGAAAAACAGAATCCTCAAGTCTACAAGCAACTCGTTGACATAAAGAACAGGATGGAGAAGCATTTCAAGGACATGCAAGATATGGAATTCACAATTCAAGAAGGAAAATTATACGTCCTGCAGACGAGGAATGGAAAGAGAACTGCACATGCTGCTGTGAAGATTGCAGTCGACATGGTCAATGAGAAATTGATCGATAAGAAGACTGCAATATTAAGAGTGTCTCCGGAGAGTCTTGACCAATTATTGCACAAGCAGATCGATCCGAAAGCAAAGAAGACGGGAGAGTTGCTTGCAAATGGTTTGCCTGCTTCTCCAGGCGCTGCAGTCGGAAGGATAGTGTTCACAGCAGAGCGTGCTGAAGAGATTGCGAAGAAGGAAAAGGTTATTCTTGTAAGAACAGAGACAAGTCCAGAAGATTTGATTGGAATGTCTGTCTCTCAAGGAATACTTACTGCAAGAGGTGGAATGACAAGCCATGCTGCAGTCGTCGCAAGAGGGATGGGCAAATGCTGCGTCTCAGGATGCCAAGACATAACAGTTGATGAAAAGGCAAAGACTCTTTCAATTAAGAAAAAGAATATTGTATTAAAAGAAATGGACTTCATAACACTTGACGGTTCAGTAGGTGAAGTGTTCAAAGGCTCATTGAACTTAGTAGAACCAAACCTTTCTGGAGACTTCGCGACATTGATGAAGTGGGCTGATGAATTCAGGAAATTGAAGATAAGAACGAATGCAGATGTTCCAAGGGATGCGAAAGTTGCAAGAGAATTCGGCGCAGAAGGGATAGGATTGTGCAGGACAGAACACATGTTCTTTGAAGGCGATAGGATACTTGCGATGAGACAGATGATTGTTGCAAGCAACGAGATTGAGAGAAGGAAGGCATTAGCGAAACTTCTTCCATACCAAAAGGCAGATTTCATAGGATTATTCAAGGAAATGAATGGGTTGCCTGTAACAATAAGATTGTTAGACCCTCCATTGCATGAGTTCTTGCCAAAAGAGAAGAAGGAGATTGAAGAATTGGCAAAAGTCTTGAAAGTGACTCCGCAATGGATTGTCCAGATTTCTGAAAGTTTACATGAAGTCAATCCGATGCTTGGACATAGAGGATGCAGGCTTGGAATAACATATCCGGAGATTACAGAGATGCAAGTACAAGCAATAATGGAAGCGGCTTGCGAGTTGAAGAAACAAAAAATTGATGTTAAACCAGAGATAATGGTTCCACTAGTGGGAAAGTCTGAAGAATTGAAGAATCAAAAGACAATAATACAAAAAATCGCTGAAGAAGTCATGAAGAAATACAATGTTAAAGTGGATTACATGATTGGGACAATGATTGAAGTTCCAAGAGCAGCACTTACTGCAGATGAGATTGCTCAAGATGCAGAATTCTTCAGTTTCGGAACAAACGATTTGACACAAATGACATTAGGATTCTCAAGAGATGACATAGCAAAATTCTTGCCAGAGTACATAAAGAAAGGGATGTATGAGAAGGATCCATTTGCAGTCTTAGATCAGACTGGTGTAGGCCGGCTTGTACAGATGGCATGTGAGAAAGGAAGAAAGACAAGAAAAGACATAAAGCTAGGAATCTGCGGAGAACACGGTGGAGAACCAAGCTCGGTAGAATTCTGCCATCGCACAGGATTGAATTATGTCAGTTGCTCGCCATACAGGGTGCCAATCGCAAGACTGGCTGCTGCACATGCTGCGTTGAAGAATTAATTTTTTCTTCTTTTTTCCATCACATTTAAAAACCCTGTTCGACTATACTATTTTATAGTGGGGGTTGATATTTATGGTAAAGAAGACTAGAAAATCTAGTTCAGACGTTGAGGTGAATTGGGTCCTATGCCTTGTAATGTCTGTGTTCGTAGGATGGGCAGGCGTAGATAGGTACTTGATGCATAAAGTGGGCACGGGGCTTCTAAAGTTGTTCACGTTCGGCGGATTAGGCGTATGGTGGCTCGTAGATATAATACTTATAGCTACGAAATACAAGTATAAGAATGTGAAATGGGTAGAGTAAGGTGATTGAATATGTTGACTGAAAAACAATTCTTGATAGAAAGAGCGACTATGGTAAAGGGTCTTAAGGATCTATCTAAGCAATTATCGAGTTTGACTTCTGCTCTCAATGAGGACATGACATATCAGGAGTATGTTGAACTTTTTCAGATACTCCAGCGTTATCATACTACATTGAGGGTTTTGATGTGATGGAGGACTAAAAAATGGGAAAAATGATTAAGGAATTCAAGGAATTTTTGAAAGAGTATAAAGTGCTTGCGTTGGCTATCGCATTCATCATGGGTGTCGCGATCAATGCATTGATAAAGAGTCTTGTAGACAACATAATAATGCCTACAGTGACGCCTTTCATTCCAGGCGGCGCTTGGAAGACTGCAACAGTCAAGTTAGGGCCTATAGTTTGGAGTCTTGGTGCGTTCATCGGAGAATTGATAAACTTCGTAATAATCGCATTCGTGATATTCATGATGGCCAAGATTATATTGAAGGAAGAGAAAGTAAGCAAGAAATAATATTTCTTTGATTTTTTTTTATTCTTTCACAGTATCTTAATATATACTTTTAACACCAAAACATTTATATTTATATACTATCAGTTCTGGATTATCAAATTGTTTTGGTGCGTGTATGGTTCTAAGTAAAGAGCAGATGAGGAATTTGACTGTAATATCTTTCCTATTAATGATATCTTTTGTATTGATAATTCTTTATACTAACTCTGAAGATTATGCTGGGCAAGCTACTAAAGTTGCTCCAGAAGATTTGGTTGCTAGGGACGCACTTCCTGCCGAATCAGGAGGCTCTCTCGACATTGTTCCTGAAGATATGTCATCTTCAGAGATAATCGCTGATTGTGTTGATTGTAAGAACGACAAATCTAATGCAGAGGATGTGTCGGTATCGTCTACTGTGATTTCTGAGGAGGATAGATTATCCGTTCAGGCCAGCAATTGGTATGTTGATAATGATGCCTCTGGTTCTAATTCTGGCACTTCTTGGGCTAATGCGTGGGAAAGCTTTGCCGATATTGACTGGAATGCTATTCAGCCTGGTGATATTATTTATATTTCTGGAGGACCGACAACAGGTTCAAAAATATATAATGAAGGATTAGAGATTTACGGTATAAGTGGTACTGCTGCTAATCCTATAACCATCACAAAAGGAATAGATCCTGCACATAATGGTAGAGTAATAATTCAAGGTCCTTATAATGGGGAAGGTAATGGAATTAAGGTTAATGGTAATTATCAGCCTAGTGTTGATTATGTCACTCTTAAGGGTTTTGATATTAGAGGGTGGCAGTCAGGTATTCATGTTGAGGATTATGCTAGTTACATCATTATTGATTCTATGAATATTACTGAGTGGTATGATCTGGCGGGGGTTTTCCTTAATGGGGTTCCGAATGGAGATAATACTAAAAATGGTATTGATCACGTCACTATAAGGAATAGTAATTTTGTGACTTTTTTGAATGAAGTTGGTCAGCAAGATGGGATATATATGGCTGGTGTGTCTAATATAGTTATTCATGATAATTATTTGTATATCAAGAATCAGGATCCTATGGCTCATACTGATGGTATACAGACTGGGATGGAAGCGGAAGGGCTTAAGATATACAATAATGTGATAATAAGCAGTGCAGTCTATAGCCCACAGGGTGGTGGTGTGCCTCTTATACTTGCTGCTCATGGTCCGAATCCTGTTATTATCTATAATAATTTCTTGTATATGGGTGGTGTTTGGGATCCTGATGCGTATTGGGGTTCAGGTGTAATAGATCTTCATGGATGGGATATTCAATCGTTTTCAGATCAGCCTCCTGCGTATGTTCTTCATAATACTATAATAAGTAATGGTCCTAGGATTAGGACTTTAGGTTTCACTTATTTTGGTACCAATTCTACGAATGCTTATATGAAGAATAATATTGTTGCGCAGTATGGTTTGGGTGGTTCTCATGGTGGTGGGGATTGGCTTGAAACATTTTCTAACAGCCGTCCTAGCCCTCAGACTATTAATGTGAATAATATGGGGCATAATTTGTGGTGGAGAGAGTGGGGAAGTCCTGCAATCAATGGTCCGTTCACAAACGGTGTGACTACAATTGATAGTCCTACTTGGACTCAATGGACTACTACTCTTGGTGGTACTGGTGTGAATTCTAATCCGTTGTTTGTCGGCAATAAGCGTCTAGAATGGACTGATCCTGTCATTTTTGAGAAACAGGCTGTTATGGAGGGATCTTTGCAGTCGAATTCTCCAGCCATAAACCAAGGTGAGAACATCCAAGCATTAGTGCAATCACTTGGTCTTCCTTGGACTGATATTAATGGCAATCCAAGAGATTCTACGCCGACTATTGGTGCTTATGAAGTTGAAGGTTCTGATTGTACTGTTACTGTTCAGCCTGGACAATCAATTCAGTCTGTTGTTAATGCTGCTTCTTCTGGTGATATTATATGTATTGCTGAAGGAACATACAATGGAAGAGTTACTGTTAATACTCCTGGAATAACAATCAAGGGTCAGACTCGCAGAACAGCGACTGTTGTTGACGGTTTTGATGTTAATGCACCTAATGTGAGGATTGAAGGATTGAAAATGACTACGAGCACTCCACCATGGCCTAGCATAGTGTTCCTTGATACAAATGCCGATTATGCAAAGATTTATGACAATTATTTTTATGAGATAAATGGTGTTGTTATTAGAGCAGAGACTGGAAACTTAGGTGATGCTTCTTTTGTACACGTAAAGGATAATACGATGTATCGTGTCAACTGGGGTATTCATGTTAGCGGTGATAACTGGATTGTTGAGAATAATGAGATAGATACATTGGTAAAGTTTATTGATTGGTTGGATAATGACTATGTCGTCATTTGGGGCAATAACCATATATTCAGGAACAATTATTTCCACGGAACAAATGGAAATTCTATTGGCGACTCTCATATGAATTGTTTCCAGACTTATGATTGGACTAATCCGTATACTGTACACAATATTTTGATTGAAAATAATACATGTTTCGGATTCCATGAGTTTCTAAGACTTCAGGCATGGAGTAACAAACATGATAACGTAACTATTAGGAACAATATAATGGTTGTTTTCCCAGATACCGGTTTCCTTAATAATAATGCGCTACCTGTAAGACACATAGTTGTTGAGAGTGCCCCTAATGTTACAATAGAGCATAATACTATGATTGGTGCTAACCCTGATAATGTGATTTCAATGGAAGGCACTACTTCAGGCAGCATTAAGAATAATCTAATAGCAAACATGCCGACTGGTTATGATGCAAATTATTGTGTTCAAGCTGGTTGCGTTGTTGCGGTTGGTTATAACATGATTTGGAACTATACGCAATCTGCAGGATCTCCTTCGAGTTCCACTAATATCTTGCAGAGTACAGGCTTCGTCAATCCTATTGTTACTAATGATAGGTCTAATTGGATGCCAACTAATCCTGTTGCGTGTACTGGTGGTGAAGGTGGCACATATATTGGTGCTGTGCCTTGCGATTCTTCTCCCCCGCCTGTTTGTACTGATACTGATGGTGATGGTTATGGTAGTCCTGCTTCAAGTTCATGTACTTATTCTAGTTTAGATTGTAATAATAATAATCCAAATATTCATCCTGGAGCTACAGAGGTTTGTGGTAATCAGGTTGATGAAGATTGTAGTGGTTCTGATTTGAGTTGTTCAGTTCCTGTTTTTAACGTTGATGTGATTGTCGAAGCAGAGAATGGTGTGATTGTTGCTCCTATGACTAATAGTGGCGGTATTGTTTCTTCGTCTGTTGATGATTCTGGCACTGCAAGTTTTACCTTTAATGTCACTCAAGCTGGTACTTATAAGTTAGAGGCTAACCTTGTCACTTCTGGTGTTGCTGATAATAGTTTTTTTGTTAGTGGTCCTGGTGGAGAGGATATTTTTGATGCTGCTTATCCTCTTAATTCAGCTTGGGATAATGTCAGTTGGCGTGGTTCTGGCACTGTTGATGTGAATCAGTATGATCCTAAGAATTGGTCTTTAAGTCCTGGACTTACAACTTTTGTTTTCAGAGGCCGTGAAACAGGCACTGGTTTGGATAAAGTCAGATTATCTCAAGTCTCTGGTGGCGCTATTCAGAATGTTACTGCAAACTGTACTGTTACTGTTAATCCTGGACAATCAATCCAGTCTGCTGTTAATGTCGCATCTTCTGGCGCAGTTATTTGTATAGCTCCTGGAACTTACACTGGAAGGATTACAGTTAATAATCCAGGAATCACTATTAAGGGTCAGTCTCGCAGGACTGCAACTATTGTTAATGGTTTTGAGATTAATGTTCCTAATGTAAGGATTGAGGGTTTAAGAATAACAACAAACACTTTTTTGAGTACTGCAGTAATGTTGTGGGAAGATGCTGATAATACAAAGATTTATGACAATTATTTCTATAATGTTAGTGCCGGTTCTAGCATATGGGGTCCTCTCGGTTCTGTTGATACTTCTGATAATGTTCATGTGAAGGATAATTTGTTTTATCGTGTTCAGATAGGGATACATGCTGTTGGTAACAATTGGATTATTGAGAATAATGAGATTGATACACTCTATCAGTTTGGTTCAGGAGGTTGTCAATATAATAGGTTCCATGGTTCAAATCAGATTTGGAGAAATAATTATTGGCACGGCGCAACTTTAGCAAATACAGGTAGTGGTCATGTTGATTGTTTCCAGACATGGGATCAGGGCAATCCTCATTTAACACGGAATGTGACTATTGAAAATAATACGTGCATTAATTTCCATGCATTCGGCATGATTCAGGCGCAAGAAGGAGGGGGTCAGCTTGACGGTTTAAAAATCAGAAATAACATTGGTTATGTGAGACCTGAATCCGGCTATTTAGATACTGCTTTTGCTCTCAATATTGAGGATGCCACGAACATGGTTATTGAGCATAATACGTTCATTGGTGCTACATGGCATTCAATTTATTTTAATGATATAGGATCTTCTGATCATCCTAGCGGTGTTATGAAAAATAATATCATTATGAGTGTTGGTGATGAGGCTTGGAATGCAAATGGTTGTCAGGGAGATTGTTTGATTAAGAATAATCTTTGGTGGAGTAGTTTAAATCCGACCCCTTATCCTGATTCTACTAACATTAATGCTAATCCTCAATTGACAGATATTAATAATTTGAATTTCAAGCCTTTGCCTGGAAGTCCTGCTTGTACTGGTGGTGAAGGTGGCACATATATTGGTGCTGTTCCTTGTGATGTTCTGCCTGTCTGTAATGATGCTGATGCTGATGGTTATGGCAGTCCTGCATCGAGTAGTTGTACTTATTCTAGTTTAGATTGTAATGATAATAATGCAAATATAAATCCTGGAGCAACGGAGATTTGTGGTAATCAGGTTGATGAAGACTGCAACGGAGCAGATTTATCTTGTCCGTCCATTTCCTGCTCTGTTTCGATTGTTGAAAATGCTAATCCTTCGCATCAGCATGTTGTGAATAATTCTGTTTATTATAATAATCGTACTGGTGGCTCTTTTAATGTTACTGTGACTGGTAGTAATGTTTTAGGTGTGGTATTCCCTGCTACTGTTTCTGCTGGTGTTAATGATACAGTCGCTCCGTTTGTCCGTACATATACATGGAATAATGCTGATGTTTTTAGTGGCGTAGCAAATATTGTGGCCTATAATGGCAGTATTACAGGCAATTGTTCATTCTATGTGATCAAGGATGTTGTTCCTCCTTCTGGAGGTAGCATCGGTTATCCTGATGGCAATATTACTGGGACGACAGTCATTCTAGGATTGGATTCAGGAATGGATAATCAGTCAGGTATTTATAATTCTTCACGAATTCTTCAGAGACAATCCTGTCTGAACTGTACAAACAATTTCTCATCATGGAGTCTCTTGGCTACAGGGATTTCTGGTACATACACCGATAATTCTTTGAATGAATATACTTGCTATAGGTATAGGTATATGGTTTCTGATAATGTAAACAATTCAGTAGTGTATTCTAACGGAAATATTGTCTGTTCGTTTGAAGAGTTTGTTCCAAATGTAATAATCGATAATTCGACTAAATGGAATTCTACTTTCAATAGGTCCGGGCACAGATCAAATTTCACATTCTATAATGAATATGTGCGTGTCTTAATAAAGAATGTTTTGTTCTATAGGAACCTATATTTGAATGGTACAAATATTAATCTCTCTTTCAGGAAGATTCACTTAGATAGTGTGGCTATTCCTGAATTCGATACAGAATCAGAATTGGAATTCTATAATATATCCTTCCATAATCCGGTGGTTTACCGTGACGGAGTATTATGTGATTTGCATTGTGAAAACTATACTTATAATCCTGATTCTGGAACATATTACCTGAATGTTACAGGTTTCAGCGAATATGAGATTGTTGAAGGAGAATACTGTGGCGACAATTCATGTAATAATGGCGAGTCTTGTTCTTCTTGTGTCTCTGATTGTGGTGTTTGTGTGACAGACAGTTCTGGTGGCGGTTCAGGTGGCGGAGGAGGAGGCGGTGGCCGAGGTGGCGGTTCTGGTGGTAGCTATTATGTTCGTCCGTCTAATGTGTCGAACAACGCTTCTGTCAATTCAAATAGTGTTTCAGATGGCGATGATTCTGGAACTGCTTATACTAATGAAGAAAATCTTTTAGGTGAATCTCAAAATAGTGTAAACTCTCAGGATGGGCAAACAGGTTCTGTGGAGAAACCTGAGGAGGGTTCTCTTATAAGTACTTATCTGTCTACTTTTATGCTTATATTGTTGGGTGTTGGTGTTATTGGTGCTAGTATCTCTGCGGCCGCGTGGCATCATAGGATTCCTCCTAGCTCTCCTTTGAAGAATAATGTTGTTGCACAAAGCCCTATGGATTCTTCTTTATCTAAAGGTATTGATTATGTTAATGCTATGCATATGCGTGGTTATAATGATACATACATAAAAGAACGTCTGAAGTCTGTCGGATGGACTGATGAGCATATACAACGTCTTTTCCAAAACATAAAATAATCTCTTATAATGAAAATTATTATTTCAATCTTCTCTTCAGGTTCAGATACATTGATGCCCATAGCATCCTCGTCTCTGATGCATAGAAAAATGATTGATATGGTTTCAATCCGTCATAGACTTCTACGAAACCATATTTTTCAATCATCTGTTTATAATGCTCAATCTTCTCTTTTGCTTTCTTTTTATCTATTCTTGAAAGCACATCTATATATGCCATTCCTAACATAGTCCATGATGTA
>CAZJFT010000005.1:0-40467 GCA_964545585.1 uncultured Methanosarcinales archaeon
GTCAAAAGAAGACAAAGATCCACAAAGAAAAAAGTTTGTTCTTCAAACGAAATGAAGGAGTGCCTAAAAAATCACATTATAAATCACATTATATTATATTGAATTTGTTATATTGAATTATTATGTTTAATTACTTTTTTTATTACAACATGCTAAAAACGAAATCCTTAATAGTATTCACTCTTGAATAACAACAAAACAATAACCTTTATAAATAGTATTTACTTCCCATAGACAACAGATTTGATATATTTGTATAATCTAATCAAATCATTAAAGATAAGTCATTAAAATTCGTTGGGGGTTAAAATGTTAGTACAACCAGAACTAGTAAAGAAGATGAAGGATTTCGGATTGAATTCTTATGAAGCAAAGATATGGGCTGCACTCTTATCAAGAGGAGTAAGTTCAGCAGGAGAATTAAGCGACATATCGAACGTCCCAAGATCAAGGACATATGACGTTCTAGAATCATTAGAGAAGAAAGGATTCATCATAATGAAGCTAGGGAAGCCAATAAAATATATGGCAATACCTCCAAGTGAAGTAATAAATACTATAAAGAAGAGAATAAAGGAAGAATCTGTCCAGAAAGAGCAGCAAATGGATGAATTGAAAGACTCTGCAATATTAAACCAATTGACAGAATTGCACACACACGGAATAGATATGGTCGAGCCCACAGAGATGGTCGGTTTAGTTAAGGACAGGACAAACATATATGATCACATGGAATCAATGATAAAAGGCGCAGAGAAGACAGTATGTATAATGACATCACATGAAGGACTATCAAGAAAAGCACAGCATATGAAGAAGACATTGAAGAAGCTTGCAGATAAAGGCGTAGCAGTAAAAGTGCTCGTACCTAATTCAAAAGATAAAGAATTAGATGCTTTGTCAAACGAATTGAAAGGTATAGCAGATGTGAAGACGGTCCAGAGCATGAATGCAAGATTCATAATAGTGGATGATCAACACATATTATTCATGTTGACAGATGACAAGGACGTACACCCATCATATGATGTCGGCGTCTGGGTAAAGACACCATACTTCGCAAATGCTTTGAAAGAAATGTTCGAGCAGATGTGGAAGAAGAAATAAAATTTATTTTTAATAATATAAAAATAAGGTGAAAAAATGAGTGTCGAATTGACAAAATTATTGTTTGATTATAAAAATCATCCGACAGGAAAAAGTTCAAGAAACCCTGAAAGGGAAGCAGCCAAGATTTTTATAAAAAAATTTGGAAAATATGTCAAATCAAAAGCAGAAACCATAAATTTTTTTGTGGATAATTATCTGGCAAACAATGAAACTGAAGCAAAAACAGCAATTCAAGAAATGACAAAAAAGGATTTTCAATATAGAATTGAGATACCATTCACTCTGACACACTTCTCACTTGCAGAAGTTCAGAATAATAATGGTCAGACAGGATATAAAATAATTAAGTTTGGCAGGGATTAGAATTTAAATAATTATATTTGGCTTATATTTTAAATCAAAAGAGGTTGAGCGGAATGCCGTATTATAAAAGCTATAAAAAAAATGATAAATGGTATGCGTTAGGATTCATTTCAGTTTTCGGGGCATTAATCGGTTTGACTTTACATTTTAATGAAGAATATTCTGAAGAGAATATTCGAAAACAACAAGAATTGAACAGGAAATATGTCTGGCCAACAGAACAAACTTATGTTCCAGAAACAACATTCGACAGAAAGGACACTTCAACCAGCAAAGATACATTGTTCGACAAAGATACAATCGATGCAAAGCTTAAATGAGGTAAAAAAATGTCAGCTTACAAATATGATATGAGATATGATATATTTGATAATGGTGTTGATAAGATAACAGGCAACCCTTCTACAAAGATAATTATTTATGCAGACAAGGAATATGATAGAATCGATGAAAAAGCCATTTCTGGAATAGATATAAATTACAAGAACATCAAAGACGCATTAGGATATGTCAATAACACATTATTAGAGCAAGACATACATCTAGATTTCAACATGATAAGAAATTATTTAGGACAGCCTGCAGCAGCAAAGAACATATTCAACGTCGGCGATAAACCGATAATGTTGAAGGCTGAAAGCGACATTAATGCAGCAACAGAAGGTGTCGTACCTACTTATTTCGTAGCATTGAAAACATCATTTGACAGGAACGGGCTTGTTGAGAGACTGAACAAAGTCATGAAAGCGAACAACAGGATAGAGTAATAAAATGAAAGTTTTCAGGACAGATATAAAAGGCGTAAAAGAGAAATCAGTCGGGGGAGCGATAGATATCCTCGTAAATACTCTCATACCAGTAACAGGAGACATCATGATATATAATGGCCTTAAAAATATAGCACCATTTTCAAAACACGATAATAAAAAATCACCCTCAAATGAAGACGATAGAAAATTAAATACATTAGGAAAATTGATGGTGTTTTATATAATATCGGGAAAATATTTGGCATATGCAAACATTGCCGCAACGTATATTAATTCAAATTAATAATTTCACGCTAACTCACCAAAAATCTGCGGATTTTTGTAAGTTATCTTTTCAAGCTAACTCACCTCTTTTTCCTGAGTCGGGCCAACTTTCTTGGCTCGACTTGGGTTTAATATCAAAAGATTAATATATGTATTTTCAAAGGTAATAAAATGGAATTAAAAGATAAATTCGATTCAGCATTGAACTATCTATATAATTACAAGAGCTTAGATAATAAGGTTTATGATGGAATACTCATAGAAGAAGATGATGATCTTCAAAGATTTATGAGAGGAGAGGGAGAGAAAGCATTCTACGAATTACTTAATGATGAAATATCTCTAGATTCTTTAAAGCAACAGACTTCTTTCTTAAAGAATGATAATTCCGATATAAAAGAGGATATGCTTTATGAGCGAGGGATACGTGTCCTTTTAAGTAACGATACAGGATTTCTTAAGAGAAACGAATATAACATCTTGGCATTAGCATATTTTGTGGGTGGTGTTGAGAAAGCCGCAAGAACATACCATAAAATAAAATATACTACTGATATATAATACACAAAACATATAATATCTAAAAAAATACCTTATTCTAATGACAGAGCATTACAAGAATCTTTTGATAATAGGAACGAGCCATATTGCGAGACAATCCGTCAAGGAGATAAATGAACGGTTCTCAGAACTGAATCCTGACATTGTTTGTGTCGAGCTTGACCATAAACGATTGCATGGATTGATGACAGATGCGAAGCCCGATTATTCTCTTTCTGGGATAAAGAGATACGGGTTACAAGGATATCTATTTGCTGTGATTGCCGGAATGCTCCAGAAGAAATTAGGGAATGTTGTAGGGGTGAAGCCTGGAAGCGACATGCTTGCAGCAGTCAATCTAGCAAGACAGAACAGCAAGCAATTGATGCTTATAGATCAGGATATAGAGATAACACTCCGCCGATTCTCTAAAGAGTTCACATTCAAGGAGAAGATGCGATTATTATGGGATGTTTTGCGAAGCCCATTTTCAAAGCAGAAGATCAAGATAAATCTTAATGAGGTCCCTAAAGAGAAACTAATCACTGAAATGATGACACAACTTAAAGAGCGATATCCTTCTCTATATAATGTTCTAATACATGAAAGGAATGTTGTCATGGCGAAGAATCTCGTCAAAATAATAGAGAAGAATCCTGACAAGAAAATCCTTGCAGTGATAGGTGCAGGACATGAGAAAGAGATGCTTGAACTAATTAAAAAAGAAGAAAATAAAAGAGATAAGATATACTGATTATCTTATTCCATTATTGCCGGTTCTGAAACTACTCCGCCAGTCGTATACATAGGATAATAGTTGTTCTCATAAGGAAGCTCTATGCTTCCCAATGAATCCAATTCATTGTCTAAGTCATTTATTTTTATGTACTTGTTGCTTATTGTGAACAATTCATTATCCATTATTATGCTCCTTGTCACAGATGCCCTGTCCCACCATGAATAATATGATGAGCTTCTTGAGTCGTGTTTAACTTTGCCGAGCAATTCAAAACCTTCTTCTGAGACTTTGAATATATATGCCCCGTCCCAGTACTTGTAATCATAACCATATCTTCCTGTCTCTCTTGAAGTCACTTCAGATATTGGAATGACTAATACATCATTGAACAACAGGAATGCTTTATGCTCATAAAGTATTGGGCTATCTGTCCCTTCCATACCTATCTCGTACTTATCAACTTCTTCAGGATTCTCTAAGTCTGTGACGTCAAACAATGAAAGTTTAACGCCTTTTGTTGATACGCCGCCCCACTGGTTCTCACCGGTCTCTTTACCTACGCCGATTATGAAATTCTCATTATATGGGTGCAAGTAACTTGAATATCCTGGAATCTTCAATTTACCAAGTATCTCTGGCTCTCTCGGGTCGCTTAAATCAATGACGAAGAACGGGTCGATCTGCCTGAACGTGACCATATAAAGCTTGTCACCCATGAATCTCGTAGAGTATATTGTCTCATTCTTAGCGATATCTTCTAATGATCCTACAACATCCATGTCTTCGTCGAGTACATAAACATTATTATATGTCTTTCTTCCATTGTTCATCCATAGATCGACAGTCGTAGCGACACGCAAATTCCCTTTGTATTCATCAAGACTGAACTGATTCAATAATCGTCCATCGACCTCTCCTTTTGATTGATACTCTAACCTTCCTTCATCTATGCTTATTTTATGGATTATTGTCTTAGAATTCTCAAGCAATTGCTTCGCATCATAATCATCTAATGCTTTTTGGATGTCATCAAGCATGTCGTCATATTCGTTTTGTAATTGCTCATCATCCCTCACGCTTTCGAAGAATTCAGTCAATCTTTCAGATATCATGTTCCATTGCTCTTCATCAGATACCTTTAGCTTAAGAATATCCTGTATATCTGTCTTCAGTTCTCCATCTAATAATGGAACGACTACTTTAGTGAATCTTTCCTTATCATAACTATCATCCCTGCAATACCATCCCCAACACCTATAAGGCTGTTTCTGGTATGCTATATAGATATTGTCTTCTGAAACCATCAAAGTATTACTGTAACCCAACAGATATACTTCAGAATCGATGACCTTTTCTGAATCTACATCTATAGAGACTATTGTATTATAATTATATTGTTTCTCGCCATTATCAAAGTAATATATTGGCATCGATATAGCCTTCTCCGCATATAATATCGGAGGCCTTACAGGATACTCCGCATACTTCACAGCGACAAGATACATCACATCATCAATCATCCTTGACTGGAAGTAATCTCCTGAAACCTTGAAATCCTCAGACAATTTTGGGGATTCCTTATTAGAAATATCATATATTAACACTTTCGTCACAGACTCATACCATGGCTGAGGCATTATGTCATACTTCCTGAAATAGAACGATTCCTCACTAGACTGTGCGATTATGACGACCTTGTTCCCATACAAAAAGAGATTTGACGCATATGCATTCTTAGGAAGATCAGTCTCTGAAACTATGTCCTTCTCACCATATGCGTCTACGATTATGAACTTATTGTCCTGGACCAAATAGATATACCTATCATCATTCTTGACAAAATCCGCCTCATCAACACCTTCAACTTGTACATTAGTCTGAGAGTAATCATCAGCGCCAGAACCTCCAGACGCTGTAGGAGCAGATTCTGCAACAGCACCTTTGACCATTGCGTCCATCATTACCCCGCCACGATAAACAGACACCGAACTACCTCTATCCCTAAGGAATGCATCCAATTCAGCAGTAGAATTGAACTTCAAGACGCCGCCAGATAATGCCGCAGCACCTCCGCCATTAGGCATATCTGTGCTGTTTGCAAGATATGTTCCTCCAGTCGTTGCAGGAGGCTGTGGGGAACAGCCAGCCAGCAAAACGACACTCCCAAATAATAATAATCCGACAATATATAATGATAAAACCTTATTCATATTCATTCACCAATATAGCTATGATACGCTTATATATAAAGGTTAATAAGGGTTCAAGCAGGATTGAAGTGATAAATACGCACAAAATAGTAATATTTAAAAAGCAAAAAGTCGAGGAATACATAAAAGAGGGTGTTTATGAAACTAATCTGGAAAGGGTTGATGCTATTAACAGTATTCTTCATAAGTATCATGTTCGTAAATGCTTTATCCCCCTCTGATTGCAATCCTTCAGGACAAATATATTGTACTAATACAGATTCTTGTCTTTCAGGAGGATCAACATTGCCTTCTACAAAAAGTACATGTACTGTAGATACCACACAAGTAATAACTTTAAATCAACATACTTATTTTAATTTTGATACTTTCACAATAACAAATGTTGGCTATTTAAGATTTATATCAACAGGTACAATTATTATTCCTACAATAATACCTGAATTTGGATATACAATCACACCAAATACTGGCGGATCAGGATCGGGAGAACCACCCAACACCGCTTGCGCTCCCGCAGATGGACGCTATGGCGGATGGGGGGGGAGTGGCGGAGGAACACTTAGGAAAGGATCAGATGGATATGATGGAAATTGTGGTTCTGGCATTATTGCTGATGGCGGAACAGCAGGCAATACTGGCTCATATATTACTATTTATGCAGATAATTTTGTAAATGATGGAGAATTATCCGTAAGCGGATATTCTGGCGAACAAGGAGATCCCGCATATACTGATAGAACAAACGGATGCAACGGAGGAGGAGGAGCAGGCGGATCGGGCGGAGGAATAATGGTTGTTTTTGTTTCAAATAGTGCTTCTGGAAACGGAAAAATTACTGCCAACGGAGGTAACGGCGGAGAAGGAGGACTTCCGACAGATGATTGTGGTGATAGGTGTGGGAGTTGTGGCGACCATGGTGGCGGAGGAGGTAACGGTGGCGGAGGCGGAGCCGGAATAATATTAGTATCCACTTCAGTTAGCAACTCCGGTATAGATTTAGAAGCGAAAAAAGGTCTAGGAACTTTTTGGAATTGTGGTAGTAATGGACAATCTTGTTCAATAGCCATTAATGGATATACTAACATACAAAGTTGTTATTGTCAAGGATCTCCAAAAGCAGGAGACGGGCAAGAAGCTCAACAAGTAGTATTTGGAGACGAGTCAAATAATTGTAATGATGGCGAAGATAATGATTTTGACGGCTATTACGATATGGAAGATTATGATTGTTTTTATGTTAAGTCACGGGCAGAAAAATGGGACGCAGAAGGAGGAATAATAAACTTATCTAACTATAATCCTCCCGGAATAGATTTTTCTACATTAGGAACAACTTATAATCCTTCGGCTAAAGATGGATCTGACTTAGTGTGCGGAGATGACCCGGGCGATATACTTCTATTTGATGAACCTTTCAATGATAATAGTAATGGGTGGTATATGCCGCCCGCTACTCAGCCAATTATTGAGGATGGTTTTTTGAAATTAATAACGCCTGATACGTTCAGAATTGTAAAACCATTTACTACAAAATCAAAAGTCACCTTTACTATTAAAGATAATCCGACAACATATTCTTCTATCTTAACTGTATTTTTCGTAATGGATGATGGAGAAACGGGATTTTTCATTAATAATGATAATATCACATTAGAGGGATGTACGCCGTTGAGGGTTGTCGGCGATCCTAATAGGATGCATGGAATAATGTTACCTTCAGGAACACCCGGTACTGATAGATCCTGTAATATTACTGTTAATGATGTAAGACTTAAATATTTAAGATATATGGTTTATCAGACAGAAGGAGAGGCATGGGTCAATTATATTACTGTAAGTTTGCCCTTGAATGGCGGTGATTACGGTTACGTCACTCCGGACAATAAATATTTATGCTATAATAATAAGTCAAATTTCTATGGTGGGACAACAGATAAATGGATGTGGATATCTGCGAGACAAAGTCCGTTCATAATAACGCCCTTAAATTTCTCGGGAAAGACAGTCGATTATATCTCAAATTCAGAGAATTGGTATTATTGTGATGCTAATCCTACTCCTAGCCTGACTGGTTTGCAAATTCCGGAATATGGTTCTTTTCCTGCACCAGCAAGCGGAAATTATTCATTAACAAATCTTGACTGTAGTATTGCGGCATATTATATTACGGATACCTATCATTATAGTTGCTTAGAAGGCTTTCCTTGTTGTTACGACACTACTCCTGTTGATATAATAAACAATCCTGGGAGTATACTTGGTTGTGATTGTAAGTCGGATGCCGGTTCTCAAACACTTCCATTTTGTGAATTATACCCTCTTGAGGATGTGTGTAATTCAAATTTTGGTACAGAACGTGTTTTAACTGCATTTTGTAAGGAAAACCCTGCAAATTGTGTAACACTAAACATGTATGATCCGACTAGGCCGTGTAATGATCAACCGTTCGATGCAGGACTCAACGGCGAATGTGATGTTAATCAATTATGTGTAAACGGAGTATATTTGAATGTTTCAGGAACTCCTCCCATGTGTTGTATGGGCTTATCTCCAGAAAAACATTGCGCCGACAAGTCTACAATCATTGATGAAAATTCCTGTGACGCGGCAGGAGGAGATTATTACGCGCTAAATAATGATACTTTTTGTTTACCCGAATCTCAAAATATTCTATTGTCGGGAGCAAGTGAAGGATATGGCTGTTGTTTCGGCGTAATTATTTATAAGAGCGAGTTTATATTTTCAGAATTCGAAAGTGTTAATAATAATACGTTTTCGTGTTTTGCATATCAGGGAGACAATCACTTTGGACAGTGTTGTTATGGCGCTTGCGATTCTTTCGGATTATTCGGTGTCGCATTGGATATAGATTATACCCGTAACAGAGTCTTCTCTTTGAAGTCCGCATATAATGTTCAATCGTCATATGATTCGTATAATTCGAATCTTGGAGCAATAGATGATTTTTCCATGAAAAATACTCCCCCAGCAACTTCTTCTTTAAATCATAGTTTAAAATATCTTATTACTTTTAAACCACAAACGGATCTCGATTATTATTCGTATATATCGTTTGATGTATTGTTCGATGACGCGGGCGCAATAGGAAACTTGTTTATAAACGATGTATATTATGGCCGATTTACACAGTTTCTTGCCGGCGGGTATTTTGGCGGGGTGCCTCATCGCGCAATTATTCCTATAAAGCAAGAAAACAAGGGACAATTTTTAGATACAATAAAAATAGAGTTATATGGTCAACCAAATTTACCAGTAGAGATAACATATGACAATATACAATTAGTTGTTGATGGAGAAGTCACAGAGACATCATTGAATAGATATTGCACGGGCGGCTTCGGGGCATGGATTAGCCAATTAGATCCTCCAATAACAGATCCTGCGAACGCCTTTTTTGTAGGGGATGATGCGTGGATATATGGTTATGGAAGATATGCTGCATCTTGTGACGCAATTCTTCCTTTCGGTTGGACAGGGCATTACTGCTGTGGAGATGATACGAATACATCCAATTATGGAGAATATTATGAAGACACAAGCAACCCTACTTGGCCAAATAATGGGGGATGTTTTGCAGGAACAAAAATTGATGAAAAAACGCCCGTATGGAAAGAAAAAGGGATTATAGAGGACTATTCTAAATTTTATAAGGATACGGACGAATTAAAGATATATCCTTACTCTGATTTAATATATTTTGATGATTCGTTCTTAGGATGTCAAGTTCCGAATACTAAATATGATTGGTTAAGAGAGAGTTTATATGGACAAACTCCTTCAGGATCGAGTCCGCTATTAATCAATAATTTTGAAAATAATCAATGTGCAGTAGTCGGAAAATACTATTGTATGAATGGAATATGGAGACAATATGTTCCTGGCCTGGGACAATATTTTAATACAACTTATTACGAATATTACCCTTCAATCCCTTCAACTCTCGAATTGAAATCCGTCCCTCCCGCGACTAATTTGATAAAGAACAGTGATTTCGGAGGAGAATGTCCTATCACTATATGTATAGAACAAGGAAATAATACTCAAACCGGTTAAAATGAAAAAAATAAGTTTATTATGGATAATCGTAATCGCTTCATTAGTTTTATTGCCGGGAGTTTATTCTGTATCATGCGATATGTCACAAACATCATGTCAGGCTACGTGTCCTGATTATAACTCACAGTACATGTCTAATTCAAATGGATTAACGGGTAATGATGGTTGTTGTGGCGATGATAAAACTTTATTTATGTTTGATCCTTTTGATAATAATATATATGGTTGGACGTTGCCTTCTAACATGGTTATAGGTGGCGGAACATTATCTGCGGCACAATCTACAACAACACAATATTCATCTGTAATAGTTCCGGTAACACTCAATAGCACCAGATCATTAACTATATCCTTTAACACAACAATTACTGATGGTTTAGGATATACCCGAGTATATATGCTTGATCAAAATAAAAACGCCTTGTACCCGGTATCTGGTGACCTTAATGTTGATTGTGGCGTAGATTATACTAGCGGTCATCCTCCTTTTGTTTTTTTGAGTGCCTGTCAACCGGGAGTTACTGGCGCATCTTGTCCTGATGGCACACACGCTAAATGTGAAATAAGGGTTCTTAATTCTAACCTAAAAATATATTATCTAAACATTACCTTATCTTCAAGTCCATACGGCAGTCTTAATTATGATTATTTTGGAATAAGAGAGGGTCCCATATTTAGCATTCCTGCCGCAGAAAGAGACGAGTTTTATGTTTCTCCTGACAATAAATATACTTGTAATTTTACAGTCGAGGAAGATAATCGTTTGGGATATTTTTGGCGAGGATGGTGCGGTAATGAGGAGATTGATACAAACATTGGTGAAGAATGTGATGATGGCGCCATAAATGGAAATCCTTGCGTGCCTGCGTACGGCGGAACTTGCACATATTGTTCTGGTATATGTAATATTATTACCGTAGCCGCCGGTTTTTGTGGAGACGGCATTTGTCAATCGCCAGAAGAAACTTCAACTAATTGTATTTTTGATTGTGAAAATGGCATTCCTGGCTGGCACACAACTGATAATGGCTGGTCTCTCAATGAGGAGAATCGGTTAGTGGGTGCAGCAACAACTACCGATATCAACATATATTCTGATCCGTTTGATGTACGGGTAGGCAGGAATCATACTTTGGAAGCTGAAATATTAGAATCCTGTCCAGGCGTAGTTGTAGATTTGAATGATGGTAAATGCCTAAGTAGGAATGGGTGGACAGAACAAAACTGCTTCACAGACCAGCAACTATCCTCAACAGGACAAACCACATTCTTGCTCACTGCCAACAATAATAATCATGTATCTCAAGGGTTCTTGAAGAATGTAAGTGTACGAATATATGTGCCTGCAGGATGCATAGCAAAATTCGACAATATCAAATTCAAGGAGGTTTCACCATTGAATCCTCCACATATAGATCAGCCACCCATAAACCTTACAACAGCATGTTGTCCACAGGAATACTGTTGGGATGGAAGCCAATGCGTATTGTCTGATGCATGGAATGTGTCAGGTAATGCGAACTTATGGGATGGATCAACACAATTGATGGGACAGATATATCAGCACGTGAACACTTCAAGACAATGGCTTGCAAAAGGTTACAGATGCACATTGAATGAAACAGGATATGCCGATTGGGAGGCTGCAGAGATAAAATATGATTGGAACTACAAATATTCAGGATATTGCAGAAGCGACAGTGATTGCTTCGTATCTCACACGTATCCCGGAGAAGGACTATCAGGATGCATACATGACGGACAGTTCATGAATAATGATTATGAATTGAATAAAGGCAACCATTACTGCTTAAACGGTGAATGGACAACAAAGACATTCCTTATAGCAAACGTCCTAGAGAACCTTACAGACGGCGATCCATACATACTGTTCTGTGATGACACTGGAAGGATATTCAATAACTTAGAAAGCACGCAAAACGGAAACCAACAAACACCTAACAACATTTCCGGCGGGTGTGTATTAATATCAAAAGAAGGAAGTGAAGAGAGGATAATAACAGGATTCTATGTTGCAACACCATTTGAAGAAGATATGATGTGTCAATGGTATGTTACATTCTATAATAATATTCATTCAGATTTCCCCATAGCACTACAAGATTGTCCTATCCCTGGTGAAGATAGTGGGTGCGAGCCATTCGACAACGGATTTATACGATGCTGGCAAGAGGATGATTTTAATTTATATAAGAATAATGAGTCGTTGTATTATATAATAAGCAAAGACCCTATATCCGAGATAGAACAAGGTTTCTTCTACAACCTATGGAACAATATAGTGGGCTTTTTCCAATGGCTATTCGGGTATACGCCTTCACAACCATTAGGATTGGCTGCACAGACACAGAACTATGAGAAACTGTACGTGTTATCGAACAATACTTTGAAGGTGTCTGCAGTTGAAGAGCAGAAATATGATGAATCGCTAGTTAGAGATATGGTCTACATGTACTTGAACATGACTGGTTCCGGAATGAACGATCCTAATAATAAGTTCAACATAGAGTTCGTGAACAAGAGCACGAACGGAGTCTATTACACGTTTGATGAATCTGAAACAAGCAGGGTATTGGTCATAAAATATGATAATCCGGCAGGATTATGGCCTTACTTGACAGGCATGCTCCGGGACAGGCCTTAGTTTTTCTTATTTTTTTGTCAAGCTTCAAAATGCTTTATTGTTCATTCCATCGCTGACGTTCTCCGTATGAGACAAGTCCCTCTTGTCAGCAATATGTGATATTAATCGCATTTTGACTTCTGCTGACAAAAATGGTCATTAACTTTTTAAATTCTTTACAGATTCTTTAATGCATGGAATATTCTTTATGGACAGAAAAGTATAGGCCGGACAACTTCAATGACGTCAAAGGCCAGAAGGAGATAGTCAAGAGGATAAAAGCATTCGTAGAGCAGAAGAACATGCCTCACGTGCTTTTTGCAGGCCCTGCAGGAGTGGGGAAGACAACACTCGCGTTAGTCGTTGTAAAGCAATTATATAAGGATTCCTGGCATGAGAACTTCCTAGAATTGAATGCATCAGATGAAAGGGGCATAGATGTAATAAGAGTCAAAGTGAAGGAATTCGCAAGGACCAAATCCATAGGAGATGTGCCGTTCAAGATAATCTACTTAGATGAATGTGATGCATTGACAAGAGAGGCACAACAGGCATTAAGGAGGACAATGGAGAATTATTCCCAGACATGCAGGTTCATCCTCTCATGCAACTACTCTTCCAAAATAATCGAGCCTATACAGTCAAGATGCGCAGTTTTCAGGTTCAAGCCATTATCTAAAGAAGAGATATTTGATATAATAGAGAATATTTCTACAAGAGAGAAATTATCCATAGACAAAGGCGGTAAGGAAGCACTCGTAGAGGTCTCAGAAGGTGATGTAAGGAAACTAGAGAACATAATGCAAGCTTGCGCCGTCCTAAGCAACAAGATAACGGAGCCGATAGTTTTTGAAGTTGCAGGATTCGCTAGACCGAAAGAGATAAGCCAAATACTAGAATATGTCGTGAAGAAAGATTTCGAAAAAGCGAAATCGAAGTTATTGGATACGATGCTCAATTATGGATTATCAGGCATCGACATAATAAAACAATTGCACAAAGAAGTATGGAAGCTAGATATACAGGCAGAGAAACGCCTAGAGATGATGAAAGACTGTGCAGAAATAGAATTCAGGATGGTAGAAGGAAGCGACGAATTCCTACAACTAGAAAGCCTTCTAGCAAGATTCATATTGACAGTTTCTAAATAGTTCTAAGAAGTAATTATTTTGTCTCTTCAGCAGTCCTTATCCAGCTTCTGATATTGTTTTCAACCCATTCAGTGCCTTCTTCCTGCTTCTTGATCCATTCCTTATATTCTTCGATTTTTGGAAGAGTCTTCTTCAGATATTGTGCCATCTCTTTAGAGATATTTTCAATATCTCTCAAATCGTTCACCACGCCCGTAACTTCATCTATTACGTGCTTTTTGTTCGTCTCAGACTCAACCAATGATTCAATTGCGTTGACACAACTCTTTTTTAAACTCAAATACAAAGTATCCATTCTTTTAAATTCATCACTAAGCTTATTTTCATAAGTATCAAATGCTTCTCTATTCTTTAGTTTATTAACTAAATGTATGTCGTATATTACTTTTTCAATGAGTTTAAACATATTATCTTCTTTCTTCATCTCTTCTTCTATTCTTCTTATGTGATCCAAGAGTTCCGTGAGTGTTGTTTTAAGTTGAGAAATGTCTTTCCTATATCCATCCGCGTGCTGTTGGTCTTGTTTTATATTATTATATATTGATGTAATATTAGAACGAAAGTAATGCCATCCATGCTTATGTAGCCACATTTTAAGACCTTAAAAAATTAAGGAAAAATAAAAAATTTATTTATCCAATCACGTGCCTGATTGTGACTTCTTTCTCTAGATGCTGCAAGTATAAGTATGTAGTCTCTACTTCTATAGGCACTTCAAATATGCTGTCTGTTGATGATGCATCGACAGTACAATAAAGGCTGAATTGCTCCCTTCCGGAACCGTCCTTGTACAATCTTATATACCCTTCATTAGTTCCTGAAGTGTCAGACATTCCAGTGCATACAGGAGTTATCTGCGCACCACCAATCCTTACAGGCCTGACCAAAACATGGACTCTGCCCCTATTGGTGTTTGACTCTACATCATTACATGCATTATCATTCAAGCTCACCCTAGGGTCGAAGAATGCATCTCCAGTACCCATGTGGCTGAATATCATACTCACTCCTATCTTCCCGCTTCCAGCAAAGCTCTCCTTCAATGAAGTAATCTGTATAGGCGCACCTGCATTCTGCGGATATTTCTCTCCTTCAACATCACATATTTTCTTGTCGCCGAGCAATAATTGAGGATCCTTCTTTATACATAACTGAGTTGTTGTTCTCGTAGTGTATTCATAACATATGTCCGCCCATACTGTCTGTTGAAGATTTCCTTGAATCACCGGATCATATGCTAATTCTCCGAATTCAACAGTCGCGATGCCTCCATTAAGCACTGAACCGTCAAAATTCTTTTTAGCGCCAGGAATCGCTACATCAATCATCTTCTTAGGATTACCCATGCCGTAAGTTCCGGGGTCAAGACCGTTTATCTTCACATATCCCTCATTAGCGGCTATGTCGTCCTCTCCGACATTCTCAAGCTTCAAAACAATCGCGAATGTGGATTGTCCGCCATCGAATATCTCGTCAGGGGGATTTCCTCCTAGATAAGAAGTCCTTAGACCTTCTGTCCCGCCAATGAATGCCTTCCCGCCACCAGTATTGGTGCTAGCGCATCCTGATAGGACCAAAACAGCCAAAATTGCCAAAACGATTGCTAATCTCATAAGATCACCTTCTTTATATCTTTTTAATCGTTACCTCTTTATAAATATTTTTACCGTAACCATATCCTAGCTCTACAAGCAACGGTGCTTCATATGCAGAGTCAGAGACTTGGTTCATGTATCCTGTACATGTGAATTGCCCGTTTCCAGACTGGTCAAGCCTTATCTTTCCGCCGCCAGAACAAGTTGCGGTTATATCTACTCCGGACAATTCTACATATAATATGTCGACAACATTCTTATCAGAGGGCTTGACTATCGCTCCTGCATGTGGGTTGCATTTATAGAATAGCTGCGTCACGTCAAACAGTTCGTCAAGAGTGTTCTTCTTATTATGTTTCACCGTTATGGTAAATACTACTTTTCCTGAACTTGATTGCTGCTCAACCCTTGTCACTGCTACAGGCGCCCCTTGCCCACCAGAAAGACTCACATCTCTCGCAATGCATGCCTTCTTAGAATTGCTGTTTGGCTTAGGATCGATGCACACCATCGCTGTAGATCTCGTCACGTAGGTGTAGCACGCAGTAACCATTATAGGCTGCCTGAACTGTTCTAATGATTCTGGAAGATAATATATGTATGATGGGAATTCATATACTTCCATTCCGCCGCCAGGAGTTTCAGGAGTGTCTCCCTCCAGAACTATTGGCGCATTCCATCCGTATGCTGATTGCATTGCGGCAAATGCCGGATCAGCAAGTCGAGTCCCTATTGCATTGCTGTTCATATTAATATTAACATTCAGTCCCACAAAATTACCATTCTGAGTGAATACGGAGCCGCCATAATAGTTTCCATTAGGGGATATCCATCCGATATTTCCTGTACCAAAACTTCCTCCGCCACTCAATCCTATATATATTCCGCCTATGTTGAGTGTGCCGCCTCCGTTGCTTCCAGGATTCCAGCTGATATTGCTAGACCCGGGCAGTCCTCCGCCGGCGACTTCGACTATGTTAGGATCATACCCATGTATGAATATGGCACCGTATGCATTAGATGCGCCCTTATTTTTTACTTCTACAACAATAGGTATCTCGTTATCAAAGCTTTCTGAATCGTAATAGAACCGTGTTGGCGGACTCTCATCTAAAAATCGTATGTCAAGACTGTCATATCCTTGATAATATTTCTTGGTGTATGAGCTTCCACTGTTTGGTCCTATACTGCATCCAGAAACAGCTAAAACTGATAGAATGACCAATACAATAACCCATCTCTTATTCGCAAAAAACATCTTTCTCATTTCCTTGTGTTTTTAGTATATAAAGATTTTGTTTTTAAACAAAAATCTTCGTCTGATAAAGCAATAATGGCCCGTCTATGTGAGTGTCTTGCAGCACACATTAGTCTCATCACCTGGGCAATATCCTGTCCTTATCGTTGTCTGATTGCATAAGTTCGTATTGCTGCATGTGTAATTCTGTGCACCATATTTATGCACACATTCAGTGGTATTGGTGGCGCATATGTGATTCAAACAGACATAATTATCCCCGCAGGGCGTTCCATCTTTCTTATCCCTGCATTCGTCTGTTGCACAGCAATAACTAGTTCCGGGACAATAACCGAATATGCACTTCCCTTCCTTATTCAACGCCAAACATTTCTCCTTGCCGCATGCACACTTGAAATCTGAAGCAGCATTCCATGAGAACTTGCTGGATGCATTGATGTTCCTAGTGCATGCCTCATTATTTGGGCTCTTGACACAGAAATCACACAGCGATATACATTTTCCTTCCGACTCTATCTCATAATATCCGCATACGCCGGGACTCTTTATGTTCACTTCATTCACACGCTTTATATCCAGTTCAATCACTTCCGAATCGACATAATCATATTCTAAAAGCACCCTTAAGATAGTGATATAATTTACTGTATCCCTGCTGAAATCGCTCAGATCATTATCCTTGACGAAACAGCGGGCGATAGTCTCGCCTTCAACTAACCTGACCTCTTCCGGACTGCAATTCAATTCAATGTCTGAAGATATCCACGCACTGACTTTAAGCTTATTCAATTCTGCAGCATTCTTTGTAGGATTGGCACAAAGATTATAATCAGGATTCAATGTATATCCGTCATCCATGTTCTTTATGTATATCCTGAATAAAGGTCTCACACTCTCACCTACACGCATCATTTCAGGTTCTATCTTTGTTATGGCAATAGGTGCACCCTGCCCTGCATTGCTCGTATACTCTTTACCCCTGCATGCATAACTCCTTTGATCGGCAGTCCTCGTTCTCGTATCGATACAAACTTCAGTAGTCAATTCTGTGTCGTATCCGTAACATATATTGAAATTGATTTTTGTGTCCACACTCTCTCTTATTACTCCAAGAGTCTTTGCTTTGAACACATACTCTAAATAGTCGGCACCGCCCATAGGGCTCGATATGCTTTTTCCCTCAAGAGCCACAGATTGTATTTTGCTGACTTGAGATTGTCTATTGTCTAACTCCAAGAAATAGTCATCGAAATTGACCATCAATATTCCGTTCTCGACATCTGCAGCGCCTTGATTAGCGAGCATCATACCTAAAGCAAAAGTCTCTTCTTCATAGACTATATCAGGATTGCTTGACAATTTATCTAAAACAATCCCTTTCATACCCAGATGATAGTTTGTGGTCGTCTTTTTTCCATCACATGCGCTGACCGCAATCAATACTAAAATCAGCGATATGATTAAGATATTCCTATCCATTTATCCTCCATAATAATCCTGCTGTATGTTTACACTAGTTGTTCCTTCAACAGTATATTCATAGACTGCGCGTGCATTGAATGTCTTTATAGCGACAAGGTCGCCGCTTAGGACAGTTCCTGCATCTATGACTCTCATCCTGCAAGTAACACTATCAAATGTCTCTTTTATGTTTTGATTATTAGTGTCGAAAACATAAGCGTTTCTGTTGTCTGTGCCCGTATTGAACTCTCCTAAAAGTCTCCTGTTGCACTTATCCAATTCGAACCCTGCAGGAATCTCTAAAGTATAATTTATACCCCTATTGACCTTTCCTTGAGACCATTTGTTTGTCAGCGATACTCCGAAGGGATAATCTCCCACGTACCTGTTCGATCCATCAGCACTTATCCTCAAAGGCTGATTCAAGGAAGGAAGACCTACCTCTACAGGTCCGCCAGTATATGTGGCGACGGCCTTGTCGGGGATTTTCATGCTATCGTATAGCTCTGGACGAGTCTTCTCATCAACAAAATAATATTGTATGTCCGCATCAGTTATGAATATGAAGGTCGCAGTGACATATATCTGGTAATTGCCCTTGGGCAGTCTTCCTATATGGCAATCGATTATGTTCTCATCATCATTGACCATGGTCAAAATCTCAGGATAAGTCGTGCCATTAGTCTTGTCCTTAACATAACACCTTGTCCTTACACCCACCTCTCCTACAAGATTCTGCGCCTTTATCCTCGCTTGAACATAGACATCTGAGCTAGTGAAATAATTCTTTTCGACAGGCTTAACACTCTCTATGAGAATGCCTCTCTGTTCTTCTTCCTCGCCCTCATATTTCTGTCCTGTTGCTTTGGCTACAGCCATCTGGAAAGATTTCTCTACATTCGTAACGACACCGGTTGCAGTATTGAAAACATTACCCAAGAATCCCTTCATAAGATCAGTCGCATGAGTTATTGTAGGCTTACCGCCTTCATATGTGCCCTGGAAAGTGGGGCTTGCAAGTAGTTGAAGAAATGCGTAGATGAATAGGAATATGATTATTCCCCTATATAATTTATGTCCGACACTATTATCAGGGTATTTGCTCATCAAGTAGACGATTACTGGCGGGAACAGCAAGAATGCTCCAAGCAAATCGACAAGCCATTGATAAGATATATTTTCCCTGAATGCATTAACGACCCATGGGAATATTATTGTGAATGCTATGACAGCAAAGAATCCTACAAAATCGCCATCAAGCCATTTCCTTGTAGATGTCTTAGTCATGATGACAGCTATTATTATCATTATACCATACGCCATTATGACCGTATAATTCGGCGGTCTAGTGAAGTTAGTTATGAAATCAAAGAAATATGCAACAATCGACAATATTATCAATATCCCCGGACCTCTCTCCATCCATCCTCTTGCACCGTTTACGGCTCCCCTTTGCAAGTCTTTAATCCTGTCCATGGCCCTCTTATCGTTCTTTCCAGATTTATCCAATGCTTTCTCTTCCTTGTCCATTAATTTCTCTTCCTTGTCCTGAAGCTTCTTCTCATCTCTCTCATGCATCCTCTCTTCAGCCACGCCTATTGCTGGACCTGCCTCTGGAGCGACAATGGCTGCAGCACCCAACATCTTCTCCCTATTAGATGATCGAGTCTGCATCTTGCGCTTCTCTGACTCGAGCTCTCTTGCAAACCTTTCTTCTATTCGCCTGCGCTCATCTTCTCTCATTTTATTGTTATTTTCAAATACGCTTTCGTTTTTTTCATTTGCAAATCCGATATTCTCTCTTTCTGGAGGGTTATTAAAAAATCCTGTGGACGTTTGGGATGATGTGTTATATGTGGTATTTGTGTTTGTTCGTTCCGCTCTTCGTTTAAGCATATCTTGTTCAAATCTTTCTGTGCTCGTCTTTATTCTTCTTTCCCGTTCTTCTTGTTCTCTGTTTTCTTCAGCAATTTTTTTTTCAATATTATTTTTTTCCTGAAATGCATTATTTAATTGTTGCTGAAGATTTAACAATTCAGGACCATATTTTTGTTCTATTTTTTTAGGTATACTACTAATTTCCGCTTCTAGCCGCGCTATCTTTGCGTCAGCTTCTTTTTCTATTTGTGCATACTCTTCGCCGCTGATGTTTTCATTTTCATCAGCTTTAATGATTTGTTTCTGTAACTCTATTATCTTTTGGTTGAGAGGTCTTTTCTCCGCATATATTTCATTTCCGATTTTGGATTTTACTTGTTCTATTTCTCTTTGTATTTTCTCTATCTTTTTTGAATTGTATTCCAAACGTTCATCTTTCTTGCCCAAATTGATGATTTTGAATTCATCACCCATCACATTCACTCCATTTCATACTTCCAAAAGTGACGGCATGTATTTTAACAAGGAATATACTTAAAACCCCTCTTTTTCCGAAATTAAGAAATTTCATTTTAGGATTAGCTTACCTTTATCAGTTCAATCCGTAATTCTGCTATGTCAACATCCTCTCTAGGAATGAGCTCTATGCTGTTGCTTCCTGACCTGACATAATCATCGATGTTTCTCTTGAATTCTATCTCTCTCGTGTCTATAGATACTTTGTGTCCGTTGATATTGATGTCTATCCTCTTCCTATCCTCATCATTGACGAACCTCACAACTAGCCTCATGTCATAGTCTTCATCCAATGATTCGTCAAGCTCTTCATATTGGTATATGCTTCCATCGCATGAATCTGGCTCCCTTCCATCCTCATCTTCATATCCTGAAGGGCATAGGTCGCATTGAGTATAACTTACTGAAGCCCTGCATTTGTCTGTCAATCCTGTTATGGGGACTTCTTGACAGAAGAAGAAGTCAGGATTCTCTTCCCAACAGCAGTCTGCATCGTAATCGCTTGCCGGATAAGGACATGTGTCAGGACATATGCCATCATCATTGTTTCCGCACTCATCTTCACACGTGTCTGGAACATCAAATGAATCATCATAATATCCTGTTGGGCAAAGGTCGCAATCACCAGGATCGACATAGTATACGCACCTGTCGTTGACATTCTTTGTAGGCAATGCACACCAATTCCCGTTCCTTCTGAAACAGCAATCGGCATCCTTTATGTCAGAGCATCCCGGCGGGCATATATCATCATAGTCTCCACATCTTGCCTGTTCAGGATCCTTTATGAAGAAATCATCATCGATATCGAAAAAATATGTCTTATAAGTAGGTTTTTCTAACGCTATCTTGACCATGAGGTTGTCAAGCAGATACGATCCCTTCTCAACACTGAATTTTATCTCGTTTGAACCGGCATCTATCTCATTTATGTCTAGTGATGCGAAGCTTCTTGTTCCGCAATCAGCTATAGACTCAAATATTGTTTTCCTATTGAGTTCTATGGACAAAGGTCCAACATCAGAAAGTGTGCATACGGGTCTGAAGTATAATGTTGCAGATTCCAAGTTATCCTTCTCAGTCTGTGTTATTGTGAATTTCTGTGTGGAAGAACTGCTCGTATAATCTGTGACGTCTCCAGTTATCTGCACGTTCTCTATACTGTACTTGTTAGAATTCCAAAATGCTACGCCCGGATTAGGCACAGAGAATTCTAAGTCATTAGTGGCATATAGGTCGGAATCAGATATCCTGAGGAACTTATTCCCGTCAACCTCTCCATTGAATATCTCTCTGTCGTTCAAGGAGATGGATAATGGTCCATAATGGTTTTTGACAGTGAAACTGATCATTACATTAGTTGTGCTCTTCTTATCTATATCAAAAGTGGTCGAGTATACTGCCTGTTCCTTGTCGAACAGCGCATTCTTGATGAATATTGAAGGTATGCCTTTGAGCAATTGTCCTGACGTAGGTGCATAGATGCGGACTGTAGGTATATCATAATATTTTTCCGTATCCTTTACATAGCTCACCTTTCCGACAGTCTCCCTGAACAATACATTAGTCGTCCCTACAGATGATCCCCCTCCACTGCCCCAGCTTCCTCCGCCAGAGCCGCTGCCGTCAGATAATAGCTCTTCCCTTATATCTGGAGGCAAGAACAGGATATAAAGAATTATTAATACAGTCATTATTGCAATAAATGCAGCTGCGCTGCTTGAAGATTGTCCTTTACGCATCACGCTCACCTTTGTCATCGATTAATGTAAATTCTTCGTTGTTACGGTTTATAAATATTACTATATTCCCATCATGATTATTATGTATCTTAGCACGATATTAGCATATGGACGATAGGGCGACACTACAATTAACTTTAAATAATGATTTCTATTCTATTATTCCATGAAGATATTGCAGAAAGACCTTAAGCACGGATTGGTGAAGGTGAGAATAGATTCTCCTGATGACTTATGGCACGTAGAAGGTATTGTAGAGCCTGCAGATATAGTCAGCGGAATGACAGAGCGGAAGATAAAGCTTGGTGGGAGTGAAGAGAAGTCAAAGATCTCGCGAATAAACGTATTCCTTAAGATAAAGGTCGAGAAGATATCATTCGAGGAAAACCTGCGCATATCAGGACCGATAATCGAGGGACCGGAAGATGTGCCTAAAGGAGATTATCACACGTTCAACATCGAAGAAGGCACAGTGATAAGCATAGAGAAAGAGCACTGGTCAAAGTATGTGTTGAAGAAGCTTGATGATGCCTCAAAACAAACAGCATTCCACATATTGTTGGTCGCATTCGACAGGGAAGATGCAATATTCGCGCTGCTGAAGAATAATGGGTATGAGACATTGTTAGAGATAAAGGGAGATGTCGCAAAGAAAGGACTTGATGAGAAAAAGACCGGGTTCTATAAAGAGATAATATTGAAAATGAAGGATTATGATGTCAAATATTCGTTCAACAGCATAATACTTGCAAGTCCTGCATTCTGGAAAGAATACTTATTGAAAGAGCTAGATGACGATGTTTTGAGGAAGAAGATAACGCTCGCGACATGCTCAAGCATAGATGGAAGCACAATAAATGAGATACTAAAGAGACCTGAGCTCACAACAGTCCTTGACAAGGACAAATCGTCGAGAGAAAGCTCGCTTATAGAAGAATTGCTTGGCGCGATAAGCAAGGACAATGCGGCATACGGAATAAATGATGTGAAGTCAAAGATTGATGCAGGAAACATCTCTGTATTGCTAATATCAGAGAACCTTATAAGGAAGATGCGCTCAGAAAAGACGTACGGACAGATAGACTTGATGATGGAACAGGCAGAGTCATTGAATGCAGAGATACGGATAATAAGTTCAGAAGATGCAAGCAAGAAACTGGATGGATTATCAGGGATAGCTTGCCTGCTCAGGTGGAAGGAGAACTACTGACATTGAAGGAGAATTGCCGATATGAAAGAGATAGTATTTTTTGATGATGTCGTAAGTGATGTCAAAAACAAGAAAGAATTGCGCGCGTTAGATGAAGATTTTGTAGGAAGGAAATTGATCGAATTCTTTTCAGATAAGAGCAATTATCAGTATAAGGAAAAGATACGCGATAAGCTTTCAACCAGCAAGGATTATGCACAATTCACAAAGAGCAAGGAACATGATTTTCTCATAAAGAATGTGCGCGCAGAATTAAGGAAAGTATATGGCGCGTTCATACTGAAAGAGTATGAGCATAAACATAAGATATTGAAGAAATTGAAAGGAAAAGATGATCTTGACGGACATATAGAATTATTGAAATTACATAAATCGACAAACGAAAGATTGAATCACTATAAAGAGCTGTACGCGAAGATATTTGAAGATGTTTCCGGCAAAGCCGCAGTATTGGATCTTGCATGCGGACTGAATCCTATTGCAAACATATTCATCAGGGACAAAATAAAAAAGTACTATGCGTCAGACATCTCAAGCGAGGACTGCGAATTCCTAAAGGAATATTTTGATAAGATAGATGTTGTCGACAATGAAGTGTTTCCGCTAGACTTAGTCGAAAAAGATAGTCTGAAGAAATTATCAAAGATAAAATGCGATGTATGCTTCATATTCAAGACATTAGACGGGCTTGAAAGGGTCGAGCGTAATATAACAGAGAAACTGTTCAAATCCATCAATGCACGATTGATTGCAGTCACCTTTCCTACATTATCACTTTCTGGAATCAGGGAGATAAAAGAATATCGCCGAGTGTGGCTAGAGAAATTATTGGATGCGCTCGGATGGAAATGGGAGAAGACGTTGATAGAGAATGAGCTATTGTATTTGATAGAGAAGAGATAGATTACATAAGAAAATAAAAAATCAATAAAAATAAAGTAGCACTTACAACTTAAGCATTTGTTTTGCTGGCTTCATCTCTTTCCACGCAAGCTCAAACAATTCTTCTAGAGCGTTTGCGAAGAAAGGTGTGTTGACCCAGATGCCCACATCATATGTCGGATGGACTTGCGTATCGTCAGTTATCATGAACAGCAATTCTTTCCTGTCTACGATTACGAACCTTGCCTTCGCATCCGTATGTCTTATTTCTGCGACATTTCCCAAGTCCTTGATTGCAGGGATTGCATCCTTGTTCAATGGGGCGCATATTCTTACCTTGACGCCACGCTTCTTCAACTGCTCGAACACAGGCTTCATGCCCTCAATCTTCCTCAACAATCCTTGAGTTGTTGTCATTATCGTGACTGTCTCTTCAGCATTCTTAATAGTCAACTCCATATGATTGTATAGGTTGTGCCTTCCCTTCAATGAACCGGAAAGCTCTGTAGGCTCTACGAGCTCTATTCCTTGAGTATGCAGGTTGTTAAGCTCGTCAACAATATCTGTGCCTTTAAGTTCCTCAAGTCTCTTCAGTCTGTCTTCAGACTCTACACGGACATTCTTCTTTACCCTGTCAACGATCTCCTTAGGAGAGACTGCGATATACTTTATTGGTTTTCCGATCTTCATGACGACAAATCCCTTCTTCTCTAGGGATTCAAGAATGTCGTAGCTTCTTGACCTTGGTACGTTCGCTATATCAGAAAGTTCTCCAGCAGTGCTAATCCCTCTGGAAAGCAGTGCAGTCCAAATCTTTACTTCGTACAGGTTAAGTCCGAAGTGCCTTCTTAGTTTGCTTAAAAATTCGTCTTTAACTATCATTTTACCCTCCGACAATAAACATGCCGGTCCTCACCCCCTCTTTTTTTACTATTCCAAGATTATGTCAAGGGCATATGAATACTACTTTAAATATGTTACGGTTTTTTACTTTTGAATAATGGTTTCATTTATTAATTGTCACTCAGGGAAGAAAGTGACTGATTTTTTAAGTATGTGAGGGGTTTTATTCCCTTACTTAAAGAGAGCGCATTATTCTTATATGATTCTACGTATTTTTTACCTATTACATATTCTCTACTACCAGGTTCGAATTTATTCATAAAATTTTTTTGTTGGTCGGACATCCCATAATTATACTTTATTGCTTCATCAGTTATTGCATCAGATAGAATTTTTATTTTAGAGTCTTCTACAAATTTTTCATTACCGAATATTACTTTTCCGGAGAATAATGGATCTGTGACGCTAATATCAAAATGCCGGGCCTTATTTTTGAAATCTTCGAAGTTTAATTCATATATGTCGAGCCATCCATTAAAATAATTATTCGAATTGTTGCCGGATATTATAAATAAATCTATATCGCTATATGGCTTTTTCGATCCATAGAGAATTATAGTGCTTTCTTTAAGCCTATTTTGAGATATGTGAAATAGCGTATTGAGCAACTTTTCATTCGTATAATGTTTAGGAAGTCCCATTTGCGCGATCAATCCAAAAGAAGTTAATGTGTCGTCTGCTTGGTCAAAATATTCTGATAATTCTGAATATTCTCTTGGCAACATATTCTTTTTAGATGTCCATATGGCGGTATTTCCTGTTTTGTCACACAAGTATTTCTCTATCCATAAAGCGAATCCCTCATAATTTCCAAAATTAGTATTTGCAATTCCAAATAGTTGATTTTTAGCAGTTTCTTGGTCAAATAAAAACTGCTCTCTTTCATCTTTAGAATTTAATTCCGATAATGGTCTTCCTATTACCGAATTTTCACAGTAAATTCCGTGACCAAAAAATTCATGAAATGCATTAGTAATTAAGTGTTTCGAATCAGAATTAACATATGCAATATTGCTTTTTGGGATATACGCTCCCTCAGAATCCTTGTTGAAATTGTTTGTCTTACAAAATAGATTCCACAATTCCGAATCATAAGCCTTTATCGAAGTCTTCTCTGTAGATAACCCGAAATCATTTTTAATGATTTTACTCCCAGAATCAATTACTTGTTCCAGATTTGTCATCTGAATCCCTCAGTGAAATCAATCCCGCAAGTATTTCTTCGGCTTTTTCAAAAGGTATTTTTGGTTCAACATATAGTGCGACTAAATTGTTTGCCGCAATTTCTATTTTTGTATTTAATAAAAAACTACCCGTCCAAAATCTGTCAAAATCTTGGACATCGGCTAAAAAATCAGGATCTTCCCTATTTTCTATATACCTCTGATACAGCGATATAAGTTTCTCAGTCAGTTCTTTAGGGTTAATCTCTTTTGGTTTGTATGGCTCCATTTTAGTAGTTGTATCTATCCATCTTATTTGGCAGATTCCATTTGTTGGCGTTCAAATCAATCATCGAGGCCTCATATCCATTAAAGGTTCTTAACTTTTCGTTTGTTCCTAGTCTTGTTATGGATCCGCCATACAAGAAGTTTCCATCACTGCTGCCATGTATATGTATTGATGTTCCTGTTGATGGAAAATCATACACTTTTAATGGCGGCGTGAATAGTGCTGCCGTATCTTTACTATATACGTCTACATTCTTTATCAAGTTTTCTAACATTTGTTTTCCCATTTTTATCTTCTCCTTCACTTTTGGTGAATATTATAGTTGATAGTATTCTGGCAATCTTTCCTGATTCCATTCTACTGTCGGAAACATTGTTAATTCTGGCATCTTGCTCCCCGGAAATATCCGTTTCTCCGCCGGTATTTTTATTTCCGGAAACAAAGACGTCTCTACTCCCGGAAAATATACTGGATACTTCCTGTCCGAGCCCGGACAGAGAATTCCTGTCCTATACAAATTATTTGTCTGGTATTGTCCTAACATTTTTATCTTCTCCATAGCTATCGCTATCTTTTTCTTCATTTTATCCCCAATTCATTCGAAATTTATTCGAAGTGCTCTTCGTGTGTCAGGAACCTCTCTTCCTGTATCGTTTCTAGCAGGTTATATACTGAAAGCTGTGTCAGAGGGACTTGCTCTTCGAGCAATTCTAAAAAGTCCTCTGCAGATTTCTGGTTCCTGAATATGCATTCTATGTGGAAGCTTGCACTGTTGTTGATCAAGTGTATGTTATTCACGTTCTTGTGTGATGTCAGGAACTGTTTAAGCTTCTCTTTGCCCTGCACATCAGTCCTTATTATGAAAAATACTTTTATTGGGAATCCTATCTTCTCGAATGATATTTTTGTTATCTGCCTGATTACTTCTGTTCTTTGCAGCTTATGCATTATATCGTAGAGTGTGCTTTTCGGTATTTCCTGGTTTTTTGCCACGCCCATTATGTTCTGCGTATCTTGTCTCCTTAGTGCAGTTATGAGCTTCTTTTCTTTGCTGTTTAACATTTTATGTTCCATCTGTTAGTGTATCTTTTTTGTTTTAATAAGCGTTATCGGATAAAAATCGGAATATTTCTGGACTATTCCGGAAATCCTTAATTTATTATTTTCCTATCATGTCAACCAAATCTGGTTGACTGATGAATTCCTCTCTCCTGATCTCTTCAAGTATGTAATGCACCTGCTTCAATTCTGCACCTAATGAGTCGATTTTATCGTTGAATTGCTCCAAATGCAGCATGTCCTTGAATATCGCTTCAATGAAATAGTCGAATCCGTTGTTTATCCTATAAACGGAATTGACTGAAAGGCAGGATTCGAGAAACTTCTTCAGGGGTTCTCTCTTCTCTTGGCAGATCTTTACAAGAATATTTACTTTAATGTCGTATCCTAGCTTCTTGAAATCTACAAGCACAGTACTCTTAGTTATTATCTCTTTATTGTATTTCTTCATCCTGTCAAATATCGTGCTTACAGGCATTAATGTGTGCTTGCTGATCCTTGTAAGATTCCTTCTCGAATCCTGCCTCAGATGCGCGATTATTTTAAGGTCGTCGGTGTTCATTTTGATCGTTTAATATTTTGTCATATGAAATTTGTAAAAAGGATTTTTTTCTTCCTCAATAATTCGTTCTATCCATGTTGGGGTGATTCCCACATAATATGTTCCAGGGATAATTTTTGCTGCATCACGCAAGGTAAGGAAGCGTGGCAAGTTGTCATTATGGCGGATAGTGTTTTTATTTTCATACATTTTTATCACCAGGATATTTGTTCCAAACATATTTTCCAGAGATACAATCTATTTTTGCATTTCCATACATTATGTCTTCATATGTTGGTATGGGGATTTTATATATTCCGAATGGCGATTCTAAGATTTTAAAATAAGGAAATGATTTGGGGGTGTCATTTGTATGTTGTTTTTTCATTTCGTACATTTTATTCCTCCTCATTCCGTGTCATGTGGGACGCGTCCCGGACTTTTCGGAATAATTCTATATAAGTCGGAAAAATATATATACTTTTGGCAATTATAATTATTATATGTAATTATATAATTATTTATAGAAAAATATATAAATCCGGAATAATTACGCTTATTCATGAAGAGAAAAGTCAACTTAGTAGGACAGAACACACTCACAGTAAGTCTCCCAAAGAAATGGGTAGAGAAGAACAACATAAAGAAAGGAGACGAGATAGATGTAGAGGAAGAGAGGAATGCTCTGCTTCTGTCTGCTAAAAAAAAGATTACGAAAAGAAAAGTAATAATTGATGTAGATCAATTCAACACCTTGATGCTTAATAGGTTCTTGGACGAACTTTATGTGACGGGCACAGAGGAGATAGTCCTTAAGTATAAAAAAGGAGGGTTGTATTCTCATCAATCAAAAATGCATGAAGACATAATCGCATACTCAAAGAAAATATCTGAGCGATATATAGGAATGGAGATAGTATCGCAGAAACCGGGCAACATAACGTTACAGAGTCTGATGTCACAGGAAGATTTTCAAAAGATAAATGTCATACAACACAGGATAGTGTTCTTGATAAAAGAATTGCTGAATGAATATATTTCCGCACTGGATAAGGACTTCTCGGAATTCGACAAGAGAGTATATGATTATCATGATAATATCGTGAAATTCATAAATTATTATCTTAGGTTGTTATATCAGTCGGATAATGAGGAATATGTGAAAGATGCATATACTAAGATATATTCGTTGGTCGCCATAATGATTGACAAAGTAAGGCATGCGAGCAAGAGAACTGTAAAGATAAAGACGTTCAGGAAAGAATTCAAGCAGACACTCAAAGAGATATTTGATTTCTTCATCAGGCAATTTGATATATTGACAAAAAATGATCTTAATACAGAAGAACTGCATGAAATAATATGTATGCGTTATAATGTTATAGACACCATACGCAATAAGAGAAAATATTCCATAGAAGAATACTATGTTATAGGGGAGATAAACATATTCTTGGACACAATAAATAACTTCGTTGAATGCTATGCTGCAATAAACATGGAAAGATATGTGGAGAAATATTAATTGAATAATTTCTTAATATTTTGATGATCGTTCGGACCTGCAGTGAGAAGTGAATTTGTTATTTTAACGATGTTTTTGTCTTCTATGTTCCTGTTAACTTTTTTAAGATATCCTGCAAGCATTTCCTTATTGCGGTATATCTTTATCCTCTCATCATATATATTGTTCGCAAATATTGTTTCACTCATATTAGGCGATTTAAGGAACAAATGTACTCCATAAGCCATCCTATACATCATCTGTCCAAGAGACACAAGATCATTAGCCAGGAATTCTCCAGAACCATATCGCCTATTATCTTTAGATTCAGCATCGGAGTTAGTTGAAGCAATTCCTAAATCAATTATTATTGCGCGGTCTTTCTTCTCATCAATCATTATGTTCGCAGGTCTTATGTCTCTATGAAAGTATATGTGTGCATTTCTCATTTCAATCAGGCCGTTAAGAATATCATATGAATATTTGATTACCTTTTCTGATGGAAGATTTGTCTCTCTCTTTAAGATGTTCTCTAAAGAATCGCCTTTGATATAATCTAATTCAATATAATCGCCCATGTCATTCACATATCCCCAAGACGAATCATGTTCTCCCCTCGTTGCGTGTATGACATTCTTTGGTTTCTTTATTTTTTGAAGCAATTCATACTCTTTTCTTATATCGCTAGAGAACTTGAAAGCTTTTGGTCCTCCGTGAAAATCCCTTTCAACAGGTTTTCCGCTTGAATAATCAAGTATTGTCCATCTCTGAAAAATGACAATGCCCGAATTTCCCACCCCTAAAAATTTGTATTCTCCTTTTGCAGGAGGTGTCTGGTAATTTTTATGAGTATTGATTATGAAGTTGTATTCTCGTGTTCTTTCTTCGAAACTTGCAATGCCTTGAAGAATCTTGAATAGTTCTTTTTGCCTCTTACTTGAGAGTGTTTCTGGCGTTATCCCTACAGCAAATAATTGTTTTTTCTGAAGATTGGTGAATCCCTCGTAATAATTCTTAAGAAGCGTTTCAGGGATAATTACGTCCTTATACATATCCTCTGTTTGTTTCTTTAATCTATCGACTTCATCCCAATCGATTTTTATCATCTCAACACATCTTGTATGAATTTTCTCCTGCTTGCTTTAAGATATCTTACAAAAAGATCCTTTAGTTTAGGTTTATCGTCCATAAGGTTGAGAGATGTTATCAAGAAGTCCTTTGCGTTCTCTTCATCTTTCATACGTAGCATGGTGCCGGTTTGGCATAATGCATTATGCAACTTGCTTTTTTCATACTCTTTTGCTATTATCTCAGGAATTCTAGAATCCGAATTAAATTCTGAGATTTTTTTCAAATATGACTCAATAAAATGTGGTTTGTTTATATCTGGCCATTCCTTATACTCTAGAAGTTCGATAAGATCTTGTGTCGGGGAACCGATTGCTGCGCTTTCGAAATCGTATATCACACCGCCCTCGAAGCAATTCTGCGGATAAAGGTCTCCATGAATGAAAAATTTCAATGGCTGATCATCAAATAATTTCTTATATTCAGTTAGAAAATCCATAAATTTAGAATTGGCACCTAAACGTCCCTCCGAAGTCTTTCCCACCGCTCGATATAATAGGTTCTCTACATGATTAAAGTTCGGAAGTCTTGTTGTATATTTGTTTCCGCTATTGTCTACTGCAACAATCTCTCCGTTATTGTTCTTGATATGTTCTGTACCTAGTGCATGTATTATCGCTAAAGTTTCTATTGTCGACTCTAATTCCTTATACAACGGAGCCAAGTCATAATTGCATTCAGCCTCGATATCTTCAAGGCTTCTCCTCTTCATCTTCTTCTGTATGTACGCGACATGATTGTTTGTTTCAAGCAATCCTATGTATATGGGGACTCTCATCAGATTTTCATCAAAGAGATTTGTATCGGGATTAATGGCCAAATCGTTTGTTATATTTTCTAAAAACACGTTGATTATGTATTCTTTCTGCAATCTCTTCTTTTCTTCATCTATATCTTTTTCCGGATTATTTATTTTAAGTATATATTCTGAATTCAGGTTTTCTGAAATGTCGTGTTTGATTGTTATTACGGGGTTTTTAGATTTTCTCGCAACTTTCTTGAATATTCCTTCCTTTTTCTTAGGGAGTGTCAACGAAGGATCTCTTTCTAGAACCTGTAAAAATCTTCGGCCTATCAATGGATCTCTTATGTGATGTCCGGAGTATTCCAGTGCGTTCATCAACAGGATTCCTATGGAAGAGAAATCGTTTGTCTGCTCACTTGCACGTTCTATATAATTTATTAAAGTAGGAATGTGTCCTATCTTATCGAATAGCGGTTTTATTAAATCATGATTCACGTCTGGAGGCACTCTAGCATAATCTTGTATTCTCAGATAAGCGAACATTCCACTCTCTTCAAGACCTGAATCCTGATTGGTAAATTTTTTTGTAGGGCCTGTCACGTATACACATATCTGTCTAGATTCTATCACATCTTTCATTTGTCTGTCGACATAATACAATGTAACGTCTTCTAAGTTGAATTCTTTCGACAGGCCTATCATTTTTCCTGTAATGATATATTGTGGTACTTCGTTTCCGCGGTGCAGTATATATTCTGGGTCTATGTGCATTTTCTGTAGTAGTTGTTCACTAAAACTGACCGACTGAGAATTAGAATCCTCTTCTCCGTATTCATTGTATTTTCTTTCCTCTGCAAACATCACAATATCTGGGAATGTTCTTTCATTTTTATTCTTTGAAGAGTTGAAATGCGCTAAATAATTCAGGAGAGAGTTATATGCGTCTTCCTTTATCAAATAATAGTCTGCCCATAGAGAATACGCTTTCAATCCCCCCGCAGCACTTTCTATATCATTGATTGTATTTTCTGCACCACTTAAATTTCTTCTCTTAAGATATTCTTTTGCCAAGAAATACTTTATCATTACATCTCCGGGAGAAAGAACTGACAATCGTTCTAACGATTTTAATTTTCTATCACTGTATGGGTGAAAATCTCTTTCTCTGATTCTTGAGTGTGTAAAAGATCCCGTACTGCGGACTTTCTCAGAAAATAATAAGTTTCCAATATCGGTTTGAGCTGCTTCTTGTATTACTACATTTATGTAATGTGCTTCCCGTAGTCTTTTTTCTAAAGCATCTTTTGCTTCCTGCTCAGGAATTAAGTGTTTACTGCCTTTTTCAAGATCCGATATTACTTCATTCCATTTATCTGAAAGATAAATTGCGTAATTCTCTGGACTGATATTATCCAATTTTTTGTAGTCCATTTTTTTTGTAATATTAAACTCATTTATAAACATTTCTTTTTATTAACTATCCTCGAGTAACAAATAAGCTCATTTCTCCTCGCTAAATGCGACTTTTTTACTCCTGAAGTAACCAATAGTTTTATATACTTGTTGTGATTTAATGAAGTAAATTTGGGGGCTATAAGATTGGATATACAGACAATTATAGACAAATTACACCCATTAGAGAGAAGAATATTGCCTTTAACAGCTAAAAATAGCTCTATTTCGGGATTAATGGCTAATTCTGGTTTAAAAGAGGTTGAAGTGACTAGAGCGCTTCAATGGCTTAAGAACAAGCAATTAATTGACATAAAAGAGGACTCTAAAGAGCAGATATTCTTGGACAAGAATGGACAAGCATATGCTAAATCCGGCCTTCCAGAAAGGAAATTCTTAGAAAGTCTAAACCGCGAAATGTCAATAAGAGAGATAGAGAAAGCATCAAGACTCAGCAAAGAAGAAGTGTCAGTCAGCCTCGGCCTATTGAAGAAGAAGAATGCAATAAACATCTCAAAGAAAGGTAATGACGTACTAGTATCATTGACAGACATAGGCAGGAACATGTTAAAGAAGGAATCATTAGAGGAATCATTCCTGAAAAAGACATTCCCGCTAAACCCTAAATCATTAAGCCCAGAAGAGAATTATGCATTGGCCGAATTATTGAAGAGGAAAAACATACTCAAATCAGACGTGCAGAAGACAAAAACCATAACACTCACACAATTAGGGCAAGAAGTGATATCAAACGCAGGCGCATTAGGGAAAGATGTCATAGACTCATTGACACAAGACATAATAAAGAGCAAGACATGGCTAAACAAGGAATTCCGCAAATATGATGTACATTCACAAGTTCCTAGGATAAACTATGGAAAGAAACATTTCGAGAATGAAGCGATAGAATACATAAAGACGATATGGTTAAATCTTGGTTTCAAGGAAATGCACGGAAGCATGGTTCAGACAGCATTCTGGGACTTAGACTCATTATTCGTCCCGCAGGATCATCCGGCAAGAGAGATGCAAGACACATTCTACTTAAAGAATCCGAAGACAGGACATCTGCCTGAAGATTTGAAGAAAAAAGTGAAACACGTACATGAAGATGGTGGAGACACGGGAAGCATAGGATGGAGAGCTCCATGGAGCGAAGAGAAAGCAGCAGAATTAATGTTGCGGACACACACGACAGTATTATCTGCGCAGACAATATCGAAATTGAAGAAAGAAGACCTCCCATTGAAATTCTTCTCAGTAGGCAAAGTGTTCAGGAATGAAGCAGTAGACTGGAAACACCTATTCGAATTCTACCAAGTAGAAGGAATAGTCGTCGACCCGAATGCAAACTTCGAGAACTTGAAAGGATACCTAGAAGAATTCTTCAAGAAGATGGGATATACGAAAGTTATGATCAGACCATCACACTTCCCATACACAGAGCCATCAGCAGAGATAGTGGTATATCATCCAGAAAGACAGGAATGGATAGAATTAGGCGGCGCAGGGATGTTCAGGCCAGAAGTCACGAAGACATTGATGGGATTCGAATGCCCAGTATTAGCATGGGGCCTAGGACTAGGAAGAGTCGCAGTCCCATACTACAAGATTGAAGATTTACGAGATTTCAACAAGAACGACATCAAACAATTACGATCAATGAAGAAATGGCTGTTGCAGCCGAGGTAGAAGAGAGGTTAGGGAGAAAGTGTATGGACGACCGCAAAGTTTACGAGTTGACGAGGTTGAAACTTGCTTATCATAAGCAGGTCGCATTCATAATAGGACTTATAATCATTGCATTGTTCGGTCTCGCATTGTACATATTCAACATATACAAGTTCGATTTCGCATTGTTCGTCGTTTCGCTAGTGCTCATAATCACTGGCGCAATAGGGATAATGACAATCGACCAAAAGATGAAATTGATATCAAAGAAAATAAAGGAGCTGTAAAAGAGGTAAGGGAGATAAAATGTCAATAAATAAATTGGAGGATTCGAAAGCACTCTTGAAGAAAGAAAAAACGATGTCTGATTTTATTAGTAATAAAGTTGGGCAGAGTATTAGGTTAAGAGATTTGGCTCAGGATCCTCATAAGATAGGGACATGGCATCATTATCTTAGCGATACGGCAAGTCTTTTTTCAACAATAGAATCATACAAAAATGGAGCAGATATATCTATTACCTGGGTAGTCATGGATAATCTCGGATTTGGAATCATGGAACGGAAAGGAAGCTATTTCCATAAAAATTATCTCTTAGGTCTCCCAGAAGCTTCAGACAATACATTGATATATGACCCCCCAGCAGACGGACACTTATTTTCATATGTGACGAATCTTAAAAACCACATTAATTCGGAATATTTCATGAGAGAATATGAAAAAGAAAAAGACATATTCTTGCAACCAATATTAGAAGAAATTTATTTCAAAAATATTCGAGATATAAAATTATGAGTTGATTAAAAATGCCAACTGTAAAATTCAGCAAGAACATGTTATTGGAGCTTTTAGGTAGGAAGATCAGTGATGAGCAATTAGCTGACAGGATAAACTTCCTGGGAGCGAATGTTGAGGGAATAGAAGGCGATGAAATTGCAATAGAGATATTCCCAAATAGGCCAGACATGTTATCAGAGCAAGGATTGGCAAGGGCATTGAAGACATTCATGAACATAAAGCCAGGGTTCAAGCAGTATCATGTGAAGAAATCCAATGTAAAAGTTATCGTTGACAAATCCGTTAAGAACATAAGGCCTTACACCGCATGCGCAGTAGTCAAAGGGTTGAAGCTCACTGAAGACAAAATAAAGGCGATAATACAGATACAGGAAAAATTGCATATAACTTATGGAAGGAACAGGAAGAAAGCTGCTATAGGCGTGTATCCATTAGAGCACATAAGGCCTCCGATATATTACAAGGCATTACATCCTGAGGAGATACGATTCAAACCTTTAGACATGAACAAGGACCTGACAGGATCACAAGTCCTGGCAATACATCCGACAGGCAGGGAATACGGTTATTTGCTTGAAGGCCTCGAAAAATTCCCCGTATTCTTAGATAGCAAGATGAATGTCATGAGCATGCCTCCAATAATCAACAGCAACAACGTTGGGAAAGTCACTTCGCAAACAAAAGATGTGTTCATAGAATGCTCAGGATTCGATTTTGATTACTTACATACATGCTTGAACATAATAGTTACTGCACTTGCAGACATGGGTGGAGACATATACAGTGTAGAGATAAAGTATCCAGACAAGAAGAGAGTCACTCCAGAGCTTTCAGGAAGAGAGATGAAAATAGATATGGATTACGTGAATAAGATATTAGGATTAACACTCAAGGAATCAGAGATAAAGAACCTTCTTGAAAAGATGGGGTTAGGATATAAGAACAAGAAAGCATTGATACCTGGATATAGGTCAGACATGCTGCACCCAATAGACTTAGTAGAAGACATAGCGATAGCGTATGGATATGAAAAATTTGAGAGCAAGATACCTAATGCCGCAACAGTCGCAGCGGAAAGGCCTATAGAACTATTCATGAACAAGATACGTGAAACACTCATAGGGATGGGATTAATTGAGATAAAGAATTATCAATTGACGAATTCAGATGCCCAATGCAAGCTCATGAATTATTCGGCGGAGCTAGTAGAATTAGAGAATGCAGTCACACAAGAATATAATGTGTTGAGATATTGGATGATCCCTAGCCTATTAGAGACGCTACGGAACAATAAACATTATGATTACCCGCAAAACATATTCGAGATAGGTACGGTGTTCAGGATAAACAACAATTTCGATACAAAAGTACAAGAGAACGAAAGGCTGGCGATAGCGTTCTGCGGGAATGATGCAAACTTCACAAGAGTGAAACAGGCATTAGATTCATTGATGGACGCATTGGACATAAAATATTCATTAGTCGAGGCGGAGCATTCATCATTCATCAAAGGAAGGGTCGGAAGGGTAAAAGTGAATGAAGAGAAAGTTGCATTGATAGGCGAGATACACCCACAAGTATTGATGAACTGGTCGATGGATATGCCTGTATCAGTCATAGAGCTGAACATAACAGAAATATTCAGGATGATGCACATACCATCAGAAGTGAACATAGAGCATAAGGCTGTCGATCAACATGAGCACAAGACCGCAAAGAAACACAAGACGCATGCTAAAGAGAATTCAAAGAAACATTCAAAACCTAAACATAAGGTTGAGAAGAAGAAAAAAAGACGATGATATCATTTCTTAGGATTTTTCTTATTATTTTTTCTTATAATTCTTCTTGTCCTTTTCAGAGTAATGCTTGCTTAATCTCTTGTTAAGTCTAGAATTGACAAGGTGTTCATACATGTCTTTCTTATGCTTCTTCAAAGCTTTAGGGACCATATTCTTCCTTATAGGCTCAATCTTCTCAAGACCATCATCAACAACCCCTATGACTGGTCTTGCAAAACCTCCTAAAGCATCTGCAGTCTTGTCAACAAAATTCTTGACATCACGCTCTGTGTTGAGGAAACTTGTGGCGGTATGATTTAGAGCACTATTGATGGGCTTAGCTATTATCAATTCAAAGAACAGCTTGTTCTCATCTATTCTTCTTGAAACCTTAACTTCCTTGATCCTCCCTGCAAAGAACAGCATCACAAGGAGTCTTGCCGCTGCAGAGATTATGAACACTATAAGTAGTGTCGAGAAGCTTAAGAATCCTGGAATGACCTCGACAAGCAATGCCCCGAGCAATCCTCCTGCAAGAACAGCAATCCCGAATATCATGTTGAAGTAAGCGAAACCTCTTGCACGCTTCTCAGGATTGACTGTCTCAAGTATGTAATTGAATGTGGTCAATTCGAACCCTGCCCACGCAAATCCAGTCATCGCCTCTACAAGCATCAAAAGGTAGAATGCATTCATTCCTTGATAGAAATATCCTACGATGAACCACCATATAGGGATTGTAGCAATCCATAATCCTGAGATTATCAGTATGTTCCGTGTGCCGAACCTTCTAGAATATCTCCCCCAATAAGTCATAGTCCACGCCTTGACACCCATAGGAACAAGTACTAATATAGTGTATTGCAGATAATTGAACCCTAAGTCCTTGAGCAAGTAAACTGTAAAGAACGGCCCCGCAATCATGACAGCAAACGCCATCAAAGACCTGAAGATGACGAAATTACCGAAATTAGTCCTAGGCATCTCCCTAAGGAACTCTTTGAAAGAGAAATGATTTTCAGGATTATAAACATACCTCGGTTCAATCTGTTTCGTCAGATAATACCAGGATAAAAGCCTGCCAAGAAATGATATGGTGAAAAGTATCCCAAAACCGACCCATATGTTCGTGTTTTCGAAATAATGCAGTATGACCCCCGCAATCATGACACTGAACATCATGCTTATTATTACATACTTGTTGCGTTTGCTGAAATACATCGCCCTATCCTTTTCCGTAACGACATCAGATATCCATGATGACCAAGCCGGACCCACTATGTTTGCGAAAACCTGATATAATGTGAACAATACAGTCAGGACGAGCATATCTTTAGTCAAGAACGGCAATGCGAACAAAGGAAGCATAAGCAAAGCTTGCAGAAACACAAAAAAAGACACTATCTTCTTCCTATCCTGATACTTATCAGTCAGCCTTGCGCCTAATAATTGGAACAATGCCCCGATGAATGCAGGTACAGAATTAAGTATCCCTATCTGTGAAGCTGTAGCGCCTATCTTCAGCGCAAATGGCACGACATACTGCTCCCCGAAACCATACATTACGCTCCATGCAGACCCGTCTTTGATAGAGTATCTCTTTGTCTTTTCTATGTCGGATTTAGAGAATGTTGTGGGTTTCGGCATATTCTCATGTCAAATCTGGAAGTTTAAAAAATTATTGATTCAAACCGAAACAAATATTGCATTATCTCTGCTCCATATCTATATAGAAACTATATATCCCTTCAACGAATAAGAAGCTCGCGATGATTGCCGGAAGCGCAAGTAGTAATGTTTCTGGAAATGAAACAAATCCGGATAATAAATAAATAATTGACGGCCACATCATCACAGCACATAATATCCATGATACGGTTATCCATTGCTTGTTTATGTGTGCACTCATTATATTCGCTACCTGGACTATTATCAACCCGACTGCCGCAATCCCTAGAAGCGGTATTCCTATGATGTTCTCAACATTCGTCCATCCGAATATGTTCATGAATATCAATAGGCTTACTGGAAGAAATGCGAACCCAATTATGTAATCAATCATTTTAGTATTTTGATTGTGTTTATTGATATTCAAAAGTATGCGTCATTATCATACATCATTTACCAGATCCTTTTCCTCCGTATCTTCATCAAATATTATTGCTGCATAACTCACTGCATTCTTGTAATCCGAATCCGGATCGAGATCTGCTGAAGTATAATAATGCTCAAGCCTCACATTGCATGGCTTTATGGCCTTTAGGAGCACGGCTATTGGGATGAATCCGCAGATAGTCATGAGATTATCCTGGACATATGCCATCCATCCATCAACATCGAACTTCTCGATGAAATCAATAGCTTTCCTGTCAGTCTCATATATATTCTTCTTCACATCAGTACTAAATGGTATGTGATGATAATTCCTTCCATAATGCGTGAAGTCAGAACTGATTATGAAAATCACTTTCTTTCCAGACTCTATTATTGTATCTTTCAAGTCTAGCGCAAGTTTTGCTATGTCAATGCTTGAACTGACAAGCATAGGCAATATCTTCAACTGGTGCATCTTGTCTTTTGTAGCGAATTGCAAGAACGGGACTTGTACCTCAACAGAGTGCTCATTCAAGAATCCTGCATCATCATCCTTCAACTCCTCATTCTTTGCAAGCAATGCCCTCGCAAATTCTTGGTCCGTCCTTGCAAGCCCTAATGGCGTCTCATATCCTTTAGTGCTTATGACATTAACGCCATCGCTATGACTGGGGCCGATTATTATATACAAATCCGCGAATTCTGCTTCAGCCACTTCCTTATATGCCCATGCTGCTGCAGGCCCAGAATACTGGTATCCTGCATGCGGTGCAATGATTGCCTTTATCTTATTCGTCCTCTTATTCAACGGCAAATCTCCGGGGCCATTTTTATCCTCAAAACATGAAGCTATCTGCTTATCCAACTCGAATTCCTTATCAGCATAAAACTGTCCAGCAAACTGTGCCTTAACCATATTATATCAC
>CAZJFT010000006.1:0-35528 GCA_964545585.1 uncultured Methanosarcinales archaeon
AATTCAGGAAACCTTATAGAGAACAGCCCGTACGCCAAGAATATCCCTAAGAACAGCAACAGATATACCTGAAGAACATCCGAATGGTCCTGCAACACTTTCTTTATGCTGAAACCGCTAGATTTCGTGTCCTGTATCTCTTCAATCCTCAATATGCTGTTCAGTGAAGGGACAAGCAACAATGAAAGGAATGCTATGCTCGCAATGCCTTGACTCCTCGGAAATATTATCAATGCTGCAAGTATGCCTATCAAAGAATAAACGAAACCAATGATGAATGCGAATCGCGGCCTTCTTTCCAGCCAGTCCGGTTTCAATATGTTCTCTAACATTAGAATATCCCTATCAGGGGGATATTTAAATATTGTTGTTTGGTGCAAAATACGAAATCTACTCTAAGAAGTCTTCACTTATCTCGAATTCGTCATCATCGCTTTTCGCTTTAGATGGCTGACCGACAGTTTCTTTAGTGTCAAGGACGACCTCTTTAGCATGGTCGAGCATAGCAATCTCTTGTTCTGGTTTCAGGTCAGTGTATACGATGTCTGCAGTGAATTCTAGACGCTGCATCATGTTTATCTTTGCTCTTCCCAAGACTTTTATCTGTTCGCCTAAAAGGTCGGTCTTATACTTCTCGAAATCCGTCGAATCCTTGAATTTCAATATTTGTGAGTCATCAAGCTTCAACAATCTCTGTGATTGTTGCTTCCAGAAATTGATCCTTATATTGGATGTGCCGTCATCCAAGTATACGTTCAATATGTAATTGTATGTAGGTGTTTGCTGTCCATGCTCATCACATTCAAAGACCTCTCCATGCAATCTCAATCGCTTATTGCACTTAGGGCATACCTCAAAGAATTTCATGTCAAATACCTGCACAATCGTTCCGAGTATCTCTGCACTCATCCCATCCGCAAGCTCGGATATGTGCTTCTTGTCATATTCGGGTCTCTCTCTGACATTGACATCTATGCCTTTAGGATTTATTATGACATGGCTGTTATCTCCTAGATGCAACTCTTTTCTCCCCGTATTCTCTCTTACATACGCTCCTTTTATCTTAAGCACATCATCCTCTTTTATCTGCCTGAAATCATCAGTCTTATCATTCCAGAAGACAACCCGTATAGCCCCTGTTTCATCTGCCAATGAAAGATTAGCGACCTTGCCTTTCCTTTTCTCTGTGTTGAACTCTCTTAATTCATATTTCCTGACAACTTTTCCTACGACATCAACAGACTTCATCCCTACAAGGATGTCTTTTATCTTCAATTCTCCAGAAACATCGAATATCTTGATGCCTAGCTCATTAGCTATGATGTGTGCTGCGCCTTCCTCACTAACAAGGCCATAAAGTGTCTCCACTTTTTCAGAAATCTTCCTCTTGACTTCCTCTTCAGAAAGCCCTGAAGCCTTACAAATCTTAGCAATAATATCCTTGACTGGCACCTGAATCATCTTAATTACCTCAAAATATGCATCTAGCAACAGATGCTTAACCCCTCAAGAATGGTTTTACCCCAGACTTTATATAAGTTACGGTTTAAGAGGAGAAAATAAAAAAATCATGGTGTCACAGGGATTATTTCTGTGAATCCTGAATTATATTGTGCTTCAATATTGTTCTTCTTTATGACTGTAATCGCCCCTATCCTATACATCAATGGGGTCTTAGGGATGTCCATCGTTAACGCGCCCGTCTCCGAAATATAATTGAACGGGATCTTAACATTGCAGAAATCTGGATTATTCTGGTTCTGGCAATCCCAATCACCATATGCCCTGTACGCTATTGCAGCATTGTCCATCGCTTCACCATTTATATAGAATGTGGGGGCATCGTATGTAAGACGTATCATGTTAGTCACAGTATTCACTGTTGCAGTCACTTCAACAAATCCCGGCTCCAGATTATCTGATGGCTTGATTGTCTGAAGGTTCTGCCCGAGAGTTATCTTTTCAGTGGCGTTCACATTGTTTATCTCATTGCCATCAGTATCTACGGCAGTCACTGCGATATACTTATCCCTTCCGTTGTTAAGCGAATTATATGGGTCTGAGCCATTCAATACGTAGAAGAACCTCTCCTCATCAATCAAGTAGTATAGTTTATCAACTGCCAATTCGAACTTTATGTCTGCTCCTGAAGAATCCTTTGCAGCATATTTGAATATGCAATACTTGTCATCGACAATCTCGCATTCAGGTTCCTGATTCATGTCAAATCCTTGTATCTTTTCATAACCTGCACTCAAAATATCTACTGTCCTATACTTTACAGAATTCCTTATGGTATTCATGTCGTTGTTGAAATCTGCAGCGACATCGCTCATATAGATTACATATGATCCTACATCAGGGACTTTCTGGTTATTCTTCTTCGATTCATCCCATGAGACAATGACGGAGTTCTTAGAATGCTTCATGTTGCTCAACCTTACATCAGTCAGTGGTGGTGGAGAATCATTATCCTTAATAGTTATGGCGAACTTCAATGTCACATTCTTTTCCTTGAGTGATTGGCCATCATATTCTTCTGTATGATAATCGGTCTTAAGGCAAAGCCTGAACCTGGACTCGGGGACAGTACAAGTCCTATAATTAGTCGTTCCAGATTTCAAGTATCCCAATTTCTTGTAAAGGAATATGGAATTCATTGCAGCGCTTAATTTAAGCGGATCATTTTTCGTGTCAAGGAATCTATTATACGATGTAACATCATATGCTATCCCTGATTTAGTGAAACTGAAAAGTGCAGAATCATCATCAGAATCGATGTCGATTTTCATCGTGCTTGTCTTTTTAAGGTCGCATTGGCAGTCGAAATCCGGACTCAATGCACAATCCTCGACACTCTCCATGAATTCATTGAATGCCTTCTCATCATTGCTCTCATCACAATCCCTCGTCAAGTTTATATTGACACCATTCGATCTGTAATATTTTCCTGTATTGTTGTTGAATTCCTCAATCTTTAAATTGAGGCATTGCTCCTTTCCTAATGCAGATACCCTGCATTCATTCACAGTCTGATTCATGAATCTAGAAAGATTATCAATAAGTGAAAGATCAAACGGTATGCTCACCGTGAATGAAGGATTCACGTAATATTTCCCTATGATGCCTTTGCCCTCTATCTCATCCTTTGCAACCTGTTGATACATCCCTATCTGTGTCACGGCTCCGGAATATCCCCATAATCCCGCATAACCCATTACTTTTCCGACGTAAAGCCAAGGCTCAACAACACTCTTTCCTACTGGTATAGGCTTGCATCCGAATCCATTGTAAGCCCTTAACGCACGCTCCCAACTCTTCTCAGGATATGATAAGTATAATTGCTGATATTTAGGATCTGCACAATTCTTTTTCACTGCGCTCTCATAAGATTTTGCATTATCAGTAATCTTCTTCTTGTCAAGCAGATGCAATATTGCTGTCTCGACCTGGCAATCCACAGAGAATGGATCCGTCTTCAAGAGGTTCTCGACCTTGCATCCTTTATCCCTTGCCGGCTTATTCCATGCAGCGTTGAACTCATTCCATGATGTCTGTCCAAGGCCTCCTCCTTTCCCATCAGCAGCCTTCACACCAGGTATCCCTGAAGATTCCTGAGTCATCTTCCCAAGTATTATCTCAGATGGGACGTTATATTGTTGCGAGAATTTGATGACTGACTGTATGACCTTGTATTTTTCCATGTTCCTCTTCACTGCAGCATAATTCCCTCTCATGAAATCATCAACAGGATAGACTATGGGTTGTCCAGGAGGCTGTCCTTGAATGCCTGAAGGCTTAGTCACTTCGAAAGTCGCCGTCTTTGTCTCTGTGACCACTCTTGTCTTCGCATCTATCGCACCTGCTTTCACAGTATATTGTATCTTAGTATCATCACTAGGCGCAAGGAGGACACATTTGTCAGGACCCCTCTCTGTAGCTAATTTTGTCTTGTCTGTTATGAATGTACATTCAGTCTCGATGTTAACATATGATTTCCCCTGATTATTATTATATACATCAGTCATCTTCTTGCCATCGACCACATATGTTGTCTGTCCTGTCGCGCTGAACATCGGCCTTGCAGCGACGCTTGCACATTCAGCGCTAGGATTCTCTATCGTAGTGATTATCTTTATGGTCTTTTCTCCTGATACCTCTTTCTGCGACACTTGGATGTTCGTTATCTTCCAATCAGAATTTGCCTTGACTTGACAATTCACTTGATTAACAGGATTCTTATCAGTTATGCATCCCTTATGTCTGCAGAATGCAATCATCTTCCTATTGTTAGCCTCGAGATCGGATATGTAGCTGTATCCTATCCCCGAATGTATGGCTACATGCTTCCCGCTATTGTCGGGGATGAATTTCAGATAGACCCAACCGCTTCCAGGCTTCAATGTCTCAAGCCTTCCTTTCCCGACATATATCCCTGTATGCCCGTATGGTGCACCATAAGATGTAGGTGTTGTCGATGAGAAGATGTCTCCGGGCAGCAATTTCATGTCATCAAGCTCTTTTTCAGTCAACGCATTGAGTCCCATCATGCAACTCACGCTCGTTATGCATTTGAAATCAGTATTCCTCTTGTATATCAATTCTACAGTCGGAGAGGTTGTGCCTGTCTGGAAATTATAGCATTTCTGGTTCCCATTACCTAGCGGCGCAGCCATATTCGAGCCGAACTTGAAAACAGAAGTGACGAATGCTCCACATTGCAATCCCTTGACTTTTGCCTCTTCAGGAGGGAGGGCGACAGTGTTCCTGCTCCATGATGCGCCGATATACTTATCTGCGAAAGCAGTTATATCCTTGCATTCACCTACGCCCACAGTGAATGCTGTACCATCAGAATATGTCATCTTGTTGTTTATGTAATTCTGTATGTCTGGGTCTTCCTTATACTCTTTGCTCTTGAAGACGAAATATTCGTATTGGATATCTGACAATGCTGTCAATTTTGACTCTTGGATGGATGACGTGCCGTACTTGAATTCAAATGGAGTCTCTTTCTGCAGGTTGATATCCGGATTAGACTGCAGCCTAGGTATCATTGATTTGTACATGTGCTGTATCAATGATTCATAATAATCTGGATAGCATTCTTTTGATTCGCTGTTCCATAAGCTATAGACATATGTCTTGCATTCAGGGACCTCCTCTTCTCCCTTGTCATTGTATATCGTCGCTCCGCCATAATCAGCAAAATCTTGCAATGCATCACTCGATGAATAGTCTGCTACTTGCTGAAGGTATATGAGTGTCTTATCCCCATCAACTATCGCATCAATCATTCCTGACTGATAGATGCCGATGTATTCATCTGTTGTCTTTTCAGAACTGGCAAAACCTATGAGTATGAAGCTGCTGACTAGCGCGAAAACTATTGTTATGATCACGGCTATTATGTATACCTGTCCTCTCTTATTGTTTTTTGCAATCATAATATTTGTTCTCATTTGCTCATTATATCCCCGAACAATACTGTCTCCACATATATGAATGAATCCCTTGTAGGGATTGTCGTCTTTGCATTAGTGATGCTCATAGGCACGCCGCAATACATGTATAGGTCAGTTATTGTCTTTGTCTTAACATTCAACTGATATCCTGCAAGGAACGAATCTGAACTGTCATATACGCATAATTTTATCTCGCTCAGAGTATAATGCTTGATATAATCATCCTCTAAGTCAGCATTCAGCGTCTCTACGCCCGTGAAGAATGCTTTGAAGGAATTCTCAGTCCTAGAGAAATCATCATTGAGTGCATCTTCCGCAATTATCTCTGCATTAGTCTTTGAACGGTCTGTCAATGAAGGAGATTTAAGGTAAGAGTTCATCATATAGCCCAGATCTGTCCTTGAGAATTGTGTATTCAATTCATTTGTTTTCGTATCATCTTTTGTAATTATGAACACTATTAGGAATAAGACCATTATTATTACGAACATCAATATCGCCCAGAAATCTACGAGCATATCCTCTCCCTTCTTGTTCCGTTTTAATCGTCCGAAAATCATCTTCAGCTGTTAGGCACAATAACCTCCACAGTCATGATACAGTAATCATATGCATTGAAATCCTTATCATATGCGCATGTGACAGGGAGATCCTTTATCAACATCGTTGCCGATCCCTTCCCTGTAGCACCAGAATTGATTATAGTCTTTAGATTATCCCAATTGTTCTTGTTGAGATAAATTTCTCCGATGTAATTGATATTACCATATACGTCTTTCTTAGACATCTTGACCTTTGCCGCAGCATGCCTGCTGAACTCATATCTTATGGATTTGTCAAGGCTTGTCTTATCATTGAATTTATCCATGTCGACAATGCCTGTATATACCCTGAATGTGCCTTCCTCTTGAAGCATGAGTGCATCAGATTGTATTATCCTGTTTGCAAGAGTCTCTGCCTGAGCATATCGTGTGTCTATCTTGTTGACGATATAATAATTTATCATGAGGAAGAATGCCAGCAATGCGATTATAGTGAATCCTATCCTGAATGCATTCTGCAGCATGTATTCAATCTGTCCCTTTTTGTTGTTCTTCATCATATTTCCTTATATTTTTCAAGTCCATATGGTTCATCTGTAATATTCTATTATTGCCTTTTCCACCAAACCTGCGAATTCATTCTGTTGTATTTTTGTTTCATTGTCTGATAATGCGATGAGTATCCAGTATTCTTGCGATTCTTTACCTGCTATATATTTGGTGAATTCTGGATTAGTATCAAGGCTTCCGTCATATTTCTTCAGTTCAGGAGTATAATTGTATGCATTCAAGTATTGCATCTTGAATATGCATGAAAGTTTCTGGCTTTGAAGGGTGTTGGAGTCATCGGAGTAATATACTGTGAAATTCTCCTTTCCAGCATATCCCAATACTATAGTAGATTCATTAATTGCTTTAGGATCATTTCCGTATCTGCTTGTCCCAAGTATTGCCTTGACTGAATCGGATTGCGGCTTCACCTTATTATCAAGATATATAGAATAGAACTTTGTCAGACGCGTGTCTTTTGTCGTAGCATATGATGGGCATACTTCCGCATTTTCTATCACATAATCAGAAATCCTCAATTCAGCACCTTTCTTTGTCATGACAAGGAAGTCTGCAGAGGTACTCTCATTTATCACGTTAACATTCTTATGCTTCGCGAATGGGAAAGTCGTAGGGTACTTGCTGTCCTCTTTCGGATAATCATAAACCTCGACAGCTTTATTGGTTAGAACTATATCAAACATCCGTTTGTCCATAAGGTATATGTCCGTCCAGAAATTATCCATTGATTCTTTTAGGGCATAGTTCATGACGAAATCTCCTTGGTTTATGTTCGCTATGTCTGCCATCATGCCCAGATCCCTAGAGTAATAAGTCTTCCAATAACTGCTATTATTGGCTATGCCCCTAACGGATATGAGTATTATTATCAATACCATCAAGAATGCCATCAATTCCCATAAAGTGAAAAATAGTTTATCCTCTGAACCTCTTTTATTCATCAAACATAATCGAGAGAAAGCGCTTAAAAAACTTTTCGGAAATAAACTATCATACGAACCGCGGTGTTGCTGTATCCGCACAATTATATGCATCAGTGAAATAATTGTTCAATTCGCCGCATATCACTCCCTGCTTAGTTATCGCGATAGTGCCTCCTGCACGCATAGGATTTATGTCACAGTTCTGGAGCAACTGCTGTATGTTTGCAGGGGGTGCAGGGTTAGTTATTACAAATGCGTTGCAGTCGATGCCTGGGATGCAGACTGTAACTGATTTTTTCTTGAAATACTTCTCAATCTCTGCCTTGCAGTTGTAGTTCTTAGTGTTCTGCTTCTTGCTGTCAAATCCTATTATATCCCCTAATTCAGTCATCTTTGCAGCATCATAATTCTTCTGCCCAGAAGTAAGCTTTGAATATGGACCCACCTCGACCGAGCAGCTAGAGATGAAATCGGGCAACTTGACATCATTTATCAAGTCCTTGCAATCCTGCTCTTTGCCAGTCATGCACGTGTATTGCTCTATCAGGTTGCCCGAACATTGCTTATTGCATGCCTTGTTCTTGCAGAAATATTCCTCTTTTGTGTTCACGACATAGAAATCCTTGTTTATGTTGAAGTCTGTGCATGAAGCTATTGTCGAGCATTGCTCTCCTGTGCATTCGACATTGCATTTAGTCCCATCGAAAACGCATTTTGCCTCCCAATAGAACTTATTAGGATCCTTGCGACTGCATTCAATAGCCACCTCTTTCAAGTCATATACGACTTCAGAATCCTTCCTTCCAGCGCATAATCCGGTCTTTTCTGGACACATCTTCTTCTGCATTTGCTCATCGAGCTTCCTATTCCCTTCGTTGTTCTCCCATACAAATACTCTCTTCTTTCCACCACTATTCTGGACGCCTACAATAACATTGGCGTATTCTCCAGTGTAGTTCTTGTCGCAATCATCATTATAATCCACGAGTTGGAAATCCTTCTTATCTATACTGAACACTTGCTTGAATTCCTTGCACATGATGACTTCATCATCCCTATCTTCAGGATCCCTGTCTGGATCATCATCATAAAGGCATAGACAGCTCTTCTTTATATCACAATCAGACGGACGGAGCACAGGCTTACCATTGATACATGATATCTGCTGCTCGTTAGCTGCAAAAAAGAATACCCTATAATCATCTTGTGTATAAGAAGTGTATTTTGTCGATTCATAATCTATACTTCTTTGAGATTTAGAATCAATAAGATTGAACAATGTCTCAAAACTATCCTTCGTAGCCTTATCCTCATTCCCGAACAACGCCATCCATAAACTAACGAGAAGCCATGTTATGAGCAATATCAACAACACAGCAAATATTAGCTTGATGAGGACCATCGGAAGAAAACCTACAACGCCCTTCTTTTTCATAGTAAAAACCTTAAAGATTCTGGTATTTATAAAATTTATACTTAATTGATAATTACAGTTATGTACTGATCATCATTGAGCTTGAATATCCCCTGGTCTCCGAAATTAGTCTTACAGGCTCCTGCATTGCACTTAGCTGCGCCCTTGATTACGTAAGATTTCTTGGCTTCAAGATTCAAGTCAACAGCCAACACCTTAGTATCGCCTGCCTTTACATTTATGGCCTGTCCCTGCTTCGGATATGCTTCCCCAACTTTAGGATTGGCGAATATGTCTAATGGGAAATTTCCAGTATTCGTGACAGACATCTTGATCTTTATACCTGTGCCGCTTGTGCACCTATAAGTCCATGATTTCTCTTCCTTGCACTTGCCGCTTGTTATCTGGCTAGGGTCGAGGCCTACATCAAAGACGTCAAACCTATAATCATTATTACCGCCAACATCTTCAGATTTATAATCCGGATTTATGCAACACCAGACTGCAGCATCATTATCCTCAGGAGGACAACCATATCCTTTGACTTTGACAGTCTCATCATTAGAGCATACATCCTTGCAAGTACCTTTGCCGACAACGGAATTCCCGCAAGCGATAACATCCTTCTGGCCGAGCCAAGGGATGAGCACATAATACGTCAATAAGAAAAGAAGTATACCTACAAAGAAAAGTACAAGCAATATCTTCCCGAGATTGCTCTCTCCAACACCTCTTTTATTCATCATTTTAATCACTTATTACAACAATAATAATCTGATGCGGCAGGATTTGTCGATGGACAGAACCCTGATATGCATGTGAATGAATTAGTATTCTGGCATTCAGTCCTTGTGCATCCGCAGCTGAACCCTCCAGTGAAAGCAGTTATCCCTCTTTTGCCTAAGACTTGACTTGCAGTGAATGTACATATGGCATTGCTTGGATTGTTTGTACAAAATTCACATTTTGTCACACAATTATATATCTCATCACACACCTTATAGTTACCATCGCAAGTGTCTCCTATGTTCTTGCCCTTACATAAAGGGGATGCAGGATTTGACTTAGGATTTACAGGTTTGCAACAGACCTGACTCTCGCTAGTCTTGCATATCTTAGTCCCATCCCTATACTCTGATGCGAAATCACACGCATCCTTGCAATAGCTATCAGGACATGCAGTCAATGTCTTTTCAACGAAATTCTTGATAAAAAAGAAATAAAGCAAGTAGGCGATGATCAGAACCAACAATGCAACTAGTATAATCTTCCCTAAATTAGATTCTCCTGCAGCTTTCTTATTAGAGAACATCATCGTCAATTATTTTGCTGGAATAATGGAGGCCCACAACATACTTGTTTATCAGGACATGTAAATGATGATGGCATGCGACCTCCTTCACAAGAGGTTTCACAGCTATATCCTGTTCCTGAACAAGATGTGCTCTTGCCGAAGTTCTGGAATCCGCCAGTCAATAGGAAAGCCATGACTAAAAGTATGAGCAATACTATAACAATGACTATTATAGTATTTACACTCATCTCTACTGCTTTCTTATTCATTAACTAATCACCCTGCAGCATTCCAAGCCATTACTAGTACAGTCAGTGTCTTCTGACGTTATTGGACCTGCCTCTCCACAGTCTTCCTTACACATTCCGCCGAATTGTACCGAACAACTCTTCAAGCCTTCATTCGTCTTACCAATATAGTTCACAACTAAGAATGCTAATATCAGCAAGATCAAAAGGCCTATGGCTGCTATAATAATCACATTCATTGACATTTCAACTCCCTTCTTTTTCATAGTATAACACCTCGCTAGCTTAAAATCTGGATTTCGTATATATAAATTTTTTGTTATTTTAGGCAACGTACTCTATGAATTTTTCATCCAGATACTTATTTTTGAACAGCATCATCATTATGTCATATTCTATCGTTTTTGCTGGGCCAGAGGCTATAAGGAATTCAACTATCTGTTCATGAAGTTTCTTGTGTTCCAATATATTACGCAGTTTTTCTGACACATACTCTGGGTTAATTATTATCTTTGCTATTTCTTCACCGGAAACTAATGCCTGATATATGCCTTCTCCGGTCCAGTAAGATGCAAGTCCTGCAGCATCTCCTATGAGGAATATGTTCCCAAACTGATGTCCTTGATAATCAGCATTTATAGGGAATCCTTCAAATCTGGCATTTGTTATATCGATATTTTTTGATACAAGCCACTTATGGAAATTATCCTGCATCTGTTTTGAAGATATTATTTTAGGATCGCCCCCTGCCCCAATAGATACGTATCCTTTATGAGGAAATATCCATGCATACCATGAATTGAATAGCTCTGCATCGAAAAAGAATTCTATATCCTTATATTTTTCTGTGGGTATTATGTACTGTATCCCGGCAAGTTCCTTGCTTTTTTCTAAACCAAGATATTTTCTTACGAAAGAATTTGAACCATCGGCGCCAATTAAAAAATCATAATAAACCTCTTCTTTATTGTTGATTACTACTTTCTCCTTGTCGATTGCTGTAACTTTTGAATCTGTTCTTATTATAGTGCCAGCTTCTTTGGCTAACTTAAGTTGCCATTGTCCAAGATTTGTTCTATCTATAGTATAAATGAAATCAAAATCAACGACTAAATCATCATCAATGTCTGGAGAATGTAATTTTTCTGAATGAAATTTATAATCAATCAACTCATCAGGGATTTTTAAGTATTCTAAATCATGACCCAAAAGACCTCCTGCACATATCTTCGGACCTACTTCAGAATTCTTCTCGAGAACAATAACACTTTTGCCTGCTTGGGCAAGTATCTTGGCACAATTCAGGCCGCCTGGACCAGCACCGACAATGACAACATCGTATTTTTCCATTTTATTTGACAGTTATCTCGAAGAAACTGTCATAATTTGCCTTTGCTTCATTGGTTGTAGGATTCTCTGGATTGTAGCAGTCCTCGGGAAGGCATTTCCCTCCAGGGAAAACCCTGTAAGTGCCTGCTTCTAAGATGAATGCCCTACCTACAACACAATTTGTAGAGTTCGATGCGCTGCCATCAACACCGCATGGCTTATAGCTCAAAAGATAATCTGATGATTCACACTTGTCGCCTTTCTGATAATCTTTGATGATGCATGGTGCAGGATAGAAATATCTCTTCTTGTCACCTTTGTTCAATATGCCTACATAGAATTCCATAGATGTGCCTATCTTGCAATTGTAATTATTGCCTGACTTAGTGCAGTTCTGTGTCGTCTCTCCGAACTTATTGTTATAATACGTGCCTACATAGGTTGTCGTGAAGAATATGTTCTCAGCTTTCTCCTCCTCTTCTCCTATGGAAAGCAATGTTTTTATCGACCCCCCAAGGAAGTACCATATTATCCATAAGAATACTCCTAAAAGGAACAATACTAGAAGCGTCTTTCCGACATTCGATTCAATCCATGCTTTCTTGTTTCTCATTCTAGAAGCGCAAATATCTTATCTTTTAAGACCACATACATTATTATGAATAATCCTAATAAAAGTATCGCCAACAACGTATACATTAGTTCCTTGCTCCCGACAGCTTTTTTTGATTTCATAATCTGACCTTAATAGCTATTTTAATAAATATTACGGTTGTTGATGGCTCAACTGGTTCACATCAAGATATTGGCATCCCAAATCCCCAATCTGAGTCGCATTATATTCCATGAATTGTATGAATGACATCCATTCAGGCTGCTCGAATGTCATTGATTGTATTACTGCAATCGCACCTATGCCTACTAGGAGTACTGCATCAGCAATCCATCCAGGCGGCCCTAAAAACAACAATAATGCACCCACTCCTGCTGTGCCGACACCTGCAACAAACATCCCTGTCCTTGCACCGCCTTCCATGAACTCCTGCATCTCCTCTTTGCCGGATGCATAAACAAAGATGGTGGCGTACTTCTTTGAAGTGTCAATTATGGCAGCATCCTTAAAATCAGTCTTATTAGGCCTATCCTCTACTTCTCCCGTTTTCCTGGTTGAGTATCCCTGGAAATATTGTGAGTAAGGCATCTTCTGAGTATCTTCAGGATAGACGCTTCTTATCTTAATATCTTCAGTCATCAAGAAAGTCTGGAACTTCTCTATCTTCTGGTCTTTCTGCTTGAAATCATAGACTGAGCAGACATGGCAGAATATCCCTTCGCCTTTGAACAGCTGCGCATTCCCTTTCTGCCATTCATACCAGCAGCGCCTCATGTCCTCCGCAATCTTTTCCTTTGCATCAGCATGATTCTTTGCATCGATAGTCAATTCTCTCGTCTGGCATTTGATGTCTGTAAATATCTCTCTCTGTGAAGTCTTCGCGAGCAGTGCATGCGCTCCGATACTGTTCCTGCAATCCTGTATCTCCATCTTCTCCTTTGTAGTCTCGAAGAATTTGAATACGGCGACCGCAACAATAACTATTATTATCATAGCAAGAATACTCATAGTGATAACGCTCATGTCCATTCCTTTCTTCCTTAACTTGCTTGAATCTCGCATATATCACCTAATTTTTCAGTCGGCAAGACAAGGACATGATAGCCGGATTTTCCTGCCGGAGAATCTCCTGGAACTTCTTTCACTATTCCTAGAGAATAGAATAGATCTGCAATGAACGCTTGGTCATAATCTTTGTAGAATATAACTGCGTAAGTGGTGTCTGTTTTGAATACGAAAGGCGCATTATCCCATAATGTTTTTATCTTATCAGACTTTTCAAGGTATGTCAAGTATTTCTCTAGATTATATTCGGACAATGATGGTTGGTTGAAGTAATCCCAGTAAGTGTATTTCTTGTCTTGCGGATAATTGTTCTTCAAATAATCAATCAATCCAGTATATTGCTTGTTCTTTATGTCGATGAATTCTATCTCTGAGCATGTGAAGCATATATCATCATCTGCAGTGCCTATTGTCTCAGTGATCTTTTCATTGTTTGGGAATATCTCTGTCTTTGCCTCGCCGAACTGGTACCAGCAAGTCCTCATCTCTTCTGCAATGACATAATTGACTATATCATTATCAAGTGTGCCATATCTTCTTGTCTTCTCCCCATCAGAATATACTGATATGGTCTTTGTCTTGTCAGGCTCATTGCCGAATTCTACATGATCATCATAGAAGTCTATATATCTTCTCTTGCATTCAAGATTAAGGACACTCGTCCCTGCCAATTCAGTCTTTGCCTGTGCCATCACGCTCAACCTGCAAGTCTCGATAGCGCCTTCTCCCGTATATTTAGTGAATACTCTCTGCCCGAAACCGAAAAGGACCAATGCAGATATCAATACTAGAATCATTACGACAACCGCATTCATCTGTGATCTCCTAGTTTTTTCCATATCAGCTCCTCAGTGACGGCATGAACAATGCTAGCGCAAGCAGTACGAACAACACTATGAATGACAATATTATGAATATTAATGACACTAATTTTTCCCAAGTGAGCGTCCCGCCCTCATCTGTTGCCATAAAGCAGTTTCCGTGAATAGAAATTAATAAATCTTTTGATTATTATAAAGAGATTATCTCTTAGGCTTGTCCAGTACCATGAAATCATACCATGGGCCGCTCTTCTTGACTGAGCCATCAGCATAGACTTTTACAGTCAACTCATATCGTGTGTTGAACAATGCCCATAATCTTCCTTCTCTTTCTCCTTTGAACTGGTAGTATTCATCAAATGCTTCCACCGAACTTATAGTTATATATTTCTTTGCTATGCCTGAAGCATATGTCTCTGTGATCTTAGAGGTTATGTCGCCTTTATTCGTCAATTCATCCGCATTTTCAACATCGTCATCATTAACAGGATCTATCCCTTCCTCTAGTTCCAATGCTAATGTGCGATATCTTGTTCCCCTGTCATTAAGCTGTTCAATAATCATCTCTTTAGTCAGATATCCTGCCTTCTTCAATATCAACGTCTGATTTTCTAATTTCAATGATGCAATCCCTAAAGGAGTCACTCCATAAGATATATTGTCTATAATAACTTCTGCACCTGAGGGATCACTATATATGGTCAATAATAACCTATTATCGAACGATCCATACTCATCGAATGATGCTAGATATACATTGAATAAGAGATTGTTAGGGGTATTGATATTCAATATCGTATTGTAGGAATGATGGTTCTTGTCTATAGGCAGGACCTTAAGGTTATAGGACCCTATGTCTAAATCAATATCCATGCCGCTTCCCCCTACCAGCTCACTGTTTATATAAACTTTACAAGGCGTATTGCATTCTGTCGTGATTTCTGCCCATGATTTCTCAGCGATAATACCCTCATTCGAAGTCATTGCTGAAAGTATCTTTCCTCCAACACCTTTTTCCACAATTATCTTGGTGGAATAATCCCTATATCCTGCTTTTCTCAATACAACGGTATGCTCTCCTGCTGATAATCCTTTTATCTTTGCAGGCGTGAACCCTATGAATTCACCATCAATATACAAATCTACTATTTCTGGAGCGCTCTTCATATAATATAGTGAGAAATCATTGCTTCCCCCCACATCATACTCATTGAATGCGTACACCACGCTCATAATAATGAAGAATAATACTATTACACTCACACTCTTTTTCATGATATAATATATTTGTAGTATTTTAAATAGTTTCTCACTTTGCTTTATTAAAAACATTTTTAAACCCTTATCTTTTCCATTTCCTTATATTTACAACAGGGGTTTAACGCATGGCGATTTTTGACAGGATAATAGAGAACCTACCGGAAGTGTCAGCACCGACACAGAAGAGACTTCCATTCAAGGACAAACTTAAATGGACATTGATAATATTGATATTATTCTTCGTACTAGGGATGATACCTTTGTTCGGATTAGGAGAGAATGCGTTGCAGCAATTCGAATTCCTATCAATAATATTAGGGGCAAGCTTTGGCTCAATCATAAGCCTGGGTATAGGTCCAATAGTAACCGCATCTATCGTTCTACAATTGCTCAATGGTTCAGGAATATGGAAATTTGACCTTACATCACATGAAGGCAAGAAAAGATTCCAAGGTACGCAGAAATTATTAAGCATATTCTTCATAATATTCGAGGGTGCAATATATGTATTCATGGGAGGACTTGCACCGAGCGCAGTATATCAGGGCACACCATTATATTTCCAATTAGAATTGATATTGATATTCCAATTATTCTTAGGAGGAATATTGATAATGTTCATGGATGAGATAGTGAGCAAGTGGGGATTCGGCTCAGGAATATCATTGTTCATCGCTGCAGGAGTCGCACAACAAATATTTATTGGAGCATTCTCATTCATTCCAGACCCCAATAATCCTGGAGCATTAGTTGGTGCGGTGCCCGTATTCTTCCAAAGCTTAGCAACAGGCGATCCTACAACAGCATTTCTTAAACTAGCGGCAATACTCGCAACATTAGTAATATTCTTCATGGCAGTTTATGCACAATCCATGAAGGTAGAGATACCATTATCATTCGGAAGAGTAAGAGGCCAAGGAATAAGATGGCCATTGAACTTCCTTTACACATCAAACATCCCAGTAATCTTAGTGGCTGCGTTGCTTGCAAATGTCCAATTGTTTGGCACATTATTGCAGAATTGGGGAAAGCCTATATTAGGGACATTCAGCAATGGACAGGCAGTATCAGGATTCGCATTATGGGTATCAGGACAACCGATATTAGACAATATAATAACAGGAACATTCACTTGGAGCATATTAATGCATTCATTAGTATATATATTGTTCATGGTAGTAGGTTCAGTGATATTCAGCATATTCTGGGTACAATCAGCAGGTATGGATGCAAGAAGTCAAGCAAAACAGATGATGGCTTCAGGATTGCAGATACCGGGATTCAGGAGAGATGAAAGGGTACTGGAGAGATTGCTTAACAGGTATATCTGGCCACTCACAGTAATGGGTGCTATAGCGGTAGGATTCATGGCTGCATTAGCAGACATGTTAGGCGCATTATCAAGAGGGACAGGAATATTATTGACAGTAATGATAATCTATCAATTATACGAGAACATCGCAAGACAGCACATGATGGACATGAACCCAATGATGAGAAAGTTCATGGGTGGATGAGGTTAAAGATTAAACATGGCAAACTTCCTAGACACAATATTTAATCCATGGCTTGGGCCAGTGCTAAATCTACCTCCATTCTGGGCGATACTTATAATCTCTGCAGGGATAACGCTTCTGATAACTATCGTCTATAAGTATACTACTAATCAGAAAGAGATGAAGCAGATAAAGGAAGACTTGAAAAAATATCAGAAAGAGATGCGCAAGGAGAAGGATCCGAAGAAGATGATGGCGACGCAGAAAAAAGCTCTCGATTTGAACATGAAATACATGATGTCATCATTCAAGTCAACACTCTACACTTTCATACCTATAATAATCATATTTGCATGGCTGAATTCGCACATAGCATATTATCCATTATATCCTGATCAGGAATTCACAGTCACAGCAAAATTCGCAGAGGGAGCGAAAGGGAACATAACATTAACAGCGGTCCCTGATTTGAACATAGATTCTAGCACTCAAGAGATAGTGGACAGGCAGGCAGAATGGAAACTCTCAGGAGAAGCAGGGGAGTACAAATTAGTATTCGATTACAATACAGAAGAATACAACCATAACATACTAATAACAGATGAGCGAAGCTATCTCACTCCAGAGAAGCCAATAAAGGATTCTAAGTTGAAACTGATAGTTGTTGGGAATGAGAAAGTGCATCCATTCGGCGAAACATTCAACCTATTCGGATGGTATCCGGGATGGCTAGCGACATACATCATACTCTCATTAGTGTTCTCGACAGCATTCAGGAAACTGTTCAAGGTTTACTAATTTTATCGCTTTAATATTTTTAATCTTCAAAATGACAATATATTTTACAAGACCAGAAAATTTCAAACCAAAATTCTCTGCAGTAGGGCTATATCTGATGCATGATGGAAAAATATTGTTTCTCAAATACACTAAAAAGTATGATGCGGCATGGACTTTGCCTTCTGGAAAAGTGAATGTGGATGAAACGGAACTTGATGGAGTGATACGTGAAACGTTTGAAGAAACTGGAGTGAAATTAGACAAGGACAAATTAATACATCTATTCATAGCACATGCAAGCTATCCTGACAATGATTTTGACTGGTTTGTATATCGATACGATATTGATGAAATGCCAAAAATACTACTTTCTGACGAGCATTCAGATTACGTGTGGGTGACTCCAGAAGAAGCTCTGAAATTGAAATTGATAGCTCATGAAGTCGATTGTCTTAAAAAAGCATTCAATACATGAGGCAAAAGCAAGCGGCACCTTTATAAACACTTATTTTTTCCTATTCTTTATTCACGGATTGATAGATTATTAAACATTTGAGGACAATAAAATGGTTAGAGGATCAAGAAGGTCAAGGACATTAAGGCGAATTTACGTTAAAACGCCAAAGCACACTAAATTAGTACATGCAAAAAGGAAGCCAAGCAAGGCACATTGCGCAGGCTGCGGAAAGGTACTTCCAGGAGTCGCTACAGCACGCCCATATAAGATGAGCAAGCTGTCAAAGACACAGAAGCGCCCAGAAAGGCCATATGCGGGGATGTTATGCAGTGCATGCACTAGGAAAACGATAAAGAGCAAGATAGAATAAACCTATCTACAATAGTCTCTCGGATACACGGCGACGGTATCATTCTGTAGAGGCGGAGGATAAAAAAATGTTTAGCGTAGGAAGAGTCTGTGTAAAGATAGCAGGAAGAGATGCGGGAAAGAAATGTGTAATAGTTAAGCATCTAGAAGGGAAATTCTACTTAGTAGATGGCGAGACTAGACGAAGAAAATGCAACACATTGCATCTAGAGCCATTGGATCAGACTGTTGACATAACAGAAAATGCAACACATGAGCAAGTCATGAAGGCATTAGGCAAAGAGCATGTTGCAAAGAAATCAAAGGCAAAGACAGAAAAGCCAAAAGCAGTAAGGAAGGCAGTCGAGAAGAAGAAAGCGAAGCCTGTCGTCGAGAAAAAGCCTAAGAAAGAAAAGAAGGCGTCTAAGGCGAAATAAATTTTTTATAATATTTTTATTTATTCTTATTAAGATATTTTGCTAGAAAATCCTCACCAAACACGTGTTCTCTATAATTCAATCCTTTAATCATGCCATGCGCTGTGCTGTCATCAACACCGAGAGTGTTGCATTTCGGATTGATTATTCCCTCATGTTCTAGAGTCAACCCTCTTATCAATACTTGGGTGTCATGATCTGTATGGGCTAACAGATAATAAGGTATTTTCTGCTTATCCAATTCGTCCGCGAATGCCCTGCGTTGAACAAGGTCTTGTGTGTTATAAATATGGCCAGAATCAAACCTTGACTGGGCCTTGAAATGAAAAATTGATGTCATCTCAGGATAAAATTCCCAGTCAGAATATTGTTTTTCGGCATCGCCAAAGGTATATAAGCGTTTATCTGATTCTGCAATTATTGTTCCTCCAACATGTTTCATAACAATGATGCCAAACGGATTTAGTTCTAAATGTAATCTCTCAGTTATAGTTTCTTTTGGCTCATTGAAATAATATCTAAAGTATCCTCCCATGAATACAGGAATAATGGATTGATTATAAATACTTCGAAATATCGCTATTTTTTCTCTATTTTATAGTAAAAAATATAAATGGTCTTAATAATATACAGCCACATGGATACTGATAGTGCTCTTAAGTTGTATAATATCAAAAGAATCGTCGTACTTGATGATATTTCTGAAGATGGTAGCCCTCTCGAATTGCGCCTTAGCCACAGGAATGTTTTTTCTGTGGATTCAAAAGAAGGATATACGCAAGAAATTAAAGATAAGGAATTAATAGTGAATATGACTGGCGGAGGGGTACTCTACATCCCTTCTAAGATACCAATCAATATCGAAAGCAAGAATCCTATTTTTGGGATAGTAAATTCTATAGGATATATTTCAACAGAGTCAAGCATAGATATCTTGGTGAGACATATTACGCCTGCTAATATTATGCTTTTTTCGGACACCGATATTTACATAAATAATAAGGTTGTTACGCCAGAAGAACTGAAAAATTTTACAAAAATAATCGATTACCATGAATTATGGGACGAATATGATGCACTATTCACTCGCGGTCTAGAAAACCCTTTGATTTCTACCAATATGATGTTCAGTAGAGCAGATTTCTCGAGATCTAAACGTGAAAAAATATACAATTGCGAATTATGCGAATTCGGGAATGCATTATATCTCGAGAGTGAAGGTACATTAAATGTTTATGATAGAGAAATAAAATTAAAAGAGGTCCAGAAACCGAACACTGAAGAAGATTATTTCGGATGGGTATTATATCAAGATTTAGGGAATGCAGTAATACGAGAAGATATTTTTCAGGCAAAAAAATATTTCCAAAGATGGCAAGACTATATTTCATATAGGGATACTTTAAAGGAGACTCCTGCAGAAGAGAAAAGGATTGCAGAGATAGAAAATTATTTCACCCCTGAAATATTTGAGGGCCCCGGCGAGGAAATAAAGACTCGGAAGAAAAAGAAACATGGAGTGCAAAAGAAAAAGAATTTGCGAGAGAAAAAAGTAAAGGCAGTCAAATTCACCGATTTTTTTCCTTACTCAAAATATTATTAATAGTTTTATAATATATTATGATTATTTGACGGCGTGTTGGGTGGTTGATTGAAGACATTAAAGTTCATTAATGGAGATATTGAATTCTATACTTCAGATAAATTGGAGTATGACAAAAGATATCTTGCACACGATGATGGGAGTAGACTCATGTTTAAGGATTATGTCGGGAGAGTCGGCCTGAATAATTGCAGGTTGGATGTTAAAGATGATGCTAATATCAGGGGAGTAGTGCCTGTGCCTTCCCTATTTATAGTTAGGGGTCAAGTGAATTTGTGCATCCCCCCTTATATGAATCTTTCTGTCAGGAGCTTAGAACAGGGACGGGTAAATGGAGAGCTCATGGAACCGAAAACTCCCCGTTACGCTTATGGAAAAAGTCTCTCTGATTATGCGAGAAAATATTTTGAGTACATGTTCGATTACGGAAAATTCAATATAGATATGGCTGGAGAGAATTTTGTCGGGATAAACGAAAAACTTGAGAAAGCAAAGATACATTCATTGGATCTATGCGAAAAATATAACTTAGTGTATATAGAGAGCGCCGGATACAAGAAACCCCCATTGATAGATATAGGATACTCATTGAATGACTTGATATTTGTACCTACAGATGAACTGGACAGGTTAGAGGACGATTATGTCTCTTCAGAAGAATACGAGAATGCGGCACTAGTGTTGAAAGAGAAAAGACGCAGGCTTGAAAAACATTGAATCATTTTCAATAAATTTATATACCTTAATCCTTTTGATTTCTACATGTTTCGTAGGGGAAAAAGAGGCAATATTAGAGGGCAGATCACGGTATTCGTACTTCTTGCAATAGTCATAATGTTGGCATTCATGTTCTTGCTATTCATGAAGATAATCGTCGAGAAAGAGCGATATGCAGTCATGGCGACACAACAAGTACAGGACTACATAAGCCAGAACTCATTAAGCATATACGTAACAAGCTGCATAGACTCAGTGACTACAGAGGCATTGATACGCGCATCATTGCAAGGAGGCATATTGAACATGACGAACAAGACTGCAGGGAGGGATTATGTGCCTTTTTTTGTCCCCGAATATAATCGCACAGTTAATGTTTCTATCGCAATCATCTCTAATGATAATTGTCCTGTAGTGAGGAGATCCCCTTGGGAGTATCCTTATCCTGAAGAAAAACTTTACCCCACATATATCCTCAAGGCGATATATAACAATGATTCATTATCATGCAAATATTCCGGCGACATATATGATTATTATTCAGGATTCTTCGGAAGGAACCAGCTGACAAAATTATGCAACTGGAACGGCTCAAACAAGATAGGCGCAACAAACACATCATTCGGAGTGAGGACATGCGAAGTGGGGACTTATACGAACTCTAGAGTGAAAAGCGTACAAGAAGATATGGAACAATTCATAGAATCTGAAGTGCAGAAATGCATAGACTTCAATGAAGTGCTGAAGAATACTCCAAGCAACATCACACAGGCAGGAGCGCCGAAAGCATCGGTGATATTCGGAGACAACGGACTGGCGGTCAAACTACAATACCCTTTCATAGTGACTGTCCGTGGAAGACAACCAATCAAAGCATTCTATGATTTCGGGATAGAGAAACCGGCAAGGTTCAAGGAATTGTACGATTATGCATATTTCTCAGCGCGTACAGATGTACAGGAAGCAGGATTCAATATGCTTGAGGACAAATTAGCGAACAGCGACATGGCAAAACCATACAGGAATTATACGATAGTACGTATAAAAAGCATCGATGTTAATCAGACAGACATAATACGGATGATAGACAACGGTACATTGATAGATGGAAAGCCAATGATACTGCAGTTCGCGATAAAGAACAGGAGGCCAGCATTGGAATACATAAATGAATACTCAGGATTGTTAGGCGTAGACTTGGTCCTGCAGGAGAATGACAGCATAACAATAACACCTCAAGGGTATGATCCTGATGAGGATGGATTGGTATATGATTATCATCTTTGGAAAGAGGATTATGACGAAGTATACAACATGAGCAATCCGCTTTGCGTCACAAACGTCCCGAGCATACAATACATGAAAGATAATTGCATGATAAGGATAATAAATTCACAACCAAAAAATTTCACTAACAGCACAGAATTCATCGCCACAGGAAAGAATGCAAGATACTTCCCTAACAGTTCAGACAGGGGATACCACGAGCTTAATGTATCCATAAAAGAGGTCGGAAGACAGGAATTGATGGATTGGCAAGTCATCAAGATATTCGTGTTCGACAAGCCTACAGCGAATATAACAGGAAACAACCTATACCCTAACATCAGCGACAGATATGCATCAGTAGAGGACCCATACGTGCTGAATGGAACAAACTCATTAGTGGGATTATCTGGGTCAATACCTGGATTCAACAACAATTTCTCGACATTCATATGGAATGACTCGTTAGGAGAATTCTACAAGGAGATGCCGATAACAGCAGACAGGAACAAGACATTATACCTTCCAGTAGATATCAATGGCTCGACGACAGACAACATAACCATAATAAAGAAATACGTATTCAACAGGACAGGATTAAGGAACATATCATTAGTAGTCAACACATTCCTAGGATTATCAGACCAGACATCATACGAAGTGGATGTGAGGCAATGCCTGCCACATAGGAATCCTACAAACCCATCATATCCATACAATCTTTCAAATCCTTACTTTTCGGATCACACCTGCTGTGCCGATACATACACGATAAATGGCACAGGAAGTACATGTTATAATTCAGTGACATATGCTTCTAATTATACTTTTAATCTGTTTCAAAATAATTTTTGGACAAAACAGCCTTCTCCTCCATCACCAATCGACATTTCCTATGGAGGATATCCTCCCTTGCCACAGCGGTCTGATAATGATGTGTGGATGCGGACATTTACAAGATCATGTTCAGGCGTTAGTGGCAATACGTGTACTGGTACAGCTCAAGAAACAAGAGTGGTCGCTCAGAGATGCGATGATACAAACTATAATTCCCCTTCACAATTCTTGGATGAGAGATGTCAAGGACCACCTCTAACAACCGTCAATAATCCTTCTCTGACAGCAGTAGGTTGTTCTAATTATTCTGCAGGACAGACTTTTGAATCATTATTCGGCCAAGGAGGCAATGGTGAATGCACAACGAGCCCTCAATGTGCTAATCCTGCCATTACTAGCAATCCTTTTGGCTCCTCATCACAAAGATATACGTGTGATGGAAGATGTGGAGGTAATGGAAGATGCTCGCGTGCAGATCTCACTTCTTGTAGGTGCGATTCCAATTGTTCAGGAGGAGGCAATCCTGTTTGCAATGGATTATACTATTTCCCTTCTGGTGGTTCTGGGCCTCCTTTTGGCGGAGTATTGTACTGCACAGGCGGTAATCCTACATCAGATAATCCTTTATATCAGAATACGTGTAATAATTGTGGATTAGAAGATTCCATTCCAAGAGTTTGCAGGACTCCAGGACCTGGAAGAATAGGATGTACTGCTCCGAGTATTGAATGCGATGGGAGGAATGCCAATTCCTTAATGGGCACAAATAATAATGAAGGATGCACTCTAGGTTGTAATTACCTTAATTGTGGGAATTATTCGTTTATCCCTACCTCTGGAGGAGGAGCATGTAGGACCACTTGTACAATTAATTCTGATTGTGCAGTCGGTTATGTATGTCAGGCACCTGTTTGTGTAGAAGAAATAATACCTACTTAGTGATGTTGCTATTAAGATACAAAAAGATAATTACAAAAAATAATAAATTAAAATCATACCAGAATAATCGCTGATTCATAATCAATAATTTATAAACAATAACTTTAGGCAAAAACATAACATATTTAAATACTAATGGCGGGTTATAGAGGAAAGGGTGGGTATTGATGAGATTCAATAGATTATGGATACTATTAACACTGTTCATGGTTGGTTTTCTAATGCACGCATATGATGCATATGCCGGGTGTTGTGTGCCGTTCTCTCAAGGCCTTGAATGCCAGAATGCGGCAACACAGGGTGAATGTGACCTGCAATTCTACACTTTCAATACGCAAAATTGCAACCTTATACCGCAAGAATGCAATCCTGGATGCTGCTGTGTGACTGGTGGCGGACAGATGCTCCTTAACCAAGTATGTACTAATCTTGGTGGGACATTCTATTATAATGTTCAAGAACCGCAATGCAATGATCATTGCAATGGACAACCACTCACAGGATATCTTTTGGCAGGGATCATAAAAAATAATACTAATGGCGTACTTTTCGAAGTTAAAGACGCGACAGTAACATTAGTTGATAGGGGCGGAGTAAACACCTTAAGTGGGGACGGAGGATATTTTTCTTTCAGCAATGTCGCACCCGGTCCAGTAAGCATACTTGCAGAGAAAGGCGAATGCAGTGCAGAACTTTATTATACTCTTACACAGAATACTAATGATTTAGAGATAGTTATGAATTGCTGTCAATATGATTGCGAGTTAGGACCATGCATAAATGGTCAGCAGACAAATACTTGCGTCGGCACTCAAGAATGCGCAATCCCACAGTATGAGGAGAATCTCACATGCTCTGCACCATTATGCGAATGGGATTGCAGTGAATGGAATCCTCCAGAGGGCACACCTTGTCCCCCAGGACAGACACAGAGGACAAGAACATGTACAGTGATACAGACTCCAGAATGTGTTGTCGGTCCAGCTCCTGACTTGACATTATCTTGCGGCACTAGCGGCGGTGGAGCTACATGCGGTGATGGATTCATAAATGTTGCAGGAGAAGAATGTGATTTCAATCTCACAACCGGTTTAGGCCAAAGCACATGCCAGGCACCATACAATAATATCAATTGGTGTTATATGAGCAATTGCACTTGCAGATATCCAGAGATACCTGATGATTGTGTCAATGAGGCGACAGGAGCAAGCAACGTGCAGACACTTGCCGTATACAATCAAAGACAGTTAAATGTCACATGGGACCTTTCCAATCCATGCGGGGATTGGGTCGATAATTATATGGTGTATGGATGTAGGAACAGTACGCACTGCAATTTCTTCCCCAGATCACCCGCGTTGTCGAATAATATAGATGATTTCTTGGTAGTAGATTCTCTCAGTTTCAGATTATATGCGAGAAATGATTACTGTTTCAAGATACGGACAGAATTCAACAGTTCAGTCAATTCTTCTATCAGGGTACAATGGTCTGATCCCTCATGCAAGATTATGGGTGATGAAGTGTGCTTGAACCCTCATCCAGACAAACGGTGCGGGACATGGCAGGGACAGAATGGGGTCCTGAGCTGCACTCCAGACAATTTCGTAGTTGTCGATCCTGTTTGCAATGCGGGAACATACTGTGGAACTAATGAATTAGGAGAATTGACTTGTTTGACAGCCTCTGCATGCGACAGGTGCAATGGATTATTCGGAATATTCGGATATCAAGGATTCGAGATATCTGATGAAGGAGAGACATTGACATGCCCAGGACCGTCATTGACTGTAATACCTGAACAGAGAGTTGCAAGCAAAGGCAATATATTCGGAGGATGCTATCTTGATTATTCCTATACATCAGTCGACAAGACATATTCTTGCGAGAATGTGACATCATGCTATGATTATAAGTCAAGGCTTTCATGCGAGCAGGATTATTGTACAAGATTCCAGGATGGGGAATCCAACATGTGCGAATGGGCTGATTACAACGAAGTATTCAACCAGGGCGTATGCAGGCCGAAGAAAGAATATGTAGATTTAGGATTGGCAATACAGAACTGCTCATTATGCGATGACCCATTCTATAACAAGATATATGGTGAATGCACAGAAGACACTTGCGAATTATATGGATACTGCTTCTATAAGAAAAGTACAGGCGAATGTCTCGATGGAAATTATGTCACATGTGACGTTTATGACAATGAAGCAGACTGCACCGGCGGCGTGCCAGTCAAAGTAGATACATACTGGACAATTGCCGGCGGAACAACAAAGATTGGAGGGACAAACAATCTTCTTAATGCAAGCAACGATTCTATAGGCATAGGACGATGTGAATGGAACGACACTGCGACACAGAAATGCTATAGGAATGCAGATAACCTGAATGTGTTACAATCAGTACAAAATGGGACAGATTGTAAAATATCACCGACAAGCGATACAGAAAATAAGACAAGATGCGAGCGTGACGTGACTCCTCCGATAACAGAGATAACGCCAAAGCAATATTACGGAAGGATAATGGACCTCTCTGATGCTATATCCGTTTCTGATTATTGGCCATTAGGGGACAGATCCACTGATTCCATTAATAACAGGAGACATACATGGGTCTATTATTCAATAAATTCTACTCCAATGTATCCAAGATTAGTGTTGCCTATAGTGACTAATGGATACAAGATAATAATTGATGATTCTTGGAATCAAGGCATGACATTGAATTTCTATTATTTCGCTGAAGATGCCGCAAAGAACCTTGAGAACATAAAGAGCTTCAGCTTCATATTCGATAAATTATATCCAGATATCAGCTTGAGCACTTCATTAGAGACATTCGAAGGAGGATTTGAATGGGAGAATGGTGTCGTCGGCAATTGGTCAACAAATCTTTACGTGAACATAACATTGAATTCAGAGATAAGCATGCCTGTAGTATGCCATTACAATATCACTCCGATGGTTAACTATACTGAGGGCGCATGGGAAGATTATTTGAGGTTTGACATTCCCGGTTCAGTCACTCCTCCAAACAATTATATCACACAAGTGCCAGGCACGTTAAACACGGCATACATCAACCTATGGCCTGACAGGTATAAGTGGATGATGAACTGCGTAGATGATTCAGGTAACAATATATCTATGAATGGTACACACGTAATTGATGGTGATTTGACGATAAACAATCCGTTCCCTATGGATCTGACATACAGGTCAGAAGCCCTACTTCCATTAGACATAAGCATACACACTACAGCTCCAGGTACATGCAGGTATAGCAGGACAACATCAGATTATTATTCAATGGAGAATACATATAGCGTATCACCTCCTGTGAATGGAGATTATACGCATTCTGATTCAATAGAGAATGTGTTCGCGTATGAATTAGAGACTTTAGGAACTATCCCTTCAGGAATATATAGGATATATACTGCATGCGATTTAGTGATCAATGGACAGAACAAGATAATAATAGGAGAACCATCAGACATAATACGGTTTGCAGTAGATGATCTTGCACCGAACACCATTCTAAAATACATAAATAGGGACAATAACGGAGGGGGAGATCCTATGCCGTTCTATAACAATGAGACATTAGAACATGTAGACCTATACTTGTATATCAATGACTCCGCCCCAATACTCCATGACGGAAATGACATGTCATTCGGACCACAAGAAACTTATTATTGCATAGCCAGCGTATTGAGGAATATCTCCTGTCAGATGAAATTATACAATGTGACAGAATTAGGCGAGCAACCGATAGAATTCGATTATACAGAAAAGTATCAAGGAAGTGATTCAGAATTTGGTCCATTCCCACAATTCTGTTATTATAGCAGAGACTTAGGGATGAATCAGGAATCGACAAGATGTATAACGCTGAGATTCAGGAATAAGGATTTCGCAGAGCCTGTAATAAACATTTTTGAGACATCAGAATAATATGATCAATATCAATTCAAGAAAGAGGTCGGGATTAAGCATTTTATATGTGATGTTCTTTCTAGCTTTAGCATTAATGATTCTGCCAGGAACACATGCGGACACTTATAATACTTCTAAACCGATCATTGAAGTGAACTATGGAGAAATACCTGTAACTATTCTTGATTATAATCTATCAGACATATACGGAACTAATTGGACGGTTTTTCCGATAACTGCTCCATTATATGGCCTAAGAGGATATAATTTTACAGTCTCTTTCTTAGACAATGGGGATTATGTATTCTATGTATTGGCGAATGATACAGATGGGAATACTGTAGAAGGATATAAAGAGTTCACTATAGCGCATCCGGAAATGGCCGTATGGCTTATAGAACCTATAACTGGAATAGGGAGGACTCCTACATATAATATAACTGTAGGGACGCAAAGGATAGCTACGTGCAGATGGAGTACGACAAATTGGCCTTTCAACAATAAGGAAAAATTCGATTTGGAATTAGGCGAGCCATTCACCGTAACTGGAAACAGGACCACACATATATTGACGTATACTGCTTCTACTTATCCTATACCTCTTTATGTGTTCTGCAGGAATGACATCTATGGCGTCAATCTAAGCGACCTAGCAAATTATGGAAGCACACACTTCATGGTAGGATATGATACAGAACCTCCAGAAATAACTGAATTGGTCGCAGACCCCAATCCAGTAATAGATCAGAATGATAAACGCACAACAATAAGAGTGGTGACTGATGAGCCGACAGTATGCCATATAACAGGAGGCAATGAAACACATATAGGCCACACGAATTGGGGATGGGAGGATAATTATTTTGCAGGAGAAGACCCGTCAGATTATACGAGCTATACGCTGATGCATGAAGAGAACATATCTTATAACTCAGTCCCTATCGGAGAGCCATATAATACTAGATATAATATAACATGCTTTGACCGCGCACAATGGAATGATTGGGCATATCAGAATGTCCTTGTGAACATAAACACTTCATTGAACATAACGCAAGTGACTCCAGCATCCGTCGGAGATTTAACGATAGACTATGAGATAAGGACTAATGTGAACGCAAACGGATGCATGATGAAATTGAACGGCGAGCCAGATTGGCAGAATATGACTGCAAACACCGCAAGAAATTTCACTCGTCCAATCACACTCCTCCTCGGAGAGAATGATATAGAAGTTTTCTGCTATGCCAGCACTATTGCATTCGCAAACTTCACAGTCACTGCAGACAATGAGCCTCCTGAACTGCAGATTGATGCATTCGATTCAACATGCGGTTTAGAGGAGATAAACGTATTCGTCAATGCGACAGACCAAGGGACAGGCATAGATACTGTATGGTATAGGGTTACTGATTCTTCAGAGCAGGTGATTGTTGGTTGGACAGAGATGGAAGACCCTACAGACACCACATTGACTATAGAAAATCTTGAACTGGAGAATGGCGAGCAATATACTGTGACTGCATATGCTATAGACAATGCCAACTTATATTCAGGTAATGAGACTGATACGCTTACTGCTACAGGTCCCGATGAGCCCGAATGTGATACTATAGCTCCGATAGCGAACATATCTTATGTTGGAGACACTTATCAGAAAAATGTGACTATACAATGTGCGGATGATGTTGGAGGAACAGGATGCAGTGAATCATTCGAGTATGCCGGAATAACTGAAGGTTCATGCGCTGATGTAGAATCATATGAGAGCATGACATATACTGAACTTCCTTTAATATTGACTTCTGACACTTTCTTATGTGTTAGGGTGTCAGATAATGCGTTGCCTCCAAATTATGGGTATGCAAACATGTCAATTCCAGTACAGACCGTTATTTGTGGAAACAATGTTGCAGAGCCAGGAGTGCTTGGAAGCGATCCAGAACAATGTGATGGTACAGACTTGAGAGAATTTACATGTAATAATTTCCCAGGTTTCAATGGCGGGATACTGGCATGTACTCCTCCAGATGGAACTTCAGATGAATGCAAGTGGGATACAAGCAATTGTCAGTTAGGGAATCATGGATACTGTGGAGATAATGTGACTAATGATTATTATTATGAACAATGCGACGGTACATTTGAAGATGGTGATTGGGGAAATATAGAAGGTTGCACAGACTTCAACTTTACAGGCGGTTCATTATCATGCAATCCATACACGATGCCAGAAGGACAGAGATGCATGTTCAACACAAGCGGATGCTATAAGACTCCGAGCAATCCAACGCCAAGATGCGATGGATTTGCAGGATCTTTCTTGACACTTCTAGATTCAAATGAGCAATGCGAGCCATTCTTGTTTGAAACTATTGGTATTCCCGCATTATCATGTTCAGACTTCGACAGGTTCGGACAGGGAGAATTAGGATGCACAGATGCATGTCTAATAGACATAAGCGATTGCTCAGCACCTCCTCCAGATCCATTCTGCGGTGATGGAGAGATACAGCCAGAGGGCAATGAGACATGCGACCCGCCTGGAAGCGAAATACTATGCAGCGATTTAGATGATGGCGCATATACTGGCGGAACAGCTGTTTGTGGTGAAAATTGCAGATGGTCAGAATTCCCATGCACACCAGTCCCATATTGTGGAGATAATGAAAGGACAGGAGATGAGCAATGCGATGGTACAGACCTAGGAAATATGGGATGTACAGACATAGGATCATACGTTAATGGTACATTATCATGCTTCCCTCAAGGACACCCTAATCAATGTGAATTCGATGAGACAAACTGCGACAGGGGATCAGGATATTGTGGAGACGGATTGATAAACAATCCATTCGTAGAGCAATGTGATGGAGAATCATGGGGAGGAATAAGCAAGCAGGCAAATATCGGATGTCAACAATTCGGATTCAGTGGAGGAACATTAGAATGTTATGAACCAGGACAAGAGAATCAATGTATGTTCGACACACACTTATGCACGGATGTATCCTCAAACGATATCTGCGGAGACAGGATACTGCAATCAGGAGAGCAGTGCGAAACAGATAAACTTTTCACTCTTCTATGTACGGACTTCGACAGTTATACTGGGGGAGACTTAGAATGTGATTATTCTACATGCCTATTCGATACTACAGGATGCAATAATGACCCATTATGCGGAAACGGACAGGTAGATAATGGAGAGACATGTGATGGTAATGATTTCGGAGACTTGAATGATTGCTCAGACTTGAGACCTACATTAACAGGTCCTCTAGAGTGCTTCCCTCCAGGACATCAACAAGAATGTCAGATAAACCAGGATGCATGCGAATATCTTGGTGGAGAAGAATATTGTGGAGATGGCATAGTCAATGACTTCCCTAATGAAGTATGTGACAGTACAGATCTGAACGGATTATCATGCATAGACCTCGGATTTGTTGGAGGCACATTATCATGTTATGCAGAGGGTACGCCAGATGAATGCAAATTCAATATAGATGAGTGCACTCCCGCAGTACAATTCGGCTCTTGCGGCGACGGAGTATTGAATGACAATGAGACATGCGATCCAGGAATAGAGCCATTGCCATTGGTATGCACAGACATAGACTCGTTCGAAGGAGGAACAATAGGATGTTATGCTACAGGACCGGATGAATGCACATATAATATAGAAGGATGTACTCCTCCTGCACCAGGTTATTGCGGTGACGGAATAGCTAACGGATTCGAAGAATGTGACTTAGGAGACCTTAGGGGCATGGTATGTACGAGAATAGATGCATACATCGGCGGAGACCTAGGATGTTATCCTTCTGATTATCCGATAGAAGAATTAAGATGCACATATGATAAGTCACAATGCGACAGGGGATTCGGTTATTGCGGAGATAATAGGACAAATAATTTCCCTAATGAGCAATGCGATGGAATACGCGGATTCGGGGAATGGGATTGGGGCAATATAGAAGATTGCACAGATTTAGGATTCTTCAGTGGAACATTAGAATGCAATGAATGTTGGTTCGATACAAGTGGATGCGTAGACCAGGCATTCCCTGATGTATGTAATAATGGTATATTGAATACAGGAGAACAATGCGAGTCATCAATACCATTAGACGTGACTTGCTCCGATTTCGACTCATTCAATGCAGGAGATCTAGAATGTAGCTCAGACTGTAATATAATGATAGATGATTGCTATATAGCGCCAGCGCAATGCGGGAACGGCCAGATAGATAGTGGAGAGACATGCGACTATCCAGACTTAGGGGGAAGTGAATTATGCGCAGTAAGGGATCCTTCAAAATATACTGGCGGTACAGTATCATGCAACCTGCCAGGCACTCCAGGGCAATGTTCAGTTAATTATGATGATTGCGTATATGATCCTTCACTGGAGCCATATTGTGGTGATGGAATAGCAAATGGCGTGGAAGATTGTGATGGTGATGATTTCGGGTTGATGACATGCAGTGATATAGGCTCGTTCCAGGGAGGCATACTTGCATGCAATGCTGATTGTACATTCAATACTGATAATTGTAATGCTGGTCCAGGATATTGTGGTGATAATATAATCAATAATTTCCCTAATGAGCAATGCGATGGCGATAGTTGGGGCAATGTAAATAGTTGTATAGACTTCGGATTCACTGGCGGCACATTATCATGCAACCCGCCAGATTCTCCTAACAGGTGCATATTCAATACAACTATGTGCACAGGCAATGCGGGATTCGGAAGCTGCGGAAATCAAGTGTTGAATAGGGCAGAACAGTGTGAAGTGAACAGGCCATTGACGCTAGGATGTACAGACTTTGATGCATTCGTAGGCGGAGACATAGAATGTGATTATAGCTTATGCAGATATGATATATCAGGTTGTGAGATATCCCAAGGAAGCGGTTATTGTGGCGATGACATGATCAATGATTTCCCTAATGAGGAATGTGACGGTACTGATTGGGGTAATATCAATTCTTGTGATGATATAGATCCAGCATTCACAAGCGGCACAATCTCATGTTGGGCGCCAGGAACAGGCAATCAATGCATATTCAACACTAATAATTGTGTTTCGGAGAATGGTGAAGGAGAGTGTGGTGATGGAGAGATAAACAATGGTGAATCATGCGAGGCTGGAGTGCCATTCGGTGCTACATGCACAGACTTTGATCAATTCATAGGAGGATTGATCGGCTGCGATTATTCGACATGCCAATACGATTTATCAGAATGCCAGACAGCAGTAGACCTATACTGTGGTGATGGTATAATAACTCCTGGAATCGGAGAGGAATGTGACGGAGAGGTAATAGGCTCAGTCACTGAATGCTCAGAATTCGACAATAGGTTCGTTTCAGGACAATTAGGATGCACGGCAGATTGCCAATATGACCTTTCAGACTGCGAAGAGGCAGGAGAGCCATACTGCGGTGATGGAATAGCAAATAGTGAAGAGGAGCAGTGCGACGGCTCAGACTTAAGGTCTCTAAACTGCAATTATATAGATACATTTGATGGAGGCATCCTGGGATGCAACTCAGATTGTACATATGATATTAGCAATTGTAATGCTGGTCCAGGATATTGTGGTGATAATATAATCAATAATTTCCCGTTCGAGCAATGTGATGGTGATAGTTGGGGCAACATACATTCATGCGCAGCATTCGGATTCACAGGAGGAACATTGACATGCAATCCTCCAGGATCCCCTCAGAGATGCACATTCAATACTTCATTATGTAGCACTCCGGCTGGATTCAGTACCTGCGGTAATCAGATATTGAATAGGGCAGAGCAGTGTGAATTGAACAGGCCATTCACGCTCGCATGCGTAGACTTTGACGCATTCACAGGTGGAGATATAGCATGTGATTATGGCTCATGTATATATGATATCTCAGGATGTATAAGAAGTCAAGGAGCAGGTTATTGTGGTGACGGTATAATAAACCAGTTCCCTAATGAAGAATGCGATGCTAATGATTGGGGTAACATAAATTCTTGTGATGATATAGATCCAGCATTCATAGGGGGCACAATCTCATGCAATCCTCCGAATTCTGCAGAAGAATGCATATTCAATACAGATAATTGCATCTCAGAGAATGGTGATGGATACTGCGGTGATGGGGAGATAAACAATGGGGAATCATGCGAAGAAGGGGTAACGATAACTGCTCAATGCACAGACTTCGACCAATTCATAGGAGGATTCATGGCATGCGATTATTCAACATGTCAGTTCAACCTTATAAATTGTGAGACAGAATATGAATTATATTGTGGCGATGGTGTAATAACTACAGGTCTTGGAGAAGAATGTGATGGAGAAGTAATAGGTCCAATAACAGAATGCTCACAGATTCCTGGATCAGGATATGTTTCTGGAGAGATAGGATGCACAGCAGACTGTAAATTAGACCTATCAGATTGTCAAGAAAGTGAGGAACCATATTGTGGTGATGGAATAGCTAATGGTCTTGAGAAATGTGATGGAAACGACATAGGGCTGATGTCTTGCAACCTCATAGATTCATTCCAGGGCGGCATACTTGCATGTAATGCTGATTGTACATTCAATACAGATAATTGTGATGCTGGTCCTGGTTATTGTGGTGATAATATAATCAATAATTTCCCTAATGAGCAGTGCGATGGCATAAGTTGGGGTGATATAGATAGTTGCGTAGACTTCGGATTCACAGATGGACAATTATCATGCAATCCTCCCGGATCACCGAATAGATGCACATTCAATACTTCATTATGTAGCACTCCAGCAGGTTCAGGCACATGCGGAGACCAGATGTTGAATAGGCATGAGCAATGTGATATCAATAGACCACTCACCCTAGAATGCATCGACTTCGATTCATTCGGTGGAGGAGAGATAGCGTGTGATTATAGCTCATGCATGTATGATATCTCAGGATGTGAGCAGAGCCAGGGTAGCGGTTATTGTGGTGACGGTATAATAAACCAGTTCCCTAATGAGGATTGTGATGGTGATGATTGGGGTAATATCAATTCTTGTGATGATATCGATCCTGCATTCACTGGTGGAAGCTTGTCATGCAGCAATGATTGCTCATTCAATACAGATAATTGTGTTTCAGAGAATGGTG
>CAZJFT010000007.1:0-26697 GCA_964545585.1 uncultured Methanosarcinales archaeon
CCTATAAATGTCACGGAATATGCCAATTTGACAATATATAATGACAACGAATACGAAATAAATTTCACTTTAGTGATAAGCGAATTTGAGAATATGGAAAATTCCTTAACACTCAGCACTTCACAGTTTTCCTTCCCTCAGAGCATAGTCGTGCCTGCAAACGATAATTATACTATAGGAATTAATTTCACAGTTAATAATTTTAGTAGTTTATATGCTACCACATATGGCGGAAAAATAATGCTTCTAGGGAACGATTCCAAGAACATAAGCATACCTATAGTAGTCACTGTTCCTATAAAGAATTATGCGAATATGATAAGGGTCGCTCAAGAAAGCGGTTCTGCTCCATATGTAAGTCCTTTAAATCCTGGAGATGGTGATGAAGGAGATGTATTATATTACGCATATTATAATCCTAAAGCAGGCAATGAGAACATAAATATAACTTGGAATGGTTCCTCGAATGATCTTGACTTATATGTTTATAACTCCACCGCACATTTTGTCGACAATTCCGGAAATGCTTTCACGACAAGCGAGTCGTTAACTACAACAGACACAGATACTATAAAATGGATACGAATACATGCATACTATTTTACTGCGTCATCACTCAACTTCACAATAAACATAACGGACAACGGAAATATCGCACCTAACATAACTAATGTGACTAATGCTGAAGGTGTTGCAGACTTCAATTTCTCCCTCTTTGAGAATGTCACAATAACATTCCACTTCACAAATATAGACACTGACTCCTTGACATTCACATTCAACGACACAAGATATTCACAGGAATCCATATCTGACGATAATGTGACATACACACTTGCAACAAATAGCAGCTTGCTTGGGGAGCACTACGTAAGACTCACCATACAGGATGAGTATGGCGCTATAGCATATATGGATATAACTGTAGGAGTATTTGATGTCCAAGTAACAAGTTTTTATCCTACAAATCTCACTCCGGTAATCAGGAAGAACAATACGATCAATTTTACACAGACAAGCACCGATCCTGAAGGGAATCCATTAGATTATTTTTGGTATATTGATGGTGTCCTGAACAGCACTTCTGAAAATCTTACAATAAACACCACAGATATGCCTAATGACAACTACAATATAACATTCAGGGTGACGAACAATGTCACCAACGCGACAAAGACATGGAACCTCACTATAGATAGGTATGGGCCTTCAATGACTATAGTCAGCCCTAATGGAACAATAAACGACACCTTGATACCTATAAGATTCAATGTCTCAGACATTTCAGGGTTAAGTTCATGTTGGTATAATATAAACAATTCCTTGCAAAACGTAACTATAAACGGTTGTACAAATACAAGTACAACATTACTGAACGGCAATTATACCATAACTTTGTATAGCAATGATTCCTTCGGATTCATAAGTTCATCCAACAAGACATTTAGGGTATTGGACACTACACCTCCAAGGATAATGAGCAAAGGACCTTCAGGAGAAATAGATTATACAGACGAAGTGACGTTGACAGTGACGCTCAATGAGAACTCCACCTGCAAAAGAAGCGATGAAGATGAATCATACGCAAGCATGAACCATTTATTCACAAGCACCGGCATTACAAACACGGTAGATTATGATGTACAAGGAGGAGAGAGTTACTCATTCTATGTAAGGTGCATAGATGTTGCAGGCAATGAAAATACACAGCAGACAGTTATAAACTTCTCTATCGAAGAATATAGCGGCGGTGGAGGTGGCGGTGGAGGAGGTGGCGGTGGAGGAGGAACCACTACTGCTCCAGCATCAATAACTGCTCCAAGCACTTCAAGCAGCAAATCTATTTTCGTGATAGAAGCAAAAGATAATATCACTTTCAACGTGAATTCTGAAAATATTGCATTGAAATATGCATTCTTAAATATTATAGGTACAAAAAGAAGTGTGGAATTGAGTGCAATACAGCATGAACTTTCTACAGCGCCGGCCGTGGGGAATTCATTTGATAGCGGCAGACAGAAATATGCATTCATAGAATTGAAGCATAGCAATCTGCAGAGTTCTGACATACTAAACAGCATATTGCGTTTCAGGGTTTCAAAATCATGGATAGAGGGGAATTATATAGATATGAGCTCTATAAAACTTTATAGATATACTAATTCATGGGACGAACTGCCGACAACAATATATTCCCAAGACAGTACCGGGATAACTTATGAGGCGACAAGTCCGGGATTTAGCTATTTTATAATAGCTGGAAAACAAAACATTCAGGTTCCTGCACTGATCGACCCCCCTAATGATAATGAGATAACAGGCGATAGCATATTGGTGAAGAAAGATTTGGAGGAGGAGAAGCCATTGAATCTTAATGACGCAGATACAGAAGACGAGGAAAATTCAGGTACAGGAATCTCAAAGCCATTGATAATAATAATAGTGATTGCGGCTGTAACAACTATAATTACCGCTAACGTACTTATAGTCAAGAGAAAGAATACTGCAAAAACCTTAAAGATAAACAAGGAAGAGCATATAAACACACTGAAAAAACAGTATGAATTCGAAGGTAACCAGATAATACAGGAATACAATACTCGTTTGAGGATGATAGGCAAGGACCCGAACGCACAACAGAAAGCGATGCAGTTGAAACAGTTGCATGACCAAAAGATAAAATATCTTCATGATAGATATGCAGAATTGATACAACAGACAAAGAACTCTAAATGAAAAACTAGATGAGAATCTTTCTCTCGCCGAATGAGAGCTTCTTTATGTTATGAGCGGATATAAGGTCGTGTTGGATTGTCTTGAACTTGTCTTCAACGACCAATTCAAGCACTTCTTCCTTCAAGCTTTTTCCTGCATCCTTCTTTGATTTCCATATGAAAGAGTTCAACTCAACTATATCTTCCTTCGTTATCTCCACGAGGTATTCCTTCTCTGTGTCGGGGAACCCTTCAAGATGGACATCTTTTACTGCAAGCTCATGATATATCCTGTAAGTAATCATTGGCAGTATTGGTGCGAGGAGCTTTAGCAGTGTCTCGAGAACATGATGCAGTACATATATGGCTGCTTCCTGCTGTTCCATTGTGAATTCTTTGTTCTGATTGTATGCCCTATTCTTGACCAATTCGACATAATGGCTTGAGAATGTCTCCCATATGAAATGCCGTATCTTCACCGCAGGATTATGGAAATCATATTTTTCATAACACTCATTCGCGTCTATTATGATTAAATCCAATTCGTTCAATATCCATTTATCGAGCTCTGTCAAATGCGGCTCTACATCCTTCCGGACATTCCCATTCTTAAACAACAATATGAATTTAGAGACATTCCAAAGCTTGCTTATTGTCTTTCCTGCGCCTTCAATCCTTTCAAGGCTGCATCTGAAATCCTGCTTCTCTAAGTTCCCTTCAAGCGATGCCCACATCCTGAACGGTTCTGCCCCATACTTGTCAAGTATGTCCTTCGGGTCTATGCCGTTACCGGCAGACTTTGACATCTTCTTCCCATCATTATCAACGATATGATAATTTATCCATACATCTTCGAATATACATTTCCCAGTCAGCAGATAATCCTTAAGCAGCGTATAATATAGCCATGTCCTTATTATCTCCTTTCCTTGAGGACGCAGGTTGCATGGGCTGTTCTTCTTGAAGAATTCATCGTCCCTGCTGTACTTCAGTATGTATAATGGGCTTATCGAGCTGTCGAACCATGTGTCGAAGACCCTTTCTTCACCCCTGAACGTCTCTTGACCGTTTGAGTGGCCACATTTCGGACATTTATCTATCGAAGATGGCGGCGGCTCTTTCCATGGCTGATAATATCTTCCTTTAGGAGGCAAAACTGGTGCATCACAATTATTGCAATACCATAATGGGATCTCTGTGGCATAATATCTCCTTCTGGATATCGGCCAGTCTATGCTCACAGAATCTATCCAATCAAGCAATATTTTTCTTGATTCTTCTGAGTAGAAGCTCGGCTGCTTTGCTATATCGCGCATATCATTGATGAATTCCAATTGTTTGAGATAGAACTCTTTCATGCCTATGAATTCTATAGGATCCTTTGACCGCTCACATATTGGAGTCCTATGTTTTATCTTCTGCTGCTTGACGAGCATTCCTCTCTTTTCAATCTCCGTTATTAATTGCTTCTGCGCTTCCTTTGTCTTCAATCCTTTAAGGAATCCTGCATTCTCATTCATTGTGCCATCCTTGTTTATGGCTATTGTCGGCTTCAATCCGTTATCCCTGAAGAATCTTATGTCTGTCACGTCTCCGAAGCTGCACATCATCATCAATCCTGTCCCTTTATCCATCTGCGCGACCGGGTCGGGCTTTATGGGAACTTCCTTCTCGAATACAGGGGTTATTGCATGTTTTCCCTCTAGATGCGCGTACCTTTCATCTTCAGGATTGTAGCATATCATCTCGCAGGAGCATATAAGTTCAGGTCTTGTGGTTGCGATGACTATATCTTCGCCTGTCTCCTTCACTTTGAATTTTATGTCATTGAAGAAGCTCGGCAACTCTGCATAATCTATCTCTGCATCTGCAATAGTTGTCTGGCATCCAGGGCACCAATTGTTCACACGCTCATCCTCATAAATGAGGCCTTTGTTCCATAAGTCTATGAACGTCTCCTGCGTGAGAGAGCGATACTCCGGACTGTCCGTCTCATATATGTCCCCTATATCATTACCTTTCTCCCATGAGTTGAATCCTATCCCTAATCTCAAGAATGAATCTACTGATGCCATGCTTGATTTCTCAAGCACCTTATTGCAATATCCTATGAATTCCTCTCTTGGAGTCTCTGTGATTTTTATCTTGAACTCTTTCTCTGCCGCCATCTCTATTGGCAATCCGTTCCTGTCAAGTCCTAATGGAAATAATATCTCATGCCCTTTCATCCGTTTATAGCGCGCAAACATATCCATGAATACATATGTCGTTGCCTGTCCTATATGCACCGGAGTATTGACATATGGTGGAGGAGTATCTATAGAATAGACTTTTTTTCCAGAAGACTTATTGAATCTGTATCTCTTAGAATCTTTCCATTCATCATATATCTTCTTTTCAGACTCCTTCGACCAATTCTTCTCCTCTAACATAAGTCAAAAGGATTAGATGAGGATATTTAAATGTTATTGTTGGAAGATATCATGAAAGTTTCCTTGAACTGCTCTTGAATGCCGAGTCTATCATGTCAGATATTTCCTGGCTTCCTCTCGATGCCATCAAGTATGTCTTTTGAGGCATATCATTAGGCATGTCTCCTCTGTGCATCATGTGATCACTCTTTAAGTAATCGCGTGCACCAACATACAATAGTCCGCTCATGATTAAGACTTTCGATGCATCGACAATGATATCTCCGACGATTCTTGCATAATTATCTTTTTCCATGCCATCCATTATCTGAGCTGTCTTTTATACTTTTCTATTATGAAAAAATTTATAAATTAATGACTACTTGAAAGTGGCAAGGCGAGAGTATGGATAGGACAACAATACCAATGAACACAAAAGACATAGCTGCAACCATAATAGAAGAAGGATTCATCATAGGGAAGAACAATGCAGTAAACATAAGCATAGATTGCGACGCATTAGAGATATATACGAACATGAGAACAAAAGGATTGATCGACAGATTCAAGACAAGACCATTACATGCAGGGACACTTTATTTCAGACAGAACGGAGGATTCTCCAAATCATGGTATTTTGACAACAATTATTTTGGAGAACCAATAGATTCATTGAAAAAAAGATTAGAAGACAAATATAAAGTGAACGTATTAACTAATGATAAATATGAAATAGTGAACAAAGAAGATGAGGGAATATAGCGCAAAGAAAAAATCCCCAATATGCCAATAACTAATATTGTATAAAAACATTTATTAATATCAATTCTTAATAATTGCTTATGGAAGTCAATGACAATATAATAGTCTATCCGAATGCGGGGAAGGAATTCTTGAAGAACCTATTGTCAATATTCATCATAGTGATAATAATAATCGGACTTCTGATGTTCCTACAGACACAAGTGGGACCGGACCTAGTGACGGACATACTGGCCGTCTTTGAAGTTGAAGTGAACATGGGCATGATAAACCTCGTTCTCATATTGATATTCGTCATCGGTGCAGCAGCATTGCTGCTATTCAATTATGCGAGCATAAGGAATCAGAGATACCTATTGCTTAATGATAAGCTCGAATTCACAGGCACACAAGCATTGATAATGGTACATAAGGAGAGCATACCATTCAACAACATAACACGCATAACATTCACGAATGAGGGATTGATGAACAAGCTCTTAAGCTGCGGAGAGGTAAAGATCGAGCTTTCTGGGATGAAAATCCCGAGCATAACACTAGAATCCATAGACCATCCGGATCAATTGACAGAGATGATACAGCAGAAAGTGAACCAGTTCAACATGCAGAGACAGATGCAGTTCCTGGAACAGAAGAAGATAGAAGGGATAATGAAAAAATTCTAGAGGTAATAAATTAGAGGTAAATAATATGGACATAAAGATATTAGAGATATTCGACGGCATATCAGTAATAAAGCTGCCTGTGAAAGGTTTTGAGGAATTAAGCTTTGATGATAAGATGATAGCTTATCATCTATGGCATGCAGCTGTTGCAGGAGACAGCATAACATACGCGCAGAGCTACAGATATGGATTGAATCTAAGAGACCTATTCCTTGAATTATGCTCAAAGAAGGAAGAGGTTAAGAAGATAGATGAAGGAGTGTATGAAAAGATTGAGGAATACACAAAAAAGATACTGATAAACCATGGCAATCATGACGGATGGACGACTAGGAAATTCATCCCGAAATTCACAGAAAAAGAGCTCAATGGAGTGATTCAATCACTGAAAGATCCGTACATCCAGTCTTTGCATGCAGAGATACCCTCAAAAGCCATATTTGATCCGGAATATGAAGTAATGCTAACTCAAAAGACTCCGATGAAAGGCGATATAATAACAGAGAGCCATAACACATTCTATGAAGGAGTGACACTTAAGGATCTTGAAGGATTTGAAGACAATTATCCGGGTAACAGCAATGCCGTCAAAGACGAGAGGACCGGAAAAATAGTCGAAAAAATCTGGCGCGCCGGCAACCAGCGGACGAAAGAAGGAGTATATTCAAAATATCTCAAGAAAGTATGCTATCATCTCGAGCAAGCAATGACGCACTCTAATGAAGAGCAGAGAGAAGTCCTCGGCATACTCAAAAGATTCTTTGAGGAAGGCAACCCTAAATTATTTGACGATTATAATATAAAATGGCTGCATTCAGATACACCAGTCGATACAATACTGGGATTCATTGAAGAATATAGGGATGCGAGATCAAAGAAGGCATTGTTCGAAGGAATGGTATTCTTCAAGGACAAGGATACACAGCACATAATATCAGATATCGCTTCGAAATCCCAAGCATTAGAGGATGATGCTCCATGGGATGACAGATACAAGAAGATCTGGAAGAAGATACCTGTAAGCAACGCGATAATGCAGATAGCGGGCACTGGAGGCGCAGGACCATTATGTTGGGCAGGAGTGAACTTACCGAACAGCCAGAAGATCAGAGAAGAGCATGGAAGCAAAAGCATATACGTCTCGAACGTTACATACGCTTCAAGGAATGCATTCGCAAAGAATATGCTTTCTGAATTCATAGAAGATGAAAATGACAGGAATATGCTCCTTGAGACTTCAGACATCAGAAGCCCAGTGACAGTAACTTTGCATGAAATCGTCGGTCATGGTTCTGGAAAAACATCAGACAAGCTTGAAAATGATCCGAGAGATTATTTGAGAGAGAATTATTCGGCAATGGAAGAAGCCAGAGCGGAGCTTTGCATGCTATATCATGCATGGAATCCGAAGCTTAGAAATATACTGAGTGAAGAAGCGTCAAAGGCAATATATCTAGCATATATACTCAGCGGCATAACTTGGCTCAGGGCGCTTGAAGACGATACAGAACTGCACGAAGACCATATGCGCGCAGGACAGCTGATAATCCAATATATCTTGAAGAACAGTGATGCTGCAGAATTTTATATAAAGGATGGAAAGACATATCCAAGAGTCAAAGATTATGGAAAGATGAGAGAATTAGTCGGAAAGTTGCTAAAGGAAATACAGAGGATGAAATCAGAAGGAGATTACGATGCATTGAAGAAGCTCATCGATGAGTACGCAGTGCATTTCGACCATAAGCTACGAGATGAAGTTGTCAAAAGAGCTAAAGAGATAAACTTCCCTAAAGTTTATTCTTACGTCATGACAGAGCCTATAATCGTCAAAGATGAGAAAAGCGGGAAGACAGATGTAGTGCTGAAATATCCTGAATCAATATTAGAACAAGGCCTCAGATGGAGAGAATTAAGTGAGAACGAATGATTAGAATAAATTAAATAGATTAAGAAAAATAGATTAAGAAATTGCATCACTAAATAATATTCTTGAATCACTTCATAAAATAATAGGTAAGCAATCTCACGCCTGCTCCTGATGCATATTTCTGGTTGTATTCTTTTGATTCTGCAAGGAATGCTGTGCCTGCAATGTCCAGATGAGCCCATTTCGTCTTTTCTAAGTCGACAAATTTACTTATGAACACTGCGCCAGTTATTGTCCCTGCCTCTCGCCCCTTTCCTTTTACGGACATATTCTTCAAGTCAGAGATGTCTCCATCCATATTATCTTGGTATTCCTCAAAGAACGGCAACTCCCATACTCTGTCATAACTGTCATATCCTGCTTCTGAGAGTTTCTTTGCCAATTCAGAATTGTTGCTTATGAGCCCGGATGCATAATATCCTAATGCGACTACACATGCACCGGTTAATGTCGCTAAATCAATTATCGTTTCTGGAGAATGATTCTTTTCAACATAAGATATTGCATCTGCCAATATCAATCTGCCTTCTGCATCAGTATTCGCTATCTCCACTGTCTTCCCATTGTACGCTTTTATTATGTCTCCAGGCTTATATGCTGAACCGTTTATAAGATTCTCACATGTAGGTATGACGCCTATTATGTTCTTCTTAAGATTCAATTGCTGCGCCGTCTTTATCGTCCCCAGGACTGCTGCAGCTCCAGACATGTCACATTTCATGTCAGTGAACTGCCCCGCGGGCTTTATGTCATATCCGCCTGAGTCGAATGTTATACCTTTGCCTACTATTGCGGTATATTTTTCATTTTTCTTGTCTGAACCATTGTATTGTATGATAATCAGTTTTGCAGGCTTATCGCTTCCTGAACTCACTGCAAGAAGCAGATTCAATCCAAGCTTTTCCATGTCTTTCCTTTCAAGGACTTTTATTGAAGTGTTCTTGCTCTTAAGCTTCAACGCTTCCTTCTCGATATAATCTGGAGTCACTATAACTGCAGGCTCATTGACAAGATTCTTCGCATAATTCGTGGATACTGCGATTATTCGTCCTTCATTGAATCCTTGCATGAATTTGTCCTTGTCGTCGGATTGGAAGCTCGCAACCAATTCTGGACGCTCATCCTTCTCTGATTTATACTTGTCGAACACATAATCTGATAAGTATAATCCCTCAGCGCATGCTCTGCCCATCACTTTAGTGTCCATAGTTACCATCGATGTGATGTTTGTCGTGAATGATGAGTGCTTGCTTCTCCTCAAGTGAGCCACTATCCTAGACATCACCCTTCTTATCCTTTCATGGTTCATCTCCTGTTTTTTCCCGAGGCTTATCACAAGTATTGATCTGTATGCAGAATTCCCTATCTTTGTAGAATATGTCTTTCCGAAATCTCTCTCTAGAAGCTTCTTCCTTATGGCAGTCCCCAATTCGACAGATAACTCCTCATTGAACTTCGAGTATAATTCCTTGTCATCGTCCCATAATCCTAATACTAAGACGTCTGATCTCAATTCTAACCGTTCACTTGTATTCGCTTTCATTATTTCACCCGTAATATCCAATATTATAAATTATTTTTCAATTATATCTCTCGATTATTATATTTTTTGCTTTATCTTTAGTCATAGATAATAAATCGATTATGAAATCCTTTACGCCACATATGTATACTGTCTTATCAGATATATCGCCTAACATATCAAGATGCTGTGTTATCCTTCCTTTCAACCCTTCCCAATCAGGAGATTCTTCTCTGGTCAATGTGGCAAAGTGATGGAAATTATTATGTGTCCTATTCCATTCTTGGAATTTCTCATAATATAATAATTCCTCTTTAGTCTTAGCACTATGCAATAATATAAGCTCTTTATCCGTATTAATATTTTGTGCTATGATACTATGTATAGGCGTTATCCCGGTGCCAGTGCATAGGAATAAGTGCTTATTGTTGTTTGCATCTAATTGGAATCGTCCATAAGGACCGCGCAAAAAGACTTCCTCTCCTATATCCAAATTCTTTATATATTCAGAAGCTAATCCTCCAGGAATCAATTTTATGAAACTATCTATGATATTTCGGGATTTTGCATCATCAGGACTGTTCAGTATAGAGAATGGCCTGAATCCTGATTGTTCATCATCAGGATTGTTCTTGTCAATTATTATATGGAAGAATTGTCCTGCCTGAAAATCCATATTAGACTCAAGACCTATTATTACCAGATCATCTGTCAAGTATTTCCTATACAACAGTTTTGACTCTGTTACTTCTTTCATGTTTACCGATTTTTTTCATCAATTATATTAAAGCCAATATCTCTTTCGTATGACCAGGCACTGAGACTTTAGGGAATATCTTCTTTATCTTGAAATCCTTGTCAATTATGAATGTCGCTCTTGTAGTGCCCATATATTTCTTTCCCATAAAGCTCTTCTCTCCCCATACACCATATTTCTGGACGACCTTTTTTTCTGGGTCTGCAAGCAATATGAATGGAAGCTTATATTTGTCTGCGAATTTCTTGTGAGATTTCTCATCATCGACACTTACGCCTATGACCACTGCGCCTTTTTTCTTGAATTCTGCATAATTATCCCTGAAACTGCATGCCTCCAATGTGCATCCTGGAGTGTCATCCTTAGGATAGAAGTAAAGGATTATATCCTTTCCTTTATGGTCTGATAACTTGTGTGATTTCCCGTTCTGATCTTTCAACTCGAAATCTGTTGCTTTTGTTCCTTCTTTCATTTTTTCACCTATCACTTCATGTTCTTCTCTACTTCTTCCCAGTTTATTATCTTGAAGAAGTTCTCCACATATTCTGCACGTCTGTTCTGATACTTCAAGTAATATGCATGTTCCCATACGTCGATTCCGAGAATCGGTTTCTTTCCATCACTTATCGGACAGTCCTGATTTGCTGTCGATACAATCTCTAGTTTTCCTTTATTTAGGACAAGCCAAGCCCATCCGCTTCCGAACCTGTTCATTGCTGCATCAGTGAATTGCTTCTTGAAATTCTCAAAGTTACCGAAGCTTTCATCTATCGCTACATTGACCTTTTCTGACATCTTCACATCTTTCTTCAATAGTTTCCAGAACATTGAATGATTATAATGCCCGCCACCATGGTTCCTGACAGCAGTCCTGATAGACTCTGGAATGTCATTCAGGTTCTTCAAAAGCTCCTCGACAGGCATATTGTGGAATTTCTCTCCTTCTGGCTTATGCAATGCATCATTCAGTTTATCCACGTATGCTTGATGATGCTTAGTCAGATGTATCTCCATAGTCTTCGCATCAATATACGGTTCCAAAGCATCATATCCATAATCCAATTTTGGTAATTCTTGTTTCATTTTAGTCCTCCTATTTTTTAATGTAAAATTATTTTCCATACACCTTCTGCATCAATAATGCATCTTCTTCAATGTTTGGACTTTCGCATACTACGACGCCTTTCAATTTGAATTCCTTGAACGCTTTCATCAATTCTTCATATTTGAAGTCAGATTCTTTCAACACTAGATGGTTCTTCTCTCCTTTATCGCCATAATTTATTCCTGACATATGAATATGCATATTTTCTAGTCCTTCTCTTCCTAGGCCTTTCTCTATTTCTGTGAGTATCGCCCTGAATTCTGCCAATGAATTGTTGCCTCCACCATTCCTCGCATGCAAGTGTGCAAAGTCAACGCAAGGCATTACTTGATCAAGCTCTTGTGATAGTTTAATTAGCTCTTTCAAGTTCCCGAATTGAGTTGCCTTTCCTGTCGTCTCTGGTCTTATCCATATATCATTGCCATTATCTTTCAACTCTGCCGTTATTGATTTCAATGCATCATATGCCCTATCATAAACAATCTTTGGCTCATCTTTCAAATAATATGCTGCATGGAACACCAGAGACCATGAGCCTGCCTGTCTCGCAATATATGCTGCCTGCAATATTCTTGATATTGATGCGGATAATTTCTCTTTCTCCTGAGCATTAAGGTTTATGTAATATGATCCATGAGTAGTTATTACGACATCATTTTCTGTCCTTGCCTTGTTTGCAAGTGCTGCAGTCTGCGGATTAAGATTCACTGAATGGACAAATTCTAGCTCCATCGCTTCAAGTCCCATCTTACGCACCTCTGAAATCCCCTCATGAGTCTTCAATCCGTGCGCTCGTATTGGAATCCCTGCAGTCCCAAACCTTAACCTATCCATCTTAGGGATTTTTATCTTATCATAATCAAAATCTTCCATCTTGATATTCATTGATGATTTCATTTTTCTCCCCTATGCATATCATATCCTTCCTTTTCCAGCTCTTCCGCGAGTTCTGCCCCACCGCACTTAGTTATTTTCCCATCGACCATGATACAAACCTTGTCTGGCTTTATATAATTGAGCATCCTCTGATAATGCGTGATTATCAATAACGTCAATTCAGGATTTGTCTTCTTCAACAAATTGATGCTTTCACACACTTTCTTCAATGCATCAATATCTAGTCCTGAATCTGTCTCATCAAGGACTGTAACTTTCGGATTAAGCATCGCAAGTTGCAATATTTCCATCTTCTTCTTTTCCCCGCCGGAGAATCCTTCATTGACATATCTTGACGCGAACTCTTTAGGGATATGCAGCATGTCCATCTTTTCATTCAATAATTTCATGAATTCCAACATCTTTATCTGGTCATTCTTCTCTCTTCGTGCATTTATTGCCGTGCGCAAGAAATTCGATACAGTGACTCCTGGTATCTCTACGGGATACTGGAATGACAGGAATAATCCATTCCTTGACCTTTCATCAGGTTTCAATCCTATGATATTATCATTCTCTAGCAATATTTCGCCAGTGATCTCATATGATGGATGGCCCATCAATCCATTAGCCAAAGTGGATTTCCCTGAGCCATTAGGGCCCATTATGACCATTATCTCTCCTTTATGCAATTCTAGATCTATCCCCTTAATCACGTGCTTTCCTGCAACACTGATGTTCAAACCCTTCAATTCAAGTATCTTGTTCATTTTAATTCACTCTCTCAATCCAATTCTCGAATATTTCTTTTATTTCCTTCAAATGAGATTCTTGTCTAAATGTATGTTCAGAACCTTTTATTATGTGCAATTCCTTGTCCGTATCTAACGCATCAAACAATAGTTTCTGATGCTCAACTGGTGTTGATTCATCTTTTTCTCCAACAATCATTAGAACAGGAACTTTTATATCCTTAGCATAAGGCAATATATCATACTTAAGCCTGTCTTCATAATGTGACCAAAGTATTTTCTTTTTTATTCCGGAAAATCCTATTGATTCATGATATCCTTGTTCTTTCCATTTCTGCCAATCCTTATGTCTTGGCAATTCCATGCTTAATTTCCCAGAAACTATCGTGGCTGTAGGGGCGATTGCTTTGACTTCACCAGGATGTCTTACAAGATATAATAGTGTGCATCCTCCTCCTAAGCTATGTCCTGCTAAAAAGAATCTCTCCTTATACCACGACTGTGTTTTTGCCCATGAAATCACATCTTCTAAATCTTCATAATAATTTGTCACAGTTGCATTCTCGTAATTCCCGTCACTCTCGCCAAAAGTATTTGTCGTATCGAAAGTGACAGTCGTGAATCCCTTATCTAAAAATGCTTCGGCAAAAGCCTTTATATGAGACTGATTCTTATCTCCGCCTAATCCGTGCATTACAAAAGCAAGATATTTACCATTCTCATTTTCTACAACTACAACAACCTTTTTTCCATACCTATTCTTTATCTCATATCTCATTTCTTCGCCTCGTGATCAATAATCCCTTTCTGCAGTGCTTTCAATGGGAGCATCATGCATTTTATCCTTGCAGGCGTCAAATCAATGCCAAGCAGTTTCAACATGTCTTCTGTCTGCATCTTCGACACTTCATTGAGCTTCTTTCCTTCAATCTCATCCATCAATATTGATGCAGATGCCATGCATATCACGCAACCGTGACCTTTGAATTTTATTTCCGAAATTCTTTCTTTTTTCGAGTCTAATCTCGCAAATATCTCTATGTCATCACCACATAACGGGTTATTGTCATGTTTATATATTTCAGGATCCTTTAGTTCTCCTAAATGTTTAGGATTCTTGTAATGGTCAAGCAAATATTCCCGGTATAATTCATCCATATCCATCACATCATCAATTCATCTTTAAAATATCATTGCACCTTCAATATTTTCTTTGCATCATTTATCGCATCGACCAATTTGTCTATGTCTGTCGTGTTATTGTAAAATGATATGCTCACCCTTGATGTCGCTGGCACTCCAAGCTTTTTCATGAATGGCTGTGCGCAATGATGCCCGCTCCTTATGCATACTCTGTGCCTGTCACATATCGTCGCCAGATCATGAGGGTGTACGCCTTTTATTGTGAAGCTTATCACCGGGCCATGCTTATTTTTTTCATCATGACCTATTATCTCCAATCCTTTTATTACCCTCAGTCTCTTCAATGCATAATCCTTCAACCGTTCTTCCATATCCACGTATTCCCGGAAATTTTTCTGGAGATACTTGATCGCCTCTGCTGATGCGATTATCCCTGCAGCATCTATAGTCCCTGCCTCAAACCTTTCAGGAGGCTCAGCCCATTCAGATTTTTCTATCGATACAGAAGATATCATGCTCCCGCCGTATAAGAATGGCTCGAGCCGCTCAAGGAACCTTGTCCTTGCATAAAGCACCCCTACACCCGTAGGACCATATATCTTATGTGCTGAAAATACTACGAAGTCTGCACCCCAATCATTGACATTCAATGTCTTATGGGCGACATATTGAGTCGCATCGATTATTATCATAGCATCCTTATTCTTCTTCCTTATTGCATAGACTTGGCTTTTCACATCAACGAACAATCCTGTTACATTGGACATCGCAGTGAATGCGACAACTTTTGTGTTCTCATCGACATACTTCGATATGCCATCAATATCACTATTCTTCAATTCATAAGGGACAACCCTTAATTCTATATTCTGCCTAACACATAACTGCTGCCAGGGCAAGAAGTTTGAGTGATGCTCGATCTCTGTAACAACCATATTGTCATCTTTCTCAATCATGAATGTCCGTTCTATGCTTGTCGCGATGAGATTTATGCTTTCTGTCGCATTCTTCGTGAATATTATATTGTGAGATTCCGCATTGATGAACCTCGCGAATATCTTGCGCGAATCATTGAGCAATGCAGTAGCATTCTCCGACAATGAATAAACCCCGCGATGCGCATTCGCATTGCTATTCTCGTAAAAACCCTTCAGGGAATCTATCACTATCTGCGGCTTCTGTGTCGTTGCCGCATTGTCCAAATAGACCAACGCATTGTTCTCTTTATTCAATATCGGAAAATCTTTTCTCATTTTTCTTCATAAAATATTTTCTCTATTTCATCTGAGACATTCTCCTTCAGACCATTAGGCACTTCTGATAATAATGTCTCATAAAATCCTTTGACGATAAGCCTTTCTGATTCTTCAGTATTCAAGCCTCGACTCTGAAGATAGAATAATTTTTCCGCATCAATACGTGTTATGCTCGAACCATGCGTGCACCTGACCTCATCATTATGTATCTCTAAATCAGGGATGCTTATCGCCCTTGAAGTTTTGTCTAGCATTAGCATCTCTGTCTTCTGATAACCGTTGCTGTTATTTGCGTTCTCATTTATGTAGACTAATCCACGCATTATTGCCTTCGAATTGCTCATTATATTACGTACTTGCATCAGACTCTTCGTATTCTTTGCATTATGGTCTGTCCTGGTGAATATGTTATATTCAGAATTCTTAGCTAATGTTATTGTGTTCATTATGGAGCCGGAATTATGCCCGTTTATTGATGAATGCAACTCTGTGATGTTCAATTTCGCAGGTCCTTCAACACTTGTCAAATGAAGGCTTGAATCATTATCTATAGATGCATTCTTTCTAGAATAGATGAAATATCCGCCATAATTCCTTAAGTCTATGAAATGCAATTTTGAATTCTCTTTCAACATTATGTCTAAGAATTCTGTAGTCATAGGGACAGTATTAGATTTTTCTATAATTTCAGCTGTTGCATGCAGATATATTGTTGCCTTAATGTTCTCCTTCACGTAAATTATCAGGTGTGTATATTGGTTTCCGGAGACGGTCTTGTTAATCAGATATTCTCCATCCTCATCCACTACTAATATCTTTATCGCCCTCAATGCCGCATGCATATAATCAAGCTTATTGTCTATCTCAGGATTATCTATTATGTGCTGTACTTTCAATCTTACATCCTGGTCGAGGCCCCTTATTGAATTCTCATCAACTAGTTCCTTGTTTGACGAATAATCAGTACTCCCTGTAATCTTGTATGCATTGTCCAGATCAATATTTATCTTCGTACCTATACCTAACCCATTCTTTATATTGTCAAGCTTCAATTCATGAAATTTTTTTAGATATACTTCGCGGTTCATATTATAATCTACTCGATATCTATCCGAGGCTCCCCTCCATCTCTAATTCTATAAGCCTGTTCATCTCTACAGCATATTCTAATGGTAATTCTTTTACTAATGGTTCTATGAATCCTGAGACTATCATCCTTACAGCTTCCTCTACGCTTAATCCTCTGCTCTGTAAATAGAATATCTGCTCTTCAGATATCTTCCCGACTGTAGCTTCATGGACAACATCTGATTCCTGCTCTTCAACATCGATGCTTGGATAAGTATTGCTTTGGCTCTTGTTGTCGAACATCAATGCATCACAGCTCACCGAGCATTTGCTGTTCTTTGCACCTTTAGCGATTTTTATCAATCCACGATATGCTGTTATTCCTCCATCCTTGCTTATGCTCTTGCTCTTTATCGTTGAGCTGGTGTTCTCTGCAAGATGATATACTTTAGCGCCCGTATCCTGATTCTGGTCATGACCAGCATATGCGATGCTTATATGGTCTGCTCTTGAATTCTTACCAATCAATACAGATGTAGGATAGAGCATAGTTGTTCCGCTTCCAAGATTCCCGCCGACCCATTCCATTATAGCGTTCTCTTCAACAATCGCACGTTTCGTATTAAGATTGAAAGTGTTCCTTGACCAATTCTCTACAGATGAATATCTCATCCTTGCATTCTTGTGCACGTACACTTCTACGCAACCTGCATGTATTGAGCTTGCATTATATAATGGTGCACTGCATCCTTCAATATAATGGCATTGTGCGCCTTCATCTATCACTATGAGCGTATGCTCGAACTGCCCTCCTTTCTTTGTGTTCATCCTGAAATATGCTTGTAAAGGGAGATCTACTTTCGTGTCCTTAGGCACATATATGAATGTCCCTCCGCTCCATACTGCGCCATGTAATGCGGCAAATTTGTGGAGGCTAGCACTAACATTCTTCATAAAATACTTCTTTACCAAGTCAGGATATTTCTGTACTGCAACGTCCATGTCTTCGAAGATGACGCCTTTCTTCTTCAGGTCTTCCCTAATATTATGATAGACGACCTGTGAATCATATTGCGCACCCACTCCTGCTAATGCTTTCCTCTCTGCTTCTGGAATACCTAATTTTTCAAACGTCTTCTTTATGTTCTCAGGGACCTTCTCCCAATCATTTGCATTAGCTTCAGCATCAGGGATAACGAAGTATGTTATCTTATTCAGATCTAATTTTTCTAGGCTTGGACCCCAATCAGGCATCTTCAACTGCTCAAAAGTATGCAATGCATGAAGCCTCTTATCAAGCATCCAATCCGGCTCGTTCTTGTACTTGCTTATGTTCCTTACAGTCTCCTCATTCAATCCTTCAGGAGCCTTATATCTATCCTTGACATCATCATAATGATCATACAATTCCCGAGTAATGTTGACGTTCATTTTTATTTAACTTCCACCTTCATGCATCTAGGACACATCTCTTTAGCGTGCGAATCCACAATCTTAAGTATTGGAACTATCGTGTCCTTGTTGAGAGAGTATATTTTCTGCTTGCCGCTCCTTTCGAAATTGACGATCTTGCATTCATACAGCTTCCTTAATGAATGACTCACCAGGCTCTGTTCCAATCCTGTGCTTTCCACTATCTGCATCACGCTAAGCGGCCTCTTGAGAAGTTCCTGTATTATAGACTGATTAGTAGGATTTGCTAACGTCATAAAAAAATCGTTATATGATTTACAAAACATATGAATAGAAATTCATATATGATTTATAAAGATTGCGAAAAGAAATAAAGAAAAAAAATTATCCGCTTATCGCGGCATACCATGGCTTGTCTGTGCCGATTACAGCACCGGTCTCTGCATCTATGGTCACTTCAACATCTCCCTGTACAGGGAATACCCCTAGGATAAGGAATTCTTTCTGGCCATCTGCCCTATAGACAATCTTGCCTTCTATCTCATCCAACGATATCTCATTGAAGTTTGCTGCAATGACTTCCTTTGCCCTTTCGGAAGCGGTCGCTGGAAGCACTTTCAGCTTCACATCTGCAGATTCTGTCTCAACAAATATCCCGTCTGAATTGCTCTTCAAAGTCGTCCTTGTCCTTGCTGTGACATTGCCATCATCAAGATAAGTCTCCAACTTATCAGAGTTAGTCCTTATCCTGACAGCATTTCCTGTGCTTACGCTTATATCTATACCATCAACAAGCATCCCTGAATCAACCTTTACAACACCAGACCTTGATCTCACATCAGGACTTTTTGCGCCTGGCTCAATCCTTATCTGTGTTGCTGTTATGACTGAATCCGATGTTGCTAAATCGATTCCTGAATCCCTATTCAAAGTGACTGCCGGCCTCTTCTTATCTATCACAAAAACGGCACTGTTTGAATCTATCTCAAGCAATTCAATCCTATGATTATAAACCAACAGCTTATTCTCATTAACTGCTAATGTATAATCATTACTCTTCTGTGTATCCACGCTCGCTACATTCGTGACAGACGCAGCTACAGGACCTATGTAACGGACATTCACTGATGCACTAGGTATTACATCTGTGTATGGATCATAGTTTATTGATGTTATCTTTACATCAAAAACTCCTCCTACCCTGAATGTCGACCCTAAACTGCCCTTGAATTTCTCTCCGAACTCGACAGGCTGTGCAGGTGTCCCAGTAGATAAATCTGCTTTCCATATCACTTTGAAAGCTGCAGCACCAGTCCCTCTATCTTCAAGGGTTATTGCATAGTCACCATACATCTTAGTCTCTGGTATGGAATCAAACCTTAATGATGTCGGAGCGACATCTGCAACATTCGTGCTATCAACGACAGTTATTCCTGCCAAACCTTGACCAGGACTTCCTAGTGCTCCTGGTGGCAATACATATGTCAGTGTAAATTTCAATTTACCACCAATAGTATATTCTTCTCCAGTCTTTATCTTGAACAGCTCATTGAATCCTGCACTATTTGTAGCACTGGCTGTGACAGGTCCCTTCGAAACGGTTATTCCTATCGCTTTCGCTGTAATGTCTGTCAATTCTATGACATGCCCCTTATATGTCAGTGATTCACCGACTTTCAAGTTGTACTTTGCTGCGGGCGTCGTGTCTGAATAATCAAGAGTCAACACTAATGCCGCAGTATCATATATATTTACTATTGATGCAGCACTGTCCACAACGGATGAAGATATGGAGTCTAGATATATATTGAGACCATCTACCTTCAATGTCTGGCCAATCTGCAATTTCACATTCTCTCCAAGATTTGCCTGTACTGTCAATGCACTGTCAGATGTCAATCCTGCAACACTGCCTGAAAGCATCAATAATATCATGACAATCGCAAACAAACCTGTCATTATATTTGTCTTTTTCATTTTAACCTCCTGAACGATAATAATCGTTCATATTAGACATATAAGTGAGACCAATATTTAAAACTTGAGAGGTCCTTTAAGCATAAAAAATGGACCAAAATCGTTTTTATAGGATTTAAAGGCAGAATATTGGTCCAAATCCTATTTAGAAGCAAACCATTCGGTCAATCGGACTTTCTTTATCTTTCCTGACTTTTCCCATTCAATTATTTTCTTTGCCTCAAGGCTTTGAAGCAATCTGACAAGCGTCGTTTTAGGTATGCCTACGCCATATACAATCTTTGCCTGATGAAGATAAAATCCTTGGGGCTTGCCGTTTGAAGCGACATGTTTTTCCTGCTCATCCAAAATGTAATTGACAACCTTCCGTTCATTCGCATTCAATGCAGTCATTATATCTTTCTTTATGCTATCCTTAGAAATGACAATTTTATCATCATCGGTCTTATCAGCATTAACCACATCATCATTCACATCATCTTTTTCAGCCGCAGAATGCGTATGCTTATCATGAGACTCTAAAGCAGTTGTCCTTTTTCTTCCCAAGTATTTCTTATAAAATATGATATAATACCCTATTGACAAGACCATTATCACAATCACGATGATGATTACCCATATTGTTTTAGGATTACTGGCAGAATACTTATCGAATCTCATGACGATATTCTTTGCAGATCCTTTTTCTATATAGTCATCCTGGCTTATCACGAAATCTCCCGCAGCTGCCCTGAATGTACAATTGCCTATGGGAAGGAAATATGCTTCTGCTATGCCAAAATTATCAGTCCTGAAATATTTCTGTTCCCCAGACAAAGCGATACAATCTATCCGTACTGGAATGTCATTCAATGGCGCATCATCCATATCAAGGACTTCGATTTTTCTAGAGCCGACAGGGACGGCATCTAATTCTACGCTTTTGTTCGCGTCAGCATTTATGCTTGTCTTTCCATAATAATCAAACCCTGGAGTTGCAGGATTGTCTATGCCTATTGACAGTTCATAGAATCCTTGATATAAGGAGAATTTCAGGAGATTATTTTTGCCCACAACCTGATTGCCTTCGGTAATATTTTGCACATTGAAATCGTATATAAAATATCTGGAATTATACCCATCGATATTTACGGCATTCACAGAAATAAGTATATCATATGTTTCCTGGGCAAGAACTACTGAAGTCGATGACAAGAAATACAACAATATGATTAATAGCCATCCCCCTCTCTTTTTACCCATAAATGCAATAAAGCAATGCATTTTTAATATTTTATGGAAATAAATGCCTAGTTTCCGCTTGTAATCCTATATGCGTCATCCAAACTCACTAATTCTTCCTTTCCAGAATGCATGTTCTTCAACTTGATTTTCTGCTCTGCAAGCTCAGAGTCCCCAATGAATGCAACGAATGGAATCTTCAATGAGTTAGCATAATCAAGATTCTTAGAGACTCCTTTTTCCATCAGGTCAATCTCAACTTTCAATCCTGCCTCTCTCAACTTTGTTGCTATGACAAGCGATTCCTTGAATGTCTTTATAGGGATTATATATAATTGAGTGACTGATCTCCTCTGTTCAATCCCTGATAGTTTCAATGCATCAGTTATAGGCTCAAGTCCAAAACTTATTCCTACAGCAGGATAATCCCTTGCATTCTCTGCATACATCCCTATCATGTTGTCATATCTACCGCCACCGCATATGCTTGATGTCATCTTTGAATCTTTCAAGAATCCCTCAAACACTGTTCCAGTATAATAAGCGAGTCCTCTTGCGAGCGAAAGATTGAGCTGTATCCTTCCTGGCTCGACAAATCTTAAGTATGAGAATAATTCATCCAATTCATTCAATCCTTCAAGACCTAATTCCGAAGTTATTGATTGCCTCATAGAATTTATAATCTCCTGTGTTGTCCCTTCCATCTGGAATATCTCTTCAATCTTCTCTATTGATGTATCCTTCACTCCTTTCTCGAATAATTCTTTACGTACAGCACTAATCCCTTGCTTCTTCATCTTATCAATGCTCACTATTACACTCTCACGTAATTCTCTAGGGATATCACAATAATCCATAATACCGAACAGCAACTTGCGATTATTGACCTCGATATATGCATCTAATCCTAATTCCTTGAATGCATCAAGGGCTAACAATATGAGCTCTGCCTCTGCCTTTACAGACGCGCATCCAGCTATATCGACGTCGCATTGCCAGAATTCCCTATACCTGCCTAATTTTATCGGACCATCCCTGAAAACTCTGCCTATCTCATACCTTTTGAATGGCATCTTCAAGTTCGGGTTCAATGCGATGAATCTTGAGAATGGGACAGTCAGGTCAAACCTTAAGCCTAAATCACGATTACCTTGATCTGTGAGCTTGAATATCTCTTTTGCCGCATCACTCTCTGTTCCCGCAGCGAACTTTGCTGTAAGAGTGTCAAGTCTTTCTATGCTTGGAGTTTCAAGGGGAGAATAGCCATACCTTTGGAATATGCTAACTAGCTTATTCACCATGTCATCCCTTATTATCTTATCCTCTGGAGCAAAATCTCGCACTCCTTTTGCCATCTCTATTGTCATGATATATGGATGGAACGGTGTTTTAAATAGTTGATGGAAAAATTTATATCCATTATGAGTTTCCCATCAATATGGGGAAATTGGTGGATGATGTCAATAAATTGCATGAAAAGATAAACAAAATGAATGTAGAGGAAAAAAGGTATTTGGCATATAATGAACTCGCCAGATTCGTGAATGCCAAGGAACCCTTGCAAAAATTCACCGTTCCGACCGCATCAAATGTGTACTTGAATGAAAATTTGATTCTTATCTTTCTGAAAAACAATCTTTCCCCAACAGCAGACGAGCCTCCTCCAGAGATGACAAAGAAAAGCAATAAGATGGAATATAAATCTCAGCTTATGGACTATCTTTCTAGATGGGGCATGTTCAAAGATCGCGACATTTCTGCAAACACATATTATCTATTAGCACAATACTGCTATCATAAATCCAATAATGAAAATAACAGCATATAAATCTGACAAGGAAAACCTTTAAATACGGTCCTTTATTCTTAAATATCATGGGCGTGTAGCGCAGCTTGGATAGCGCGACAGCCTTCTAATCGTCCAAGACGATAAGTAAGCTGTAGGTCCGGGGTTCAAATCCTCGCACGCCCGTTTATTTTTTATTGATATATCATTTACATAATAAAATAAAATCCTATTTTTCTGGGCTTGGAAATCCCGCAGAGATTTCCAAACATTTAAAAAACCTCTAATCCATCTTTCTGCATGGGTATTTCGTGGAAGAATTGGCTTACAGGAATATTTCTTGTAGGAGGAATAATAGCATTATATTTTATTCTCAAAGAACATGGTGTAAAAGAAATATTCGACACTTATAAGAATTTCGATCCAGTGACATTGTTATTGTATGCGTTGTCCGTACTAATAATATTATTGCTTCTAAATTGGCGGTGGGATGTAGTCCTTAAATCTAGGAATATCGCCATCCCATTCAGGAAGCTCTTCATATACAGGATAATAGGTATGAGCATAAACTTCCTGACGCCTGGCCCGAGGGTCGGTGGAGAGGCGACACAATCAAGCATGCTGACGAAGCATGATGTCAATTTCACTGAAGGATTAACAACAGTAATGATAGATAAGATAATAGACATAACAACATCAGGCATACTGTTCCTCATAGGAATAACTCTTGTAGGATTGAAATACAGCTTCGTAGGGAGTTTCGGATGGATACTACTCATTTTAGGGTTGATATTTGTGGTTTTAGTGGTGCTTTTCTATTATAGGATGCTCACAAGCAAGCATTTCTTCCTGAGGCTATTCCATATGCTCCGGCTAGACAAAGTGCAGAGCAAGACATTAATAAAATTAGAGCGGAAGATTGAAGAGATGGAATTGATGATGATAGAATTCTACAAGCATAACAAGAAGGCATTCATGAAGACATTAGGGATAAGCTTCCTGTCATGGATCGCGATGTTCTTCGAATACAAGTTCGCCGCACAATTATTAGGATTCAATATAGGGATGGTTGAGATATTCTTCATCGTATCATTCGTGGGAATGGCATTACTATTCCCAATACCTATGGCTATCGGAGTATTGGAGGCTGGACAGATATCTGCATTCGCGATAATAGGATTGCCTGCTAGTGCAGGAGTCGCATTAGCATTCCTTGTGAGGATAAAAGACCTCACTACAGCGATAATCGGCCTGATACTCCTCGCATTGTACGGATTTCATGTGCCTAAAGTGGTCACGAAGAAATATAAGAGCAAGATGGATCCATTAGGTGAGGATTCCAGGATGAAAGAGACTCTCGATGCAAGGTTCAAGAGGATAAAATTAAAGAGGAAAAAAGAACAACCCTAAAATGGCAAAGATTCTTTATTCAATAAACGGTGAAGGGATGGGTCATGCAACTAGGAGCATGGCATTGATACAAGAATTAAGAAAGAAGCATGATGTAATGGTCATTGCCGGCAGTTCCAGGATATATCCTTATGTAAAAAAAATCCATCCAAAGACAAAGATGTATGAAGGTATAAGGATAACATATAAGGACGATAAAGTGGATGATTATGAGACATTGAAGAAATACTTCATGTGGATTGCTAAAGAAAGCCCATCAAGCGTCAAGAAAATATACGACATATTCAAATCATACAAGCCAGAAATATTGCTGACTGATTTTGAAGGTACAACATCATACATTGCAAATGTCCTAGATATACCTGTAGTTTGCATATGCAACATACATGCTATGACACATCTCAAGTATCATGTGCCTAAGAAATATTTGAAGACAAGCATAAAAGTCAAGATAGTGACCAAAACCATATTCCCTAAGGCGGATCATCACCTGATAACAACTTTCTTCTATATACCTCCAAAATCAGATAATGTATCAGTTTTCCCTCCAATATTAAGGAAAGAGATATATAATCTGAAGACAAAATCCGCGGATTATATACTAGTATACCAGACAGCGGATACGAACAAGAAACTAATAGAAGAATTGAAGAAGATAAAACATAAATTTATAGTCTACGGATTTGATATTGATAAGAAAGAATCTAATATCACATTCAGGAAATTCAACAATACAGTATGGTTGAAAGATCTGTCTGGATGCAGGGCAGTAATATCCAACGGAGGATTTAGCCTGTTGTCTGAAGCGGTAAGCCTTCATAAGCCAGTTTTTTCAATGCCTATAAAAGGGCAGTTTGAACAGATATTGAATGCGTTGTTCATAAAGAAGCTCGGATATGGTGAGATGCATCAACATACGGATTCTAGAAGGATAATCAAGTTCATCAAGAACCTGAAAAAATATGAATCAAATATAAAGAGCTTCAAGAGAGAAGATAATTCTAAGATATTGGCAAAGATAGAGGAGATAATCGCAAAAGAATGTTCATCCTGATAAGAGAAGGATGGAGAATGTTCAAAAGGAACATCAGGGTAAAGTTTTCTGGTCTCGAAAAATTCTCTGGGACAGATGAAAAGATATGCAAGAGCATCATAGATTCATGCTGGAACGGGAGATATTTTTCTACTTGCCCTAAAGGAGGGCACTATGGATTCTATTCACGGGATTTCGGGTGGTGCATCCAATCACTAATAAATCTAGGATATGGAAAAGAAGTCAATAAAACACTTGAATATGCCCTTGAGATATTTGAAAAGAAAGACGGGATATATGTTTCAATAAATACTTCTGGTGAACCTTTCAATTTCCCCAACATATACAGTCCCGATAGTGTCGCTTACATATTCAGAAGTCTCAGGATCAATGGAAACAAGAGACTTATAGAAAAACACAAGGATTTCCTTAATTCAGAAGCAAAAAGATTCAAAGAGGTATGTATAGATGAATCTGGAATGATACAGAGAAAACATTTTTCAGGGATGAGGGATTATGCAATAGTGAAAGGATCTTGCTATGATATGATAATGGCTTGCATGATTGATGATGAGATAAACAAGATAAATAAATTGATGAGGAAAGAGATGATTGAGAATCCATTCAAAGGACGGGCATTGAAGAAAAATCTTATCAATCATTTCTGGAACGGGAAATACTTCTACGACTATAAAGATGCAGTCTATGGACATAATAATATTTATCCGTATTTCCTAAATCTAATAAATGATAAGAAAATGATTAAATCATCAATAAAAAAAATTCATGAATCACAATTAGACAACCCCATCCCTCTAAAATACGAATCAAACAATAAGCATGCCAAATTCATATGGCAAGAGATATTCGTTTCAGGCTGGGAGAAGCATACATCA
>CAZJFT010000008.1:0-25798 GCA_964545585.1 uncultured Methanosarcinales archaeon
ATTTATCGTCAGCCTTGCTCCTAAGATTAAGATAATTCTCTATCAAAAACCTCTGTAACCCATCCATAAGATAATAGATTGCATGCTTTTTTATAAAATTTATGGAAATGAGATTTATCGGTATAAAATTTATACTTCGCAATATTTAAAAATAAGTCCCTTATTCCTTAATCATGGATGAAAAGAGATTGAGATATGTATATTTTGCGATAATAGGGTTATCACTAATTGCATTGGTATTCTCTATCATAATACTTATACAGAAGACGACTGAATACAGTCCTGCTATAGACAGTTTCTGCTCTGCATTGAACAGCCAAAGCCAATGCGATGCTGTGCAGGCAAGTAAGTACGGGAAGATATTAGGGATAGACAACCCATGGTTCGGCATATTCGGATTCTCTGCATTGATGATATTTGCCGGACTACAGTCATTGCGAGAGAGCAAACTATTGCGCAGATTGATTGTTGCTGGCGGCATAATCTCTGGTGCGATGGCATTATACTTCCTGCACCTACAGGCATTCATAATAGGGCAATACTGCATATTCTGTGTGATTGTAGATATAATATCTATAATTCTCATGTCATTAAGCTTCCATATAACATATGAAGAATACAGATAATAACATGTAATATTATACCAGGCTTATCCCAAGATAATAAGCGACGAACAGCACAAACATGAATCTTATTGTCCTCGGGACCACGACAAATATTATCGTGTCGACGAAGGAGAAATTCCATAGTCCAGCAAAATATGGGATGTAAGGGACAGGAGTCAATGCTCCTATGAACATGAACCATTTCGAGCCGGTCTCATACTTGCTTAATTTCGCGAAATTCTTCTTGCCCATCACGCGCTCTATTCCTGCAGCACCTAATGTTTTTCCCAAATAATATGCAGCAAGCAAAGCAAGATAAGATCCTGCCAGCACGACCAAGAAGACCATCCACGGGTTAAGTCCAGAAAACACTCCTAAGACTAATGGGATGTCTGGCCCTAATGGCTGCACTAGAAGGTCTGTGATGAAAGAGACTGCAAATATCGCTATATACCCGTATTGAGTCACGGATGCTGATATGAAATTCTTGATGTAAACAAAGAACAACAGCACAAAAACAAATATGAGTATCAACAACACCCAAAAACCCATTCCTGCATCATAAAGCTTAGAATAATCTATCTGCTTTATCCTTTTATGCGTATCAGAGACGAACTTGCCTATGCGCTTCATTACCTAATGCATAAAAAACCCTGGAATATAAAGTTTACTGCATACAAAAGGAAATCTTCCATAACATTTTTATACAGTATCTTTTTTATACCATATTATTCGGAAGGTGACTATATGGAATCAGAAAAAGAACATTTCTTGAACATCTGGGAGAGGGAATTCCAGACGACATTAAAAGTGCTTAAGGCATATCCGCATGACAAAGAGGATATGAGACCTGCTGAAAAATCAAAATCAGCAAAAGAATTAGCATGGGTATTCGCTTCGGAAGAGAAAAACTTGTTCGGCGGCATAATCGAAGGGAATATTGATTGGAGCAAGATGCAAGGTCCGCCAGCGACAATGAAAGAAGTGATCAGAGAATATGAGAAGGCACATGCCGATGTTATAAAGAAGGTGATGAATACACCTGGCGAGAAGCTTAATGAAACGATGAAGTTTTTTGTCGCTCCGAAGACTATGGGCGACGTGAAAAAGATGGATCTCTTATGGATGATGCTCATGGACCAAGTGCATCATAGAGGACAATTCTCAGTGTATCTAAGAATCGCAGGGGCAAAAGTCCCGAGCATATACGGGCCTACTGCTGATGAGCCTTGGAATTAGGCACCAACGAATGCAAGTACATGGTATACCAAGAATACTGGCCATACGAGCGCTTTCAAGAACCCTAATACGCCCATCCAGAATCCTGTTGCAGTGCTTATATAGAATATTGCTGCACCAATGAAACCGAGGCCGTATACTGCGCTTGAGCCGTCGCATTTATTCATCTTTCCACAATTGCAATCACAAGTATTTTTCATTTCAGATTTCTTCTTTGCCATTATATCACCTACACAGGAATAAACCCCAGAGGTATATAAAGTTGATTGAACTGAAAATCCATAAAAATTATAATTAGATAGTATAAATTTTATATCATGAAGGTGTTTTTGATTGCATTATTGATTGCGGCGATAGCATTAGGGTATGGATTAAGGATGGATAATGGTCCTGATGTGCATGAAGTGGTGATGCCGATCGTTGCCGTGAGCAACGAAAATGGGACAATCGGCAATGCTACAATAAGCATGGCACCAGGAAAAGGGAGGGTGCTTCTTGACAATGATCCATCAATAGATACAGATATGCAGTCACAGATAGACTTGGCTGTCGGTTACGCAAGGTTCTATACAAACGATAGCCTAGAAGGTAAAGACTTGATAATTGATTTCGATATGCATGGAGAGATTGTCGGGGGTGTATCATCAGGCGCAGCGATAGCTGTAGCAACAATAGCGGCCATACAAGGAAAGGATTTGAGGGAGGATGTAATAATAACAGGGACAATCAGTCCAGACGGCATAATACGAAGGGTCGGAGAGATAAGAGAGAAAGCGACAGCTGCAAGAGATGCAGGATACACACTGTTTCTAGTCCCGCAAGGTCAATCACGATACAGGTTCATGAACCAGACATTACAGGAATACTTGAACAACACTATAGAGATACGAGAAGTCGGAACAATAGATGAAGCAGCAAAAATAATAATAAGATGATCATTGGCGCTGATGAGTCAGTTCATAAGAATCTCTTCTCAAAACCTTTCTTATCGAATGTCGCATTTATGTCATGCTTGCTCAAGAATTCAATGATAGTCTCCGCATCTGCATACGCGTTCCCAAGACATGTAGATGCGCCAGGAGAGGGAGTGATATTGAATATTATGTCATCACCGACGATTTTCGCTTCACCAGTATCCATGGTCTTTTTTTCTAAGTTTATTATCTGCGGCCTATTCCCTCCATATCTCTTCGCATACTTTATCTTATTGGCAGTTATTGTAGGCACTATCTTCCTTGCTTGCTTTATGAACAGCCTCTTTCCTAATATCGGCCAATCATAGAAGAAATTCTTGAATATATACTTAGAGATTATTGGATCGCTCAATAGTTTCGTCAATGTTGCTGCCTGTTTCCATCCGATGCCTAATGTCTTGAAATATTCCAGTACAGTCTTATACTGATAACGCTCGAGCATGAATATAGGTTTTGCAGTAGGGCCCCAACGTGTCACATGAGGATTATGCACTTCAGGATCCCCGTGCACTGCAGCAAAAGGCAGTTTCTTCAATTGCATAGTGTATACTTTTCCATTCAATAATTTTGGAGAATTATAGAAGCTCCCAGCGACTGACAATATGCCATATTGTTTCCCATAGCCTAATGATTGCGCAATCATCAAGCTATGCGCCCCCGCAGTTATGATGACTACTGGTGCAGTGAATTCCCCTTTATCAGTCTTTATATGATACTCTCCTTGCGTCTTCTCTCTAGTGATCTTCTTTAGCTTAGTATTAACAAATATATCTATCCCCTCTCTCTTTGAATCTTCAGCAAATGCCTTTGCCACCAATCCATAATCTACAGTATATCCTTCCTCTGAATATAGTGCGATTATCGGCTCATCTTCCTTCCTGCCTTTCATCACATTAGGCTCTATCTCTGCGATCTCTTCACGTCCTATCCTCTTGAGTTTAGGGAATAATCTCTTGAATTCTTCATATCTCTTCGATAATTCTTCCACTTCTCTATGTCCGACTGCAATCACCATCTTAGGATATATCGTGAACAATCCCTTATGATTGGACTTATCTAAATAATTCTTCAGCATATCAGAAGATTTCTTGACTTTTTCGCTCTTCACCAGGGTATAATTCGTCTCTATATCCCCAAAATGCAACGTTTGGCTGTTCTGTGAAGATTTAGAATTTACCAACCCTAATTCCTTATGCTTCTCTATGAGCGCAATCCTCTTTATTGAAGTGAACCTGCTGAGAACATACAACAAAGCAGTGCCGCTCACTCCACCACCCACAATAATCACATCATAATGTTTCATACAGAAAAAAGCCATTGCTGCGCTTAAAAATATTATGGAAAATACATAAGTATGACACTTGCAGAATTGCAAACTTTATAAAACCAGATGCATTAACCAGTTAATGCAGAAAAAACTGGTAATCATAGGAATCATCACGGCAGCAATAATCATCGCATCAGTCACGATAATGCAAGCAAACCGGAACACAAAAAAGGAAACCATAAACGCATTGTATGAATGCACTGGTGATGACTGGATAAATGCAAGCTTTGATCTCGCTTCTGATAAAGTCATAATATTATTGAGCGATGGAAGGCAGCTCATGTTGCCACGCGCGATATCCGCATCAGGCGCGAGATACGCGAATGCAGATGAAAGCCTTGTATTCTGGAACAAGGGAGATTCAGCATTCATCGACGAGAACGGCACAATCACATATCAAGATTGTATGACAAATTCTAGAGAATAGCCCCGCCCAGATTCGAACTGGGGTCAGAGGATTTCTTTGCCCTAAGGCTCCAGAGTCCCCTATGATTGGCCGCTACACTACGGGGCTGAAACAATAAAAAGAAGAAATATTATCGTTTTAAAAAGTATTTGGTTCAACGACTCATTCAAGCTTATCCGCTAATGAATAAAGTCCTTTATCTCTGAGTGCTGATATTATCTTATTCTTTGATCTGTATACCTGTGCACCGTTTTTCTCAAAAGTGCTCATCATTGTAGAAGCGCTATATTTGAAACCTTTCTGTGTCTCTAAGACCATCTCGTTCCAGTTTATAGTTCTGGAATGATCCATAAGATGCTCTTTCTGTGGATTGGGCGATACACGTTTAGCTATGTGCAGCGTGTCATATAATGTTATAGACGTTCCATTGTCTGTTTTGTATTTACCTAGCACTACTTTGCTTTCATCGACTAATATCACTAGTTTTCCTATGTTCATAAGATTTGGGATAACATTATTATTTTTAAATATTGTCCTATACCAATAAAAATTTAAACAGCCGAACAATCCGAATAGTATGCTCCTGAAGTCAATAAAACTCCATAATATACGCTCATATAATGAGCAAACCATAAAATTCACAGAGGGTGCAAGCCTGCTTCTAGGAGATATCGGGTCAGGAAAAACCACTATTCTGCTCGCGATTGAATTCGCATTGTTTGGCCTTATAAAAGGTGACGTCACTGGAACGACTTTGCTGCGTCATGGACGTAATGATGGCAGCGTAGAGCTTGAGTTCGAGATGAACAACAAGAATGTGAAGATAGTCAGACGATTAAAGAAGAAAAAAGATGTTATCACACAGGATTCTGGTCACATGATAATCGACAACGTAAAGACGGATCTTACGCCTGTAGAATTGAAGTCGAAGATACTTGAGATGTTCGGGTATCCTGAAGACTTGCTCAATAAGAACACATCATTGATATACCGTTATACAGTCTATACTCCTCAGGAGGAGATGAAGAACATACTATTCGAATCAAGAGAGGACAGGCTAGATATCTTGAGGAAGATATTCAACATCGACAAGTATAAGAGAGTGAGAGAGAATGCATTGATGTACGCTAAAGAGTTGCGCACTACGAAAAAGATCCTTGAATCAAAACTCTTGAATGTTGATGAATTGAAGTCGACGTTGACAGAGAAGAACGCATCATTGAATGATAAGAAGGATTCTTTGAAGGAAACGAATGATGGAATATCCAAGACTAAGACACTTCTGAAAGATAAAGACTCTGAGATAATGAAGATACAGGAGACGATAGACAAGGTCAATGCATTGAGGAAAGAATTGGCAGTATTAGAAGCGAACTTGAAGAACAGCAAAGAAAATGGTTTGAGGATGGAAAAAGATCTCAACATGATAGATTATAGGATAAAAGAGTATGAGAACAAGTTGAGCGACTTAGGGACTATTGACCAGGAAGAGGATGCATTGAGGGAATCATTGAAGGACTCTGAAGATAAGCTCACTAAGATAAATTCTGCTAAGGAGACTGTAAAGGAACGTCTGGAGAGCAAGCAGAATGATTTTAGGAATATGGTCATCGATGATCCGGTATCGATGAAATTGAAGCATGATAGGCTGAAGAAGAATCTTGAGCAATTGGATAAGAAATTAAGAGAGCATGATGAGAAGAAGTCTGCATTGGATAAGCTGTCCATTGAGATTAACACTTTAAGCATCAGCAACCAGAATTCCAAGAAGATATTGGATAATCTCAAGGATTTGAGCGTGTGCCCTACGTGCATGCAGAACGTGGACCTAAATCATAAGATACGGATTACTGACAGGGAGAACATAAGCATATTCTCAAATGAGAAGAAACTGAAAGAATTGGAAGAGAAGAAGAAAAACCTTGAATCAGACATATTGCGGTTAAAGAACGATGTCGATGGATTGCATGATGACGAGATAGAATTGAAGAGCCTTGAGGTGAAGATTGAAAATGTTGCGCAGTTGAAGACACGCAAGGAGCAATTGCAGAATGAGATAGATGACCTGCTAAAGAAGAAGGAGAAGCTTGAAGCGATGGACATAAACAAGCTAGTCGAGATGATAAGCAGGAACAGGAAGATATTGAGCAATATCGGCGTAAGGAAACATATACAGGAAAGCCTTGATAACAAGAAGAAAGAAAGAGAACAACTACAGGTACAATTGGATAGGCACATAATCCTTATGCAGGATGCGAGAAAGGATTTTGCATCAAAGAATTCTGAGTTAGAGGGTTATTCGAGCATCGAGCAGGATTTCAAGATAAAGAACAAGGAGAAGTCAGAGATAACAGATAAGCTTAAAGATTTGGAGATAAGCAAGTCATTGGTCGAGAAAGACATAGGATTATTAGACAAGGAGATAAAGAAACTAGGGGAAGATATAAGCATAAACATAAAATTAGGCGAGAAGATAAATTTCATGACAGAGCTTAATCATTGGCTCACTGATTACTTCGTCAATCTTACTGGAATAATAGAAAAGAACATCATGCACACTATACATAGAGAATTCAATGAATTGTTCAAGGAATGGTTCTCGGTAATAGTGCAGGACCAGGAATTGGATGTAAACATCGATGAGGATTTCGCTCCTGCAATCAGGCAGAACAATTATGATACTTCAATAGATAATCTTTCTGGTGGAGAAAAAACAGCCGTAGCACTAGCGTATAGGCTCGCATTGAACAAGGTCATTAATGACTTCATAAACAACATAAAGACCAAAGACATAATAATATTAGATGAACCTACTGACGGATTCAGTTCTGAACAGCTTGACAGGATGAGAGATGTTTTAGACGCATTGAAAGTCAAGCAATTGATAATAGTTAGCCATGAAGCGAAGATGGAATCATATGCAGAGCACATAATAAGAATCCACAAGAACAATCATGTGAGCGGAGCTACATGAGAAAATATGAAGAATTATTGGATGTTGTAAATGAGGATGACGAGATAATAAGACAAGAGCAGAGGAATATCATTCATGAACAAGGATTGTTGCATAGGGAAGTTTGGGTGTGGATTTATGATGATGATATGAACATATTGTTCCAGAAAAGGGCGCCTGATAAGGATACATTCCCCAATAAGCTAGATGCATCAGTCGGCGGTCATGTCGACCCCGGATACAGTTATGAAGATGCAGCAATAAAAGAATTAGAGGAAGAGACAGGGATACGAGCTGAAAAAAAAGATTTAAAGTTCATAAAGATGATGCGTTCAAGTCATTCAAATCCTGGAAGACATGTAAACAATGTCATAAGAGCAGTATATGCATATAAATTTATCAAAGACAAGGATTCTCTTAAACTAGAGAAGGGTAAAGCGACGAGCCTAGAATTTTGGCCCATAAAAAAATTATTAAACTTGAGCGATGACGAAAAAAGATTATTCATACCATTCAAATGGGAAGAAGAGATATACCCGCAATTTGAGAAGATAGCTAATTTAATTTGATGGGGCTGTGGGGTAACTTGGTATCCTTCGCGGATGGGGTCCGCGCGATCGGCGTTCAAATCGTCGCAGCCCCAGAGTAATATTAAAAAAATTGGGGTTGTAGTATAACTTGGCTAGAATACATGGTTCGGGGCCATGTGATCAGGGTTCAAATATCCTAGAGGGAGACAACAAATCCTTCGGGGTTTGAAAGTCCTCGCAACCCCAATTATGCCTTAACCATCAAGTATCTCTTGCCTGTGACCCAATGTGCGGACTTCTTCACCTTGAAGCCGTATTTCTTGTAGAAATCTATTGCTCCACGCAGTTTGACTTTGACGTTCAATGATTCTATGTGCGGGGCGACTTTCTTGAACAATTTATGGCCGTATCCTTGTCCTTGGTATTCTTTCTTTACGGCTATGTAATGCAGGTATTTCTTTGTGCGCACTGCGAACCCTATTATCTCTTTCCTCTTCCTTATCACTACTGTCGTGCCGAATATGCACATTATTACAGGTATTATAGGCAGATCGAACCATTCACGCGCTATCCTATATATCTGCAACATATCAAGTATGCTTAACATTCACCCACCTAAAACTTTTTAATGCGATGTTTGATTTAAATAATTTATGAAATTGATACTGCCAGATATGTATAAATCTGTAATGATTAACAAATAACTTTATAAAGACCTTATTTTTCCTTTAATTGTTTTTTGAGGTATAAAATGGCTGAGACAGCAAAGCATAGCAAAGCAGTTGGACGTTATGGTACTAGGTATGGGCGAAGGAATAGGGTCAAGGTCGCGATGATCGAGACTGAGCAGAGGAAGAAGCATAAATGCCCGAAGTGCGGATATGCAAAAGTACGAAGGGTATCAGTTGGCATATGGCAATGCAGCAATTGCAGCGCGAAATTCACTTCAAGAGCATACACTGTCTCTAAGCCTCAGGCGATAAAGTCTTTAGAATAGAGGTAAAAAAATGGTCGATTACAAATGCTTTTCTTGCAGCAAGACTATTGCTGATACATACATAAAGAAGAAGGTCAGATGCCCTTATTGTGGTTCTAGATTGATATTTAAGCCTAGGACTTCAGGGACCAAGGTTAAGGCACGTTAAAAAAAAATGTATACTTCAAGCTTGATCATCGACAAGGATATTGATGCGTTATTGAGACTTCTTAATGTTGAGGATAAAGATTTGGGCAGGTCATCATTTTCTTATAGGAAAGAGGATGATAAGATTTTTATTGAGATGAATGCACAGGATGCTACGGCATTGAAGACAGTCATGAACACCATCGCTAAGGTGTTGATTGTCTGGGAGAAATCCAAGGCAGTACAATGAAAGAGGCTCAAGAGAAGATAAACCAGATACAGATGATACAGCAGAGCATGCAGAATCTTTCTATGCAAAGGCAGCAATTCCAGATACAGGAGACTGAGATAGAGTCTGCATTGGCCGAGTTGGATAAGACTGATTCTAGCTATAAGATCATAGGCAACATAATGGTCAAGACAGATAAGGGCGCTTTAAAGAATGACTTGAAAGAGAAGCATGAGATGCTGAAGATAAGGATATCTTCGCTTGAGAAACAGGAAGAGAAGCTGCGTGCGAATGCAGAATCTTTACAGCAGGAAGTGTTGAAGGAAATAGAGAAAAATGGCAATAAGCAAAGTAAAACTCCAGGAAAACATCAATGAGATAATTACAGCAGTGAATGCCTTGAAAGAGGATGAGTCCGTCCCTAAGAACATAAAGGCAAAGCTCGACACGATATTGGAGAACTTAAGCGAGGAATGTGAGGTAAGTCTTAAGGTGAGCAAATGCTTGCACATCCTTGATGAAGTTTCAGAGGACTTGAACATCCAGCCGTTCATAAGGACTCAGATATGGAATATCAGCAGCATGCTTGAGAAGTTCAATCTGTGATTATTATTCCGTTTTCTTTCGTATCTTCGTGACTATGCTCTTTGACAATAAAGTGTTAGGTATTATGACCAATTCTTCCTTTCCTGTATCTATCCTGATGTCTAGCATATTTATCTTCTCTACCTTCCCCTGTATTGTCCTCTTCTGATCCTTTATTCTTATCTCATCACCTACTATGATGCTTTTTCTCATCTTGAAGAACAGTCCAGCAAAAAAATTTGCGAATATATCATTGACACCGAACACTATGAAAACTACCATCACTATTATCAGCAATATTATTATCGTATTGACTATGGTCGTTGCTAGGTTTAGCTTGTTCAATGCGATTATTATCGCAATCAGATAGATTATCGAGCCTAATATGCTTGATATTATCCTGCTCAGGTTCCGTATCTTAAGCCTTTTCCGTGTTATCTTGTCAAGCTCTATCATCTCTAATATCCTCAATGAGAGCTTTTGGATTATCTTGCCGAATACGAATCCTATGAGCAGTATTATCACTGCATTGATTATGTTGAATATCAATGGGTTGATAGTGGACACTGCCTCTGTTATGTCCGAATTCGATATCAATGATTCATTAGCCATGATCCCTTGTAGCCCAGAGATGTTTATAAATGTATTGACAGTATATTAATGGAAACTTTAGAGGATAATGCAAGGAAAACATTTATAAAGTGCCATTTATTCCTTCAAATTATGGGAAGGATAAAGACACAACTTATCAAGAGAACAACCGAAGACATAGTTAGCAAGGACTCTGAAGCATTCACTACAGACTTCAACGAGAACAAAAAAGTCCTTGATTCCAAGCTAAATATCAGCTCTAAGAAGATGAGGAACGTAATAGCAGGTTACGTGACTAGATTGAAGAAGAAAGGGATGTAGGTGGAACCATGGATAAGGATAACCAGGTCTTCGTTGGGACAAAACCATTCATGAATTATGTGACTAGTCTAGTCATGCAGTTCACGACAAAAGGAGCAGATGAAGTATTTCTAAAAGCAAGAGGAAAGTTCATCAGTAAAGCAGTAGATATTGTTGAAGTAACGACAAAAAGATTCTTGAAAGACCAGATTGTCGTGAAAGAGATAAAGATCGATTCTGAAGATTTCAAGAACAAGGAAGGACGAGACGTCCGCGTATCGACAATTGAGATAACGCTTGCTAAAGCATAATTTTTCTAAACTTTTTTAAACTATGGTTAGCAACTAGATATACATGGGCCTGTAGCATAGCCTGGATAGTGCGGTCGGCTTCGGACCGATTGACCGGGGTTCAAATCCTCGCAGGCTCATTTAACAAATTTCTCATAAATATATTCTTTTGCTTTGACGCCTGCTGCGGTTACTGAGGCGACTATGAGTATTTTTTCTAGTGCGCCTTTGCCATATTTCTCTGATGTGACTGCGCCTACTGCCACTGCATCTGCATAATTCCCCGGGTCTAATGGATTGTTTGGATTATAGTATATCACGTCCTTGATGAAGTCTCCTATTGATTTCCCGTTTATCGAGAATTTCCTTCCAGGGATTTTTGTCGGCGTGTACGGAGGCGTGTTAGGGATTGTGTTGTTTGGATTGCTATTTGATGTCGTGTTTGTAGTATTATTGTTCGTCACTTTCTTCGCTGTATTCTTCGTGTAAGTTCTCTTGTCTATCTCTATCTGTGGTGTTGTGTTTATGTTCGGCTTGTAGTCTGTCTCAGGAACATATTCCTCCTTATCGTACATCCCATAGAATTTTTTTGCTGTCGCGTCATCCATTCTTATCACACTCCCCAATCATTATTTTCGGTATGTCATTATTGTTTCTTATCTTGTATATGTTGAAATTGTCTGATTTCAATGATGAGATATCTACTTGAGGATCAGGATCTATCCATAGTATGCTTATCCTGTTCGCTTTCTCCACTCCTTTCAAGTATGTCATCGTCTCCTCAAAATTTGATATGCCCATATCTGTGACTATCATCAAGTCCGCTTTTGTCTTTGTCGAATTTATCAATGATGATAATGATGCAATGTCAAAATATGTTCCTCCATCCTGGAATAATGCGAGGTTCTTGAATATCGTTGCCTTGTCCCTGCTGAATCCCGTATAGTATATGTCGCTGCTGAAATTATATGTCGCGACGGCACTCCCATTCTCCAGGTATAGTTTTGCTGCACAGAATGCCCCTAATACTGCAGGCGACAATTCTTTTGTCGGATTAGGCATGCTCCCGCTCGTGTCTAATGCTAACACTAAGTCAGGGACTCCTTTCAATGATCCATCTATCGATTCCTCTACTGGTTTCCATACTTGAGAGAATCCCGGCATGAATTTTCCAAAGCTGTTGAATACGTCAATGCTTGAATAGCTGTCTGATATCTCATATTTCTTATGTTCTGTATTCTGTACGGCGCGTCCCTTGACATTCCTTGGTTTCACATTCATCAGATACTTTTTTGATTGTTGATCATAGTATAGTGCGTCTATCCCTTGAGGTATTGATTGCTCTTTTATCCCTGCTCTCTTTGCTGCATCCTTGAAATCCTCTATGTCAAATTCTTTTGCCACATCGCTCAATCCTTTATCTATCTCTCCATCCGTATAGCTGTCTGTATCCCAATCATCTATCTTCAATAAATCGTGCTTGTTCTGGTCATTTATCAGGTCATGTATCAACTCCGCGAACTTCCTGCTAGACTTGAGCCATTTCTTCTTGTTCAAGTAGTCTATCTTCTTCAATGCGTCAAGTCTTGACTTCATGCCCGGGCTGTCTATATTCACTCCAAAATCAGTCCTTGTCTTGTCCTGATATAATCCACACATCAATTGGTCCACTGGATGTATCTTGTCTATATGCCTATATACTTCTGACACTTCCATCCTTTTCTTGCGCTTCATCAAGTCAAGGTTTATCACTGCATCTGTAAAATAATTCGTTATCGTATGCACATTCTGTCCTGTGACCTTACTTATCTCTTGCTCTATCTTCATCATCGTCCCTAGATCGTATGGGCATAGCATGTAATGATTCACTTCGTGATGCAATAACCCTTTCAATACTGTGGTGTCATCAAGTGAATAATTCTCTTTTGTTGCATTATGCACGACCTTATTCACGAATTTCCTGCTTACCTTTATCTTGTGGTTGCTCATGTCTATCGCTGCAGTGTTCGTGCTATCAGTCAATTCAGGCTTTTTTATAGGCGGATAACTATACAACCTCTTCGTATCATCCCATGCCTCATCGAGGCTTTGCTCTAATGTCTTCATCTTGAATCATAAGTATAGGTATTCCTTGAACACCGGATGGTCTGATGATGATGCGATGCTTTTAGCCTTATTCACGTCTTTCCTGAGCATCGCATTGACCATCTCTTCCTGCAATGGCTTTATCTCAGAGAATCTCCGCTTCATCGCATCGACTGATTGCTTTGCCGTATGCAATTGCAATGGATCTTTCCTTTCTTGTGTCTCGAACTCATCCACATATTCTCTCTTGAATTGTGTCTTGTGCCACATCGCGTATGGCAATACTGCTGATAAATGCTCGCTTGTTATCTCCTTTTTCCCTAGAAGCCATGCTAATGCTGCAGCATAATTCTTCAATGAGGAATCGCTTCTCACAGAGAGGCAATTATTCACTTTGCCGCACATGTAATTACTGAAATGGCATCCTGTCTTGCATTGCTCATTGCTTCGCTTCTGTCCATATATCTGGCATGTTGTCAATTCTGCTGTTATTAAGTCATAGAACAAATTTCCCTCCTTTCCTACACGCATGTTAAGTATCTCATCTCTTGCTGCGGATTGTTCATCAAGTGTTGTTAAGTCTAATCCTGTCCTTCCTTTAATCCTTAATGTGTACTCATTACGCAGATCCCGTATCTTTTTGTTCATTGTGGAATAATTTTTTTCTGTGGACATTATCCCGAACATCTTCTCAGAGATTTCAGGGTCATATAATGCATCACCTCTAGGGGCGGATCTCCTGAAGCGTAGATTATTTATCCCTGGATGCTTGCTCTCTACTGCAACATCAAACCTGTCAAGAAGCGGAGGGATTACATCTGTATTTCCTGAATCCTTGTAATTGCTCGTGCTGTATATCGCGAGTGCATCATTCTGTAGAAAATCATTCAAGTACTTCCATATCCCCCTATCTGTACCTTCTAATAGTATGTTCTGTTTGCTTGCAGGCATCCTGTTCAGCTCATCTATTATCTTTGGCCCGACCAATACGAAGTCTGACCATATCACATTCTCTATCCCTTTGTTCAAGTCTCCAAGGTGAGGTCGTGCAATCATCTTCTCTTCTGTCTGCTCAGGATTCCCTTTCAATGATGATGCGAGCACAACCTCTTTCGGGAAACCGTACATCATGCTTATTATGTTCTCAGAACTTGTAGTCTTCCCCAATCCATATTCTCCATATATCAATTGCTTCCCATTCACCAAGCTAGTCATCACTCCGAATAGTAGGGCACTGTTAAGTGGATAATCATCTATCGTTATGTCTGGACGGCATAAATATACATTATCCCTTATGTATGAGTATGTATTCCAAACTTTCTGCTGTAGATTCATGAATAAACTATAATGAATAAATATTAATAAGCCTATCCGACAATTTTCCGGAAGAATTATGTATGAGACCGAAAGAATTTCGAAACTAAAAACACAAAAAAAACATCACTTGGAATATTTCCGGATCTGTGCTTCTCTTGGGAGTATCCTGTCAATAAAATAATTGATGACCCCGCTCACTCCCTTTTTCTTGTAATTGTCTACGGCATTGAATCCTGCAATTATCGTCCCACCCAATCCTTTTCTCCTATTCTCTAATTCGTCCAGTGCATCCTTATCGATTAATTTAATCCGTTCAGTCTCTGCAGATTGCATCGTCCGCGCATCAAAATATGCATTAGTGACCAGCTCTCCACGATAAATGACTGGAAGCTTAGGGACTTTCAACAGGTTAAGTACCTGGACGAATTTTGCGTATTCCGCAAAACTCACATTATTCTTAGAATGATACTTGCATTCTACATAAACAGTATTGCCGACCAATCCCTCATATGTCAAGTCTATCTGTGCATTCGTCGGTGCACCCTTAGAGATGTTGAAACGAACATTAGGGGTCACATTCTTATATCCTAAATCAGCGTATAACAATTCCACATATTTCTCCAATCCATATCCTTTGCCATTCTTCTGCATATTATGTCCTCAGACAACCACTTCCTTTATGAAATAATCATCCACCTCTACAACACCGAACCCTTCCAATGCATCGATGAATGAATCATATTCTGAAAGGTCCAGAAAGCTTGAATGTACTATGAATTCCCTATCAGTCAACGATATGCTATTCACATTGGTGTTATTCTTGAGATATTCGAGTATCTTGTGCTGGTTGATCATCGGAGTAAATATCAGGAAAACATTCAGTACATTGCTCGAGTGTATGTCCACAAGTGTTATAGTCCTTAGTATGTTGCTGCGCTTCATCTCATGGTATAGTTCGAATACTCTTTCTACAGGCATCTTTGTAATCCTGCTTATCTCAAGGAAGCTTTTTCTTGGCTCACGCCTAAGGAGCTGTATTATCCTAAGATGATCATCATTTATCTCTATACCCATCATGTTATTCTTACATCTGCATTAATATTTATTTGCATCAAAAATCCGAAAATATCACGAGCATGCCGGAAATGTTTCGATATATGATGGGAATCAGTTATTAAGGATTCAATGCTCATTGTTGCATGGATTACTCATTGAAAGACAGGACAATACTCAGGATTGCATTGATCACGACGATAATAGGGCTTGCATCATTGTTTGCAATAATGTTCTTCAGGACTGAAGAGCTCATATCAATAACAGACATTGATTCGCATAAGGATGAGCGTGTATCGTTGGAAGGACATATCATTAATGTATCTCATAGGAATAATAATACAAGGTTCATCCTTTTGCAGGAATGCGGTGTTGAGGTGATGGTTTTCAATGAGTATGTTAATGCAAGCAGCGTCATTGTCACTGGAAAAGTCCAGGAATATGATGGGAAGAAGAGCATAATCGCTGACAGGATAGTGAGTGTGGACTGATGGAAATATTGATTATGATAATCATTTCTATCATCACAGGCGTAATTGTGGGAATTTTCACTGGATTGACACCGGGAATACACATAAATATGGTCGCTGCATTAGTCCTCGTGAGCAGCCCATTACTTCTTGAGCACTTCTCTGCATTATCACTTGGGGTGTTCATAATTTCTGTCGGCATAACTCATACTTTTCTTGATGCATTGCCATCTATCTTCTTAGGTGCGCCAGATGAGAGCACTGCACTTGGCGTATTGCCAGGCCACAGGTATCTATTGAGAGGGAATGGGTTGATGGCTGTGAAATTGTTCAGCATAGGATCATTTCTTGGATTGATTGCGGGGATAATGATGTTCCCATTGTTCTATTTCATAACGATGCACACGTATTCTTTTTTCGAGAGTTATTTCGCATACATGCTTATTGGGGTGGTTTTATTTATGATTTGGAAAGACAATAGGAAGCTTTGGGCCGCATTCATCATATTCGTTTCTGGAATGTTCGGTTTGATTGTTTTCAACCTCAACATAAAGGATCCGCTCTTCCCCATGTTATCTGGACTTTTCGGGATATCAACTCTGATAATAAGCTATTTTGACAATAACAATATCCCAAAACAGAACATACAAGAAAAGACCGATATTGACAAGAAACAGACATTTTTCAGCATAATCGCAGGTAACATAGGATCATTCATCGTATCGACATTTCCAGGATTGTCAAGCAGCATCGCTGCAGTCATTTCAATGCAATTCGTCAAGGATTTAGGAGACAAAGGATTCATGATATTGATGGGATGCATCGGCACATGCAGTTTCGTCTTGAGTTTGGTTGCATTGCTCGCAATAGATAAGGCAAGGAACGGCGCAGTCATTGCGATATCAAGGATAATGCCTATTGATGTATGGAGCGTTATATTGTTCCTAATCGCGTCACTCATCGTCGGTGCGATAAGCTTCATCATATCATTAAAGGCAGGAATCTTATTCTCTAGAATGATAACTAAAATAAATTATAGGATGCTTATATCTATAATAATTGTTTTTGTAGTTGTGATGGTATTCATATTCAGTTCATGGATAGGCCTGCTCGTGTTGACCACATCTACAGCAATAGGATTGATACCTGGAATAACTAAAATCCAAAGAACACACTCAATGGCATGCCTGATGGTTCCAGTCATTATTTATTTGATATAGCGAATAAAAATTAGAAAATGACACATTATCTATTGTATAATTTTTTGTTATATTCTTTCAATAGCTTCTTGACTTGATTTGTTATGTCGCGGCTTGGTCTGCTCGGAAATTTGTCTTTAGGCCTTACATATGCATCTATCGCCTTATTCTTATCTATGTTATTGTAGAAAAGAAGATTCAACCATACTTTGATGTCTCTTTCTGCTGTTTCATCAATATGCGGCGCAATCAACATAATATCTAAATCTGAATCTGCTCTTCCCTGGCTTACTGCACTCCCGATAAGATATGCTTTTTCTATTTGGAAATTTCTTGGATTATTGTCATGCACTTTTGCGTATTCTGGTGCATACAACGTATATGCGGACAGAACATTCTCTAGTCCTGTCAACACTCTCTTCGTGACTTTTCCATTGCTATCTAATATTTTGTCATTGTAAAAATATATTTTTGGCATGTCAATATTATTCATTATAGTATATGTTATGAAACAACTCATTTATAAACTTTTCGGTTTATAACCACTTAAAAGTGACACTAATTCTTATGCCAGACTAACCATAATATTTATAAACAATTCTTTTTTCCTCATGAGTTATGGAAGGAACAATAATCAATTTCAGGAGAAACAGCACAGGACAGAAGACTAATCATTTGATAGTCTCAGTAGATTCAGTTGATTCTAGAGAGAAAGCAGAGAAGATGGTCGGCAAGAAAGTCACATATCATACTGGAAAGAAGGATATGATAGGAAAAGTCAATGCTGCTCACGGCAACAAGGGCGCATTGAGAGCAGTATTCGAGACAGGATTGCCAGGACAATGTTTAGGCAAGAAAGTAAAGATAGAATAAATTCTAATTTTTTAATTAAAATCCTTAACCTTTTTAAATAAAAGTATCTTTCTCTACTTCATGGGGGAAAACGGATTATTAGAAAAATTGAAGAATCCAAAGACAACAGCACTGACAGCATTAGTTGGAGCGATGCTTATAGCACCTAACATAAAAGCACAAGCAGATGCAGCGACACCAAGCGCTGATAATTCTGATAAGCAAGTCATAATAAACAATTATTACAATACACCAAATCAGTTCTGGTTCAATAATTATGCGTGGCAGTTCGACAGGTTTGTCGCGAACCAGCAAAGATTATATTTCAGGAGGATGCAGAGAGGTGCATGGATTGAATTCTATCTGCACATGAATGATCTGCCAAGATATCATCTATACTTCAATGCGCAAATAGGGATACCATATTATAGACAAAATCATAATAATAACTATTATCCACAAATGTATTACAATAATCAACCATTATTCCAACAGAATATCCCTATGAAAAAGAGCCCTAGGATAATAAGGAACAACACAGGAAGAAGGCACTAAAAGAAAACATTTTTATATCTCTTATTCTAAAGTTTATATATTAATTAAAAAGAAGGTGATTAGATGGCTGATTTCGCGATAATACCGGTTCTTGTCCTAGGGATAGTTTTAGGTATTCTAGAATTGATATTCGTCCACCAGGATGAAGCAGGGATGGGATGGCTTAAGCATGGATTGCATGCATTGCCAGTGATGTTCGTATTCTTATTCATTTCAATGAATATCGGATGGGTCCTAGGATTGTTTGGGATGGCAGAGAACCTATGGCTTGATATAGGAATAAGAGTTGTTGTCGGTATAATTGCTATGGCAAAGATAAGCGCTGCAGCAGCAGTAGCAGGAAAAGTCGGAGAGAAACTGCCACACACGATAATAATCGGCGTATTAGTGATGGCTGCACCATTCATCTGGGAGATACTTGCATGTAACATCAGTTTCATCGCAAACTTGCCAATGAGCGGATGCCCAGCAGCAAAATAATTAAAAAGTATTTTTTCAATTTTTATTAATTCTTCATTTTTTAATTTATTTCTAAGCACAACCCATATATAAAATAGCAAAAGATTTATATATTAGTATTCTAAAGAATTGACTACAAAGGGTGTAAGGTGAATTGATGAACAAGAAGTGGATTCTAGCAATATTTGCATTCATGGTTCTAATCAATATAAGTTCTGTAATGGCCGCAGACATTCTCGCACCGATAATGAATGTATTCAAGGGATTGGACTTTGGCAGGTACATCAATGATCCACTTTATTATCCATTCATCGATGCAGTCATATACTTCATACTATTCATCGGTATATCGATGTGGGCCCTAGGAAAAGTCTTCGGGGACAGCAAACTCGTGCCGATAACTGTTGGAGTGATTCTTGCATTAGCTATGACAGGTTTCGAGTATATGTACAAGTGGAGATTGGTTGTTGCATTATCTATGTATGCATTCATCCTGGCAATGCTAATCGTAGGATTCTTCTTATATTATGTGATGAACAAGTTGACTGGACATTTCTGGGTGCCATTCGCTATAACGGTATTCCTTATGACAGGATTGATATTCTCAAACAATTCAGTAAGAGAGCAAGTTGCACAGAATGAGACAGTGGAAGCAGGCATAGGATTAGTGCAAGCAGTCGCGTTCATAGGAGTTATACCTGGTGCAATAAATATGTTCAAAAGAAGAAGAGACGGTCCATCATTATCTGAGACAGCAGACTTAAAGACATATTTCCCTAGAGGGACAGGTGCAGCTAACAATATCCAAGATGTAGATAAGGAATTGAGCAAGACCACAAAAGATAAGGGAGAGAAGGAATTGCTTGAAGAAGCGGCTGAAGAGACGAAGCTTGAGGAAGACTCAGAAGTGCCTATAGCAGAAGCAAAGAAGACAGCCGATGAATTAGAAGCAGAGAAGAAGATTGAAGAGGCAAAGAATATCAATGAAGAGAAGATAATGAGTAAGCTCGTCAGTGATTCAGACATGATAAACAACATCATGAACAGGGCCGGCGATCCTAATGTCGATGCAGTCATGCATGATTACATAAAGAAGTATCTCAAGGAAGTATCCAATGTAGGGATTGCATTAGAGCAGAACCAGAAAAACACGATAAAAGCAAGAGTGGAACTCTTGAACAATATTTTGGAGAATGTGAAGAAAGTCGAGGATGTTCTTAAAAGAACTAAGAGAGCGGAGCATTATATCGCATACATAGAGAAACAGGTCACTAAAGACATGGGTCAAGAAGTATTGAAGCACATGGACAAGGCGTTGGATGACTTGAAGAAAGCAAAGACAAACTCTAATAAGGGATGGGATGAGCAGATCATGGCTGCAAGGGCTGCAAAGAATGTCGTTGCGATGAACCAATTGAAGCAGAACAAGGTTGAGGCTGCAAACAAGATTGATGCAAACATAAGGCTCGTATCCATAAATAAGGCAAAGATAAAGTCTTCACTTGAAGTCTTCATAAAGCAATACATCGGTGCTGTCGATAAGACCATATCTGAGATAAAGAAGATTGTTTCTGATCAGATAACGTTCCAACAAGATTTGAGCAAGAAAGTCAATGATGCATTCAATGATGCAAAGCAATATGATTTGTATATCAAGAATCTAGAGGGAGCAATAGAAAAGATTGGCGGCGTATCATACAGGGTTGAGAAGGAAGATACTGCAGGAGTTGAGGAATTGATAATGAAGAGCCAAATAGCTATAGAAGGGATGTTCTTGCAGGTATCGAATATCAATACCCTGACTATACAATTGTTCAGCAAGGACATAAAAGCTATACTTGATGACTTCCAGAAGCTAGACATACAATCATCACAATTAGGCAATGCGATAGATGGATTGACAAAGAGCAGCGAGCAGGTAGAGCAACAGTATGAGAACCTGAAGAAGAGTGCAAGCTTTGACAAGACAGGACAATCAGAGAATATCGCAAAGATACTCCGCGCAATAGACACGATGTCAAAGACATCATCGCAAGAGAGACAACAGGTCATCAACCAGACGATAAACCAGATTAACAAGACAGAAGCAGACCTGAATAACGAATTGAGCAAGATGGTACAGGAGAACCAGAGATTGAAGAATACACAGGACAAGGTAATAAATTCATTGAAGAGGGCGCTTGATACGATGACAAAGATACGTACAAGAGAGACTACAAAGATTGAGAATGCGGCCACTAAGATGGAGACAGTCGCGGCACAACAGACACAGAACCTCAATACATTGAATCAAGACCTTGAAAGAGTAAATTTTAAAAAGTAATTCAGCAAATTATGAGTAAAAAACATGAATAAGAGATTATTGTTCGGATTGTTTGCAGCATTATTCTTAATCTTAAGTATACAAAGCGTTTATGCCATAGATATTCTTGACTCTGTGCTCCAGCCGTTCAGGGGAACTGATGTAGGGAAGATTTATGAGACTTATTCATTGTTCATTGATGCAGTTCTTTACTTATTGTTATTCCTTGGATTAGCACAGATGGTTTACGTGAAAGCGTATGGCAAGAAGGAAGGTAAACTTGTTGCTGTCGCTATTGGTTTAGCATTGACTTTTGCGATGGCATTGATGGAATCGAATACAGGTTTCAGGCTTGGAAGCTTGATGCCTATAGGTGCGATAGTATTAATGTTCGTGCTTTTCATTCTATTATACAATTTGTTTAATGGAGTATTTAATGATGCGGGAGCAAGTTTCTCATTAGCATTCCTTATAATGTATGCATTCTTGATGAGCATGTTCAAGCCATTATATGATTGGCTCGAGACGAATGCGCCACTCCTTGCAGCATTGGTGCAGATAGCTATGATAATATCATTTGTTGTCCTCATAATAAAACTTGTCGGGATGTTCAAAGGTAATGGATCCTCAGATGGAGGAGGCTCATCATTAGGGACAACAACACCTACACCCATAACAGGTGGCGGTGGAGGTAGAAGGACTGCCACTCCAGGAACTATTGACATAACAAGTCCCACAGAAGGGCAGCATTTCAATGGTGGAGACAATATTAGGGTAGCGTTCAATGTCTCAGGCGGCGGATTCAATACTAATTATGATTATGAAGTATTACTTAATGGGACAAGATTTGGGGGCGTAGTGTCTAAAGTTGCAGGAAACCAAGTATTCCCTGTACCTATTGTTGCTGGAACAGATGCAAGGACAGGAACAAATGTAATACAGATAAATGCTTTGAAGAGAGGATTCTTTGGCGGCACGAATGCAATATTCGCGCAGAGCACAGCAAGAAACTTCACAGTCGGCCCAGGCCATGGCGGTGGAGGAGGAGGCGGAGGAACAGCACCAGGAGACTTAGTTAGTTTAATAACTAATAATCTTGATACTGCAATAACAAATCTTGCTAATAAGTATCAAAGATATGCATTGATATTCGGCACAATCATCCAGATGCATTATGATGCATTCAGGACAAGGAATCCTGCAGCAGAACCTACGGCTGGAGAATGGGCTGCTTTGATAACTGCAAGAGATGAGATGCTGCAAGCCGCAACAGACGTGAACACAATACTTACTGCAATACATTCACATCCAGGATATGGAACATTGACACCAACACACCTAGGAATGTTGGCTGCTAATGCTACAAGGAATACACGCTTGAGAAGAGCGATAATCCAATATGAGATACAGGCAAGAACAGATTATAATACTCATAGTGCTCCAAGAGCAATGGTAACACCATGAACCCTAAAGACATACAGAATGAGTTGAACTCAAAAAAAGGAATATTTGTACAGCAGATAGTTACAGAAACAGTCAAGCATACAACAATCACTGCAGAGAAGACTAAAGACACGAATTATGCCGGACAAATAGTCAAGGCAGCACAAGAGTTAGCATCAGAAAACACAAACATCCCAGACATAATCATAACCACAATATCCGGTACAGGCGGTGGATCAACAGTATCTGCAGCAGAAGAGCCACAGGTCAATATAAGATATCCTAACCTTATGAACAGGGTATTCTATCAAGGTGCACCTATACAATTGATATTTGAGACTAAGAATGTGGCTACTCCTTATTCATGTTATGTATTCGCGAACACAATAGGTGCAGGTCCGAAAAGGATAGACTTGTTTGTAGATCAGAACATCCGTTTTGACAAGCACACCATTCCAAACCTGTTGATAAATAAGCCAGGCAAACAGCTTCCTCCAGGAAAATATGATATATTTGTGGTATTGTATGATAACAACAGGGGAAACCGTAAGCAGCTCAAAGACAGCAAGGGACAACCAGTTGTCGATAATACTCAAAGAATAATGGGAATAGAGATAAGGCCGCCAGTAGCGACAGGTAATATCATTCCAGGTACCCCTGAAGCAAAGAAAGAAGAGGAAAAGGGCATTAAAGGATTATTAACACCACACACATCTTCTCCTGAGATTAAGATAACAAACAAGGGCGACTTCGGCAAGACATTTGCAGGTGCGGATCTAGTTCCTTTAGTGTTTGAAATAAAGAATATAACTAAGTATAGGGCAAGCATTTTCTTGCAGAAGGATTCTAATAATGCAATAGAATTGAACACAAGGACTTATGATAAACCGATAATCAAACTTTCGCTTCCAATCAGGGATCTTATCAGGAAAAAAGATCCATCACTCAATCTATCAGAGTATAAGAAATTAGTAGTCTTATTGAGGGATGAGCATGGGAATCAATTATCAGGGACAAAACTCATTGATAGTGTAGATATCAAAATAAATCCTTTGATGTTGACTGCTGGTGGTCCTGCGGCTGTTGCTACAAGGGCGCCTAGTGTTGAGGTGAATCTTCCTGATGAATTGACTAATGACAAAGAGCAAAGGGTAGTGTTCACTGTAAGGAATATTGATGATACATCTGGAAGGATTGATTATGATTATGAGATAACAGTAGGCGATCCATATGGCGGAAAGCCAGTTATGAGAAGTTCTGGAAAGCACACAACAATTTCGCCTTTTGCTGATCCAAATATTGATTTGTCTAAAGTCAAGATATTCTATACTTCGGGGGTAGGGGGGCCTAAACCATTGCCTACACGAATAACCATAACTATAATTGATAACTTGACTAAGAGAAAGATCACTTCTTATAAGGATATACGTATCGGAGAGAAGAAAGGGACGATATTCTAGGGTTTGAACACATAAACCTTATCTTTTATTATCCATAATTCTATGTCATTACTCAAGTAGTGATTGACATTATAGACCTCTTCCGAATTGAGCATCACGAACACTTTATGGTCTTCACTTACGGCAGAGATATCTGGCCTGTCCGCATTCACATAGACTCGATTGTAGAATATTTCATCTTCAGAGAAGCCTTCTTGCCTTAACATTTCTGTTATTGCGTCCTTCAGAGTGCCAGTAAGTAATGCTCTTTCTTCTAGGGTGAACTCTTTTTTCATTAACGAATCTGATAGTTTAACTATAATGCCTTTATCTCCAGTCAATCCTTTCAATATGTTCTCATACTTCTTCTTTGCCCTATTTGAACTCTCACTTTCAAGTTTTGCCTGCACAGAATCAAAAACCTGTCTGTCAATAAGCGATTCATGCTGTCCATCATATGATTCCTTGAACTTTATCTCTCCAATGTATGTCCTGTTCTGCAATACTTTAAGCAATCCACGCACAGTCAAACCATGTTTTTTCGCTATCTTGTTGAGGCTTTGCCCAGAATTCATATAGTCATCAAATATTATACTCACTTTTTCTGCCTGGACTTGATCAATGACTAATTTTCCTTCAATTATGGTATACCCGAGCGGTGCCTTGCTTACTACTCCACCCTCTTTTGCCTTCTCCGCCATCCCGAAACGTGTTCTTTCGCTTATTATATCCCTTTCAAACTCTGCAAATGATGATATTATATGAAACATAAGCTTGCCTGAAGCGGAAGCTGTCTCTATCCGATCTTGTACAGAAACGAAGTCTACATCAATCTCTTTCAATTTCTCGATTGTTAATATCAAATCCTTTAAGCTTCTTGAGAACCTGTCAAGCTTGTAAACGATTATGGCTGAGAAGTATCGTTTTTCTGCATCCTTTAACATTTGCTGCATTGCAGGCCTATGCATGTCTTTTGCTGATTTTCCCTCATCCTTGTAAATTTTGTAAACTGTATATCCAAGCATTTTTGCATGATCCTTTAATGCTTGCTCCTGCCCTGCCAAACTAAACCCTTCTTTTGCTTGCTCTTCAGTACTTACCCTTACATATATTGCTGCCTTATCTGATTTTTTGAGCACTTTTTTTAGCATTTTCTGACCTCAAGCAAGAGATTTTGTATACTTAGGAAACCCAAAGTATATAAATTTTGTGTTTGTCTATAAAATAAGGCATATGTGATTAAAATTTATTAGCAATACCAATATATTTAGAATAAGAATTTATCTTACAAATCTATTAAAAAATTATGCTTTTTGCTTAAAAGTTTTAATAATAATGGTTTGATCTATAAAAAAATTAAATAAAAAAATAAAATTTACGAATTTCTTAAATATTTTAATCAAATACATTTAAAAAGACAATCAAAAAAATTTGATAATTGATTAAAAATTATAATCATAATCTATCACTAA